>JBKCEY010000471.1:0-5333 GCA_046304115.1 Burkholderiales bacterium | reverse complement strand
TCCCCGCCCAGCCCCCCTCACACCGATGCCGATCTGCTCGCTGTGTTGCTGCATCGCGGCTCCGGGCCGCCCGGAGCTCGTCTGCGACAGCGAGCCGAGCGCGCCCTGCATCAGGCGGGCGGGCTGCATGGACTGGCCGAGCGTGCGCGGCGCAACGCCAACCCTGTCGATCGCACGGAGCAGGTTCTGGCTGCCGCGCTTGAACTCGCGCACCGCAGCCTGCGCGAAACCCTCACCCAGCGCGATCTGCTGGACTGCCCCACAGCCGTGGCCCAGTGCATCGGTCTGCGCATGGCCCACCTGCCGCGCGAAGTGTTCTGCGTGCTGTTTCTAGACAGCCGCAACCGGCTGCTCCTGCTCGAGGAGCTCTTCATGGGCACACTCGGCCAGACCGCGGTCTATCCCCGCGAGGTGGCTCGCCGGGCCCTGGCCTGCAACGCGGCGGGCGTGATCCTGGCGCACAATCATCCCTCCGGGGTCACCACGCCGAGCGCTGCCGACCGGCAGGTGACCCAGACCCTCAAGCACACCCTGAGCTGCCTGGAGATCCCGGTGCTCGATCACATCATCGTGGGTGTGGGCGGGCATTTTTCGTTTGCCCAGTCGGGGTTGCTCTGAGCGCTTGACCTCGACTTGATCAAATCCACCTGCCTCGGCTATCATCGCAGGCTTTCCGTGATCAGGAGTTCGCCATGGCCAAAGTCTGCCGTGTGACTGGCAAAGGGCCGATGGTTGGTAACAACGTCTCCCACGCCAACAACAAGACCAAGCGTCGTTTTCTGCCCAACCTTCAATATCGTCGGTTCTGGGTCGAGAGCGAGAACCGCTGGGTGCGCCTGCGTGTCAGCAACGCCGGCCTTCGTACCATCGACAAACTGGGCATCGACGTGGTCCTCGCCGACCTGCGCGCCCAGGGTCATCTGTGATTTCACGAGCCTGAGGAGCCCTCATCATGCGTGACAAGATCAAGCTCGAATCCACCGCCGGCACCGGTCACTTCTACACCACCACCAAAAACAAGAAGACCAAGCCCGAAAAGATCGAGATCAAGAAGTTCGATCCGGTGGCCCGCAAGCACGTGGCCTACAAGGAAACCAAGATCAAGTGATCGCGGTCGCCTGATCTGCCTTCGGGTAGAGCCAAAAAAAACCCCTGCCATCGAGCAGGGGTTTTTTGTTGAGGCTGAGGCCGGCGGCGATTTTTTTTGGCTCAGCCTGTACAGGACGTCCGGAAGGACGTCTGCGTCCTTCCGCCTGGGTCGGCCAGTCTGGGGCTGCCCGCCTGGGTCAGGACGTCTGGGTCAGGCCGCCTGATATCGGCGCAGCCGCAGCGCCATTTCCTGCAGAGCCGCCACACCACTGCCTTCGGCACGACGACACCAGTCTTGCAGATGCGCAAGCAACTGCTCGGCCGTGGCGTTGGAGCGCTCCCAGGTCGAGGCGAGTTCGGCCCGCATCTCGACCACCTTGTGGATGGCCGATGACGCCGCAAACACCTCGCCGGCCGAGGCACGATCCTGAGCACTCCAGCGCGAGGCATCGAGATGCAGCCAGCGCTGCGCCGCCTGGATGAGGCTCGCCTGGGCAGGCTGAACCGCGCGCAGTCGAGCGATTTCGTCGCTGCAGGTGCGCGCAAGCGAGCGGCCGTAAGCAGCCATCAGATCGTAGCGATGCGCAATCACGGCCTGCAGAGTGTGCTGATCAACAGCCGCACGGGGCTTGGTCAGACGCGGCACCGGGGCCACCTTGCGAACCTTGGCCAGCCCCACGGACTGCATGATGCAGATGTACATCCAGCCAATATCGAACTCGTACCAGCGATTGGACAGCCGAGCCGAGGTGGCAAACGAGTGATGGTTGTTGTGCAGTTCTTCGCCGCCGATCAGGATGCCCCAGGGCAGCACATTGCGGCTGGCATCAGGGCTGTCGAAGTTGCGGTAGCCCCAGAAGTGACCAATGCCATTGATCACGCCGGCGGCCAGGATCGGGATCCAGAGCATCTGAACCGCAAAGATGGTCAGGCCGATCGCACCGAACATCAGCACATCGATGGCAAGCGTGAGATAGACGCCCACCGTGCTGAAGCGGGTGTAGAGCCTGCGCTCGATCCAGTCATCGGGTGTGCCGTGGCCATACTTGACCATGGTCTCGGCGTTTTTGGCTTCTTCACGATAGAGCTCGGTGCCCTCAAGCAGCACCTTGCGAATGCCGCGCGTGACCGGGCTGTGCGGGTCTTCGGTGGATTCGCACTTGGCGTGATGCTTGCGATGGATGGCAGCCCACTCCTTGGTGACCATGCCGGTCATGAGCCACAGCCAGAAGCGAAAGAAATGCGAAACGATCGGATGCAGATCCAGCGCCCGATGGGCCTGGCAGCGATGCAGATAGATGGTCACCGCAGCGATGGTGATGTGCGTGGTGATCAGGGTGTAGACAACCATCTGCCAGCCCGAGGCATCGAGCAGACCGTTGCTGATAAAACCAAGCACCGCCTGGACGGCGGAAGATTCAAGCACGTTGCGAACTCCCTGTAACAGACGCCTGATTGTAGTCCTGAACCTGTGGGATCAGGCCTTTCGGATCCATCGGGCAGCAAAAAAACCATCGCCCTGTGGGCCGGGTGTGAAGGCGGCTGCGGGTGCTGCCGCCGAGGCCGAAGCGCCTGCGTCCTGATCATCCGGGAATCCGCTCCGGGCAGCCGGGATTCCATGCTCATCATCCGGGATTCCGTTCTGATCATCCGGGATTACGGTCGGGCCCTTCGTGGTCCCGGAGTGAGCGGGCAGTCCGGGCAGCAGGCGCATGACGCCCGCCGCCTCAAAGCCCGGATGGGTCTGGGCAAAGGCCAGCGCGACTGCGTCGTTTTCGGCGGTGAGCAGACTGCAGGTGGCATAGATCAGCATGCCACCGGGCTTGACCAGGCGGGCGGCAGCAGCAAGGATGCGGCCCTGCTTGAGCGCGAGTTCGGCGATATCGCTCTCAGCCAGACGCCACTTGATCTCGGGGTTGCGCCGCAGCGTGCCGGTGCCACTGCAGGGCGCATCGACCAGCACCCGATCGGCTCTCCCCGCCAGACGGCCCAGCCGAGCGTCGCCCTCGCTCTCCAGCGCAAAAGGCTGGATGTTGGTGGCGCCTGAGCGCACCAGGCGGGGTTTCATGCGGGTCAGTCGGGCCATGGAGGTGTCGCAGGCAAAAATCTGGCCGCGGTTTCGCATCTGGGCTGCCATGGCCAGGGTCTTGCCACCCGCGCCCGCACAGAAGTCGACCACGGTCTGACCCCGCTTGACCCCGCAAAAGGCCACCAGCGCCTGACTGCCCACATCCTGAACCTCGAACCAGCCGTCATCAAAAGCGACCATGCGCTCGATGGCCGGCTTGCCCCGCACGCGAATGGCCGTGGGCACTTCGGGCAAAGGCCAGGCCTCGATCTCTTCCTGTGCCAGGGCCTTGAGTACTGTCTCGAGATCGGACTTCAGCAGATTGACCCGAAGATCCAGCGAGGCCGGCTCCAGCAGGGCGCTGCCCAGGGCATCGACAGCGGCAGCGCAAGACATCGCGGAATCCGACACTGTTGTTTCGGAAGGCGTCGGGTCGATCTCGGCCGAAACGCTCTGCGCCGGGGTCATGGCACGCGCCAGACTCTCCTGCAACCCCGCGTAGAGCCAGTCGGGCTGGCTCAGGCGCAAGGCCGGGGGCAGCCCTGTGGTGGGGGACTGCACCAGACCCTGCAGCATCTCACTGTGCTCCTGCAGGCCTAGAGCAGCCAGCGCAGGAAGATCGAGACGCCGGGCCAAAGAGAGATTGGCCAGCCGATGGGTGAGCGGCCCGAGCAGCGATTGCGCCCAATGGCCATACAGACGCCGGTTGCGCAACACATCGAACACGGTCTCGGCGATCAGACCCCGGTCGCGCCGACCGAGCTTGGCATGCGCCTTGAAGTGCCGTCGCAGGCTCGAATCGGCCGGGCCCTCCAGCTTGAGCACCTCCTGCAGTGCGGCATAGACATGGGCCAGCAGCGCCATCGGCTGAGGACCGTCGGCACCGCGCGCCGAGCGGCCACCGCCGGAAGCGCCTCGCGCCGGGCGGCTCCCGCTGGCATTGCTGCGGGAAGGTCTGTTCTGAGGGGTCGATCGTTTCATGCGGAATGCCGGTAGGCCCGATCGGTCGACCAGGAGGAGGAGTGAGCAAGGCTGGGCGAATCAGCCTCAAAGCCCCACAGGATGAGGCGTTGCGCGGCTTCGATGCCTTCGATCTGGGCCCGACCCTCGTGCACCTGCACACGGTCTTCGAGCAGCCAGCGAATCGCCTGCGGATACACGACATGCTCGGCCTGCAGCACGCGGGCTGCAAGGCTCGCAGCGTCGTCATCGGGCTGCACGGGGAGCGCCGCCTGCGCCAGGATGGGCCCATGATCGAGCGCTTCGGTCACCAGATGCACCGTGGCGCCATGCAGCCGCACGCCCGACTCCAGCGCACGGGCATGGGTATTGACCCCCGGAAAGGCCGGCAGCAGCGAGGGATGGATATTGACCAGGCGCCCCGCAAAGCGGCGCACAAAGGCAGGCGTGAGAATGCGCATGAAGCCCGCCAGCACCACCAGATCGGGCTGCACGCCCAGCAGATGAGTGGCCAGCGCCTCATCAAACCGATCACGGTCTGCAAAATCGCGATGCGCGAGCACCTGCAGCGGCAGGCCGAGCTCGCGGGCATGTTCGAGCCCGGGCGCATCGGGGTTGTTGCACACCACGGCCGCAATCTGGGCCGGCAATCGGCCCTGCGCGCAGGCCAGGGCCAGATTGCGCATGTGACTGCCCTGGCCGGAGAAGAGTATGGCGATCCGTTTCAAGCCGCCGATGTTAGCACCGGGCTGGCCACATCGAGCGCTTCCTGAAGGATCGTGAGCCTGCTTGATTTATGATGCCGGGTTCGACTTTTTCGGCATCCATGCAGGTTTTCCGCAATCTTCCGCCCCCCGCGCGTCGCACGCCCTGTGCGCTCACCATCGGCAATTTCGATGGAGTGCATCGCGGGCATCAGGCGCTGCTTCACGAGGTCGTGCAGGCTGCGGGCCGGCTCGGGATTTCGCCCTGCGTGCTGACCTTTGAGCCGCACCCAAGGGAGTTCTTCGCGCGGATCCAAAACGACGTCCCGCCCGGCAGCGGCGCCCCGACCGGTACACCGCCCGTCCTCTCTTCCAGCCAAGGTCGGGGCCTGAACCCGCCGCATCGCATCTCAAGCCTTCGCGACAAACTCGCCGAGCTCAGCGTGCATGGCATCGAGCGCGCCTGCGTCATGCACTTCAATGAGCGCGTGGCCCGGCTCGATGCCGATGAC
>JBKCEY010000470.1:0-720 GCA_046304115.1 Burkholderiales bacterium | reverse complement strand
GATCGTAGGTGTTGGTCAGGGCAACCGCACATTCGCCGCTGGCCACTGCCTTGATCTGATCGGTATCGCCGCCTCGCGGCGAGCGCGCGAAGTTGGCCACCACGGCGCGGGCCCAGGTTTCGGTCCGATCAAGGCCCCAGTGTTCGCTGAGCGCCCCGATCAACGAGAGCATGTAGGCCGAATTGGCCGAGCGCGTGCAGACCTTGCCCTTGAGCTCGGGGCGCGCGAGATCCTCGTAGTTGCGTACAAGCTGGGGGTCAATGCGGGCTGGATTGACCACCAGAACCCGTGCCCGGGTGGAGTACGCGAACCACTGCGGCCCTTTGCCATCGTCCTTGCCCTGCAGATGGGCGGGGATCCGTTTTGCAAGGATGTCGGATCTGACGGGCTGGAAGATGCCCTCAATCTGCGCGCGCCAGAGTCTTGCCGCATCAACCAGCAACAGGACATCCGCGGGCGAGCGCGTCCCCTCGCTTCGCAGGCGCTCGAGCAGGGCCTCATCGCCCGCTTCGATCCGGTTGATGCGGATGCCCGTCTGCGCAGTGAAGTCCGAGTAGAGCTGCTCATCGGTCTGATAGTGGCGGGCCGAGTAGAGGTTGAGCACGCCCGCCTCGGGCTTCTGAGCCCATGCGGTTGGCAGGGGCAGCGTCAGCAGCAGGCTGCCGAGAACCATCAGGCCTGCCACAGGCAACAGACAGGCCAGACGCGACAAGGCGCCAA
>JBKCEY010000469.1:0-10152 GCA_046304115.1 Burkholderiales bacterium | reverse complement strand
GTTCTGGCCCGTGCGCGTGAGCGCGGCCTGGTCGCTGCGGGCGTGACGCCCACCGACGCAGAGATCTTCGCCCTGATCTTCGAACCCGGTTTTTCGACCGCCGAGACCGTCACCAACCTCTCCGGCCGCGGCGTGGGCATGGATGTGGTTCGACGCAACATTCAGGGTCTGCGCGGTCGCATCGATATTCAAAGCGTCGAAGGCCAGGGCACCACGATCGAGGTCCGCCTGCCGCTCACTCTGGCCATCATCGATGGCTTCCTGGTGAACGTGGCCGACTCCAAGTTCATCTTCCCACTCGAGACGGTGGTCGAAGTGGTCGAGAACCGCCGAGCCGATCAGGAGCTCGACGCCAATGGCTGCGGCGTGATCGAGCTGCGCGGCCAGGTGCTGCCGGTGGTGAGCCTGCGCGCGCTCTACCAGCTCGACGCCCCCGAATCCAACCGCTGCTCCGTCGTGGTCATCCAGTCCGGCGCCAAACGCTACGGCGTGCTGGTCGATGCCCTGCTCGGTCAGCATCAGACCGTGATCAAACCCCTCAGCCGCATCTTTCGCAGTCTGCGCGGCATGTCGGGCTCCTCCATCCTGGGCAATGGCGAAGTCGCTCTGATCTTCGATGTCAATGCCCTGGCCCTGCTGGCTGAACAACCTCCAACCCGTCGCCCGAATCACCTCGAAAGGAACCCGTCATGACCACCTCCAATCAAGTCTCCTGGATGGCCCGCCTCGTGGCTGGGCAGCAACTCGAAGCCGCTGACCAGGCCATCGCTCATCAACGTGAAGAGCAGGCTGCGCTCAAGGCACGCCTGGATGAACAGAGCCAGGCCCGCACTGCGCTCGAGTCACAGCTGGCCGACATGCAGGCTCGCCTGAAAGAAGTCGAGTCCGAGCTGAAGGTTCGCACCGACATCATGAACCTCACCAGCATCGTGTCCGAAGGCGACAAGAAGGGTGACATCCTCAACGTGAACGAAAAGTTCCTCGAGGTGTCGAAGTACAGCCGCAAGGAACTGGTGGGCGCCCCCCACAACACCACCCGGCATCCCGACATGCCCAAGGACGTGTTCAAGCAGATGTGGCAGACCATTGGTCGTGGCGACATCTTCCGGGGTGTGGTGAAGAACCGCGCCAAGGACGGCACACCCTATTACGTGGATGCCGTGATCGCTCCGATTCTGGGTGACAACGGCAAGCCGATGAAATACCTGGGCGTGCGTTACGACATCACCGAGGCTGAGCTCGAGCGCCATAACGCCCGCGGCATTCTCAATGCGATCAACCGCTCCTATGCCTACATCGAGTTCGATCTCGGTGGCCACGTCATTACGGCTAACGAGAATTTCCTGAAAGTGCTGGGCTACAGCCTCGAGGAAATCCAGGGCAAGCACCACCGCCAGTTCGTTGAGTCGTCTTTCAGTACCACCGAAGCGTATGCCCAGTTCTGGCGCGATCTGAACGCGGGCAAGGCCTTCAACGACACGTTCAAGCGCGTCGCCAAGGATGGCCGCGATATCTACATCCAGGCGGTCTACGCACCGGTGAGCGACGAAATGGGCCGAGTGGTCAAGATCGTCAAGATCGCCACCGACGTCACCGCCGAAGTCAAGGCCAACGACATGCTCAAGGGTGCGGTCGAGCAGGCCCGCATCGTGGCCCGAGCCGCGCAGCAGGGTGACCTCTCGCAGCGCATCGATACCGAAGGCATGAACGGCCCGATCGCCGAACTCTGCGCAGGCGTCAATGCCCTGATGGAAACCACCGCGGTCATCTTCAGCGACGTGGGCCGGGTGTTTGGTGCCCTGGCTGAGGGTGATCTCTCGCAGCGCATCACCAACGACTATTCGGGCACCTTCGGTCAGGTCAAGACCGATGCCAATGCAACCAGCGAGGCCCTGGCCAGCATCATTGAAGATGTGGGTCGCATGTTCTCGAGCCTGGCCAATGGCGATCTGACCCAGCGCATCACCCGTGATGCCCAGGGCGTGTT
This sequence comes from Burkholderiales bacterium, assembly GCA_046304115.1. GTDB lineage: Bacteria > Pseudomonadota > Gammaproteobacteria > Burkholderiales > Burkholderiaceae_E > UBA4615. The sequence goes on along the minus strand of JBKCEY010000469.1, from coordinate 8,165 downwards.
CGATCAGGTCAAGAACGATGCCAACACCAGCTGCGAGAAGCTCGCCTCGATCATCGAGGAAGTGCGCGCCGCTGCCGATGCGCTCACGGGTGCAGCCAACCAGGTCAGTGCCACGGCCCAGTCGCTGTCACAGTCGGCCAGCGAGCAGGCCTCCTCAGTAGAAGAGACCACCGCCTCGATCGACATGATGTCGGCCTCGATCTCGCAAAACAGTGACAACGCCAAGGTTACCGACGGCATGGCCACCAAGGCGAGCAAGGAAGCCGGCGAAGGCGGCGATGCGGTCATGAAGACGGTCACTGCCATGAAGCAGATCGCCCAGAAGATCAGCATCGTTGATGACATCGCCTACCAGACCAACCTGCTCGCGCTCAACGCCGCGATCGAAGCGGCACGGGCCGGCGAACACGGCAAGGGCTTTGCGGTGGTGGCTGCTGAAGTGCGCAAGCTGGCCGAACGCAGCCAGGAAGCCGCCAAGGAAATTGGCGATCTGGCTTCCGACTCGGTGAGCACGGCCGAGCGCGCCGGCAAGCTCCTCGGTGAGATCGTCCCCTCGATCCAGAAGACCTCCGAGCTGGTGCAGGAAATCGCTGCCGCCTCGCAGGAACAAAGCCAGTCGGTGGTGCAGATCGGTGGTGCGATGGGCCAGCTCAGCAAGGCCACTCAGCAGAATGCCTCGGCTTCTGAAGAGCTTGCAGCCACCTCCGAGGAGCTTTCGGGTCAGGCCGAGCAACTGCAACACTCGGTGGCCTTCTTCACGGTGGCCGGTGCGGGCGGTGTGCAGTCGGGCGCTGTGGGCGCAGGCCAGGGTGGACCGGGAGTCGATCGTCGCAACCCGGGCTCACCGATGCGGGGTAACAGCCGTGCGGTGGCCGACGTGAGTGCACCCCGTGTGACCCGACTGGCAGCCACTGCGGCCACGGCTGGCACCGGCACCCACGGCAACTTCCGCCCCTACTGAGAAGGAGATGGCCATGCACAACGCAGCCCAGAACCTGCAGGACTCAGCCCTTCAATACCTGACCTTCTCACTCGATGAAGAAGTCTTTGCGATGGACATCCGCACCGTGCGAGAGATCATCCAGTACGGCTCGATGACCACCGTACCCCTGATGCCGAAGTTCGTTCGCGGGGTGATCAATCTTCGCGGTGCGGTGGTTCCGGTGATCGACCTGCAGGCCCGCTTCGGCCGGCCCGCAGCCGAGATCAGCAAGAAGACCTGTATCGTGATCTTCGATGCCGTGCGCGACGGCGAACGGGTGGAACTCGGCTTGATGGTGGATGCGGTGAGCGAAGTGGTCGAGATCGCCCCGGACCAGATCGAGCCGCCGCCGAGCTTCGGTGGGGCCGTCAAGCGCGACTTCATTCGAGGCATGGGCAAGATGGGCAGCCGGTTCGTGATCGTGCTCGAGCCTGACAAGGCCTTTGACATCGAGGACATGGCCCGCCTGGCTGAGTCCTCGCTCGCAACCGAAGCCGTCGCCTGATCATGCTGGACCTCAGCCTCGACACCTACCGCGAGATCAGTGAGCTGATGTACAAGGCCATTGGTCTTTCACTGAACGACAGCAAGAAGCCGCTGGTGTCCTCTCGCCTGGGGCCGCGCATCCAGAAACTCGGGCTGAACAGTTACGAGGATTATTTCGATCTGATTGCGAGCCCCTCCGATGGCGGGGAGTTTCAGATGGCGGTGGATCTGCTCACCACCAACGAAACCTATTTCTTTCGAGAGCCTGCGCACTTCCAGTTGCTCGAGGCCGAACTCAGCCGGACCCGACCGCAGCAACTGGCGGTCTGGAGTGCGGCTTCATCCTTTGGCGACGAGGCCTGGAGCACCGCCATGCTGCTGGCCGATCTGCAGCAGATGGGCCGCATCGGCCCCCACTGGTCGATCCTGGGCACTGACATCAGTGACCGCGTGCTGCGCAGTGCGATCGAGGGTATCTATCCCCAGGATCGCCTTCGCCAGGTCAGCCCTGAGCGTCTGAAGCGCTACTGCCTGCGCGGCGACGACAGTTGCGAGGGGCTGGTGCGCATCCAGGACAAGCTTCGCAGCCACGTCAAGTTCGGTCAGCTCAATCTGTGCAAGCCGATCGAGGCACTGGGCCCCTTCGATGTGGTGTTCCTTCGAAATGTGCTGATTTACTTTGATCCACCGACCAAACGCGAGGTGGTCGATCGGGTGTTGACCTGTCTGAAGCCTGGTGGCCTGTTCTTCATCGGTACGGCCGAGGGCCGGGTACCTTGCCAGACGCCGCTGCAATCGCTGGCACCTGGTGCATTTCGCAAGGTCGGCTGATGAAAACCATTCTGCATCCGGGCGATGTCGCACTGGCCGAACGCGGCGAAGTGCTCGAAACCCTGCTGGGCTCCTGCGTGGCATTGCTGCTGACCGACCCGCGTCAGACGGTGGGTGTCATGTGTCATATCGTCAATGCTGCCCTGCACCCACCGATCAACCGGGGCGCCATGCAGGTTGTCGATCTGAGCCTGTCCACTGCAGAGGCTTCTTCGCGCGAGGTTTCTCAGCGCTTGAGTCAGCGATCGGAAGGTCCGGTCGCGCGATCAGCACTCGACGCCCGGTTCGGCGAGCCCGCATTTGCCTCCATGGCCCTGTTGCTCAGTGAGCGCGGCCTCGATATCCATCAGTGCAAGGCCTGGCTCATCGGTGGCGGCGCTCCCCATGTGGGCGAGTCCAATGTGCACTGGGGCGAAGAGCGCCTGGCCAGAGCCGGGATTGATCTGCTGGGATCGGATACCGGCGGCCTTGCCGCGCGCCGGGTGCACTGGCGCGTGGGCGAGCCACCCGAAGTGACGGTTCTGCCGATTGAGGCTGCAGCATGACCATCCGTACCTATGTTGTCGACGACTCCGCCGTGGTCCGTCAGGCCCTGATGCACATGCTGCAGGGCGATCCCGAGATTGAACTGGTGGGCAGTGCACCCAATCCGCTGCTGGCCGAGCCTGCGATTGCCAAGCTCAAACCCGATGTGCTGCTGCTCGACATCGAGATGCCCGGTATGGATGGCATCACGTTCCTGCGCAAGCTGATGGGCACGATGCCGATTCCGACCGTCATCTGCTCCACCCTCACCACCGAAGGCAGTCGTGCTGCACTCGATGCCTTGGCAGCAGGAGCGGTCGCTGTTGTCGCCAAGCCGCGCATGGGGCTCAAACAGTTTCTTGAAGAGTCACGCCGCGAACTCATTCGTACGCTCAAAGCTGCCGCACAGGCACGGCCGCGGACGATTGTTCGCAGCAGCGCTGCAGGCCCGACCGGGGCCGCGGGCAGTACGGGTGCCCGGGGTGGCCCAGGACCCGCAGGCGGTGGGGGTCTGGCACATGCGGCGGGTCAGGGGCTTGGCTCAGGATCGGCTGCCGCGAGCGCAGGTCTTCATGCGCTGTCGGTCAATAAACCGATCGCCATCGGCAGCTCGACGGGCGGCACGCAGGCGATCGAGCAGGTACTCACGCAGATGCCTTCGGATGCACCGGGTATCGCGATCGTGCAGCACATGCCCGAGCGGTTTACCGCCATGTATGCCAGTCGGCTTGATGGCCTGTGTGCGATCAATGTCCGTGAGGCTCGTGACGGCGACCGTATCGAGCGCGGCGTGGCCCTCATCGCACCCGGAGGGCGACACATGCAGGTGCGCAAGCAGGGTGGCCAGTACTACGTGCAGGTCTTTGCCGGACCGCCTGTGAACCGGCACTGCCCGGCGGTCGATGTGATGTTCAAGAGCATGGCCGAATGCGCGGGCCGCGATGCTCTGGGGATTATTCTGACCGGCATGGGTGATGACGGAGCCCGTGGACTGCTCGCCATGCATCAGGCAGGCGCACGCACCATCGCGCAGGACGAAGCCAGCTGCGTGGTGTTTGGCATGCCCAGGGAAGCCATCAAGCTCGGCGCGGCCGATGACATTGTCTCCCTGGATCAGATCGGCTCAGAGATCCTGCGCTTTGATCGACGGGGCTGAAGCGCTCCGCCTGACCCCGGTTCACTGACGAGCGCTCAAAGCATCAGGCCGCTCGGCCCAGGTGCATCAGGCCGCTCGGCCCACAAAGAATGCTGCGCCGTGACGCGGCGACAGGTACTCGAGCAACTCGGATGGAACATCGCGAGGTCGCAGGGCTTTTTCGATCTTGACCTCGGGGATTTCCGCGAGATCGACCAGCAAGGCTTCGTTGCGGGGCACCTGCAGATCGGCCATCAGGAGCGTCGGACGAAGACTGTCCTGAGCACCACTGGAAGTCACGAGCCCGATCGTTCCGTTGGTGAGCTGGACAATCGTCCCGGGTGGCCAGACGCCCAGACACCTCACGAAGCGCTGCAACAGCATGGCATCGAGCGCAGACGCCTCGCGCCGGTAAAGCCAGGCCAGAGCTTCAAACGGTGTCAATGAATGCGCCACATCGGTGGCGTGACACAGGTTGTCGTACCGGTTGGCTATGGCCACGATCCGTGCAGACAAGGCAATCCCGTCACCCGTCAGGCCTGCAGGAAATCCACGACCGTCCATGCGCTCATGATGCTGCAGCACACAGGCCAGAAGATCGGGCGCATCAAGCCCGAGTTGGCGGCACAAGCCTTCGCCTTGATGCACATGCTGTCGATAGGCGGCTTCTTCGTGCCGGTTGCGCTGCTCGGCAGGCTGCAAAAGAACTTGCGAGGCAACCAGCGTCTTGCCGATATCGTGTAAAAGGGCGCCCAGTCCAAGATTCGACAGAGCGTCATTGCGCAGCCCCTGCTCGCGACCGAGCATGAGCGATAACACTGTCACGTTAAGCGCATGCTGGCGTGCATTTGGATCCGTCAATGCATCGTTCATGAGATGCACGACCGCATGCTGACTCGACAACAGTTCCTCGATGGTCTGGCCGACAACCGCCTTGGCCGAACGCGCCGCCTGAGCAGGCGAGACGAAAATCTCGCTCATCAGGTTCTTGACTGCGGCCACCGATTCCCGATACGCACGCTCGCATCGCGCCAGTTCAGTGCGACGGGTCCGGATTCGAGCCAGGCGCGCCTCGCGCTGCGCAGGCACCGCCGAAGCCCCCGGCAGAGCCTGAGTTGAAGCCAGCTCGGCCACACTGGATGGACGGGGTTGATGATCGGAGGCTGCAGGTGCGGCCTGTGGATCGGCCAGCGGCAGGGGTTGAGCGGTCGACTTGCCAGGCCAATAGTCGACATGGGTCATTCCGCTGGCCTTCAGGCGATCGACCTGCCCTTGTGTTGCGAGGCGAAAGGCGTTGAAAAGAAAGTCGTGCTCGAGCCAACGCCCGCCAAGCGACACATAGAGACCGGGCTGCAACTGCCGAATGTCGATTCGGATCGAAGCGTCCTGGTGCGTGTCGGCCATCGCACTCACGCCTTGCGTTGCGCGGCCAGGGCAATGAAGGCATCGATCGACCCGGGATTAGCCATGGATGACCGATTGCAGGCCTTTTCGGGCGGCTGCCCTAGAAGGATCTTCTTGACCGGAACCTCGAGTTTCTTGCCAGAGATGGTTCGAGGCACTTCGGCGATCATCAGCACCTCGTCGGGCACATGTCGCGCCGAGAGTTGCGTGCGAATCGACTCCTTGAGCCTGCGCACCAGATCCGGGGTAAAGCTCTCGGCCTGCCGTGGCACCACAAACAGGGCCATCCAGCTTGGGCGCCCCAGGTATTCAAGGTCGATGACCAATGAATCGGCCACTTCGTCAAAAGCCTCGACGACCCGGTACAGCTCGCTGGTGCCCATGCGGATGCCGTGCCGGTTGATCGTGGAGTCTGAGCGGCCATAGATCACCCCGCCGATCGCGTGCTCGCGAGGCACCAGCTTCAGCCAGTCGCCGTGACGCCAAACACCCGTATACGTATCGAAATAGCTTTCAAAATAGCGCTTTCCTTCGACATCCCCCCAGAAATACAGCGGCATGGACGGCAAGGGCTGCGTGCAGACGAGTTCGCCCACTTCATTGATGAGCGCATGTCCTTCCTCGTCAAAGGCCTGCACTGCAGCCCCCAGACCGCGAGCCTGCATCTCACCCGCATAGACCGGGGCATTCGGACAGGTACCCAGGAACGCAGTGTTGGGATCAGTGCCGCCTGAGATCGAGGCCAGTAGAACGTCGGCATGCACCGCCTGATAGATCCACTGATAGCCGTCCTCGGTCAGTGGCGAACCGGTCGCGCCCACGGTGCGCAGACTAGAAAGATCGTACTGGGCAGCGGGGCGAGTGCCAGCCTTGATGTTCAACTGGACAAAGGCAGGTGAAAGGCCAAAGAAAGTGGCCTTTTCGCGCGCCGCAAATGACCAGAGTGTGTCGAGTGTGGGATAGCCCGGGTTTCCGTCAAAAAGCATCACCGTACAGCCCGGAATCAGGGCTGAAACGGTCATGTTCCACATGATCCAGTTCGTCGACGTAAACCAGAAGAAGCGATCTGATGGACTCAGATCACAGTGCAGATGCATGGACTTGAGGTATTCGATCGTGGTGCCACCATGTCCGTGCACGATGGGCTTGGGCATGCCTGTCGTACCGGATGAGTAGACAATCCAGAGCGGATGATCAAAATCCACGGGCACCGGCACCAGGGGCTGCCTGTCCTGCGTTGCCAGCGTCCAGTCGGTCACTTGAGTATTGCGTGCGAGGTCGGTCGCTTCGAACCCAGCATTTGGATCCAGATACGGTACGAAGACAACCGCTTCCAACGTCGGGAGCTGAGCGACCAGCTCCCTGACCACCGAACGTCGGTCAAAGTCTTTGCCGCCATAGCGATAGCCATCGACCGCGATCAGTACCTTGGGCTCGATCTGTCTGAACCGGTCCAGCACACCTGCGCTGCCCATATCGGGCGCACAGCTCGACCAGATTGCACCGCTCCCGGTCACAGCCAACAGGGCGACCAGGGTTTGCGGAATGTTGGGCATGTAGGCAACAACCCGATCGCCTGCAACGACCCCGAGCTGCCGCAGCGTGGATTGCAGGGCACCAGCCTGTTGACTCAGATCTGACCAACTCAATTCCTGCCTCGAGACAATCTCAGACTGAAAGACAACAGCAGGCACATCCTTGAATGCAGGCAGTGACGCTCGCCAGATCATCTGGTCGGCATAGTTCAGCTTCGCACCCTCGAACCACCGAGCACCTGGCATTTTGCGCTCGGCGAGCACTGAGTGAGGTGACGTGGTGCTGCGCATCTCGGTCCAGTCCCAGATGCTCTCCCAGAAGGCCTCGATCTCGGTTGTCGACCACTGCCAGAGCGACTCATAGTCGTTGAATTGCAAATGACGTTCGGTCTGCAACCAGCTCATGTAGGCCGTCAGCTGCGACGATTGGATACGCTCTGGGCTGGGTGTCCAAAGGGGCAATGAAGGTGACATCGAGAATCCAGCGTTGATGCAATGTCGCATCCTAACCGAGGCGATCAAATGCGAATGCCAGAGCACAAAAACAAAAAGCCCCAAGCGTCTGCTTGGGGCTTTTTGCATCAATAACTGCCTGACGATGTCCTACTTTCACGAGCGCGGGCTCACTATCATCGGCGCTGAGGCGTTTCACGGTCCTGTTCGGGATGGGAAGGGGTGGTTCCACCTCGCTATGGTCGTCAGGCATGACTTGTTGGCCACCTGCTTTTTGGGCAGGCAACCCAATCCTGGAAGAAGTCGGCCTGCATGCAGAGCATGAGGCAATGTGATTGCAGCAACCGCAGATCAACGATGCGGTGCTTCACTTGATTCGCAAAACTATAGGGTCAAGCCTCACGGGCAATTAGTACCGGTTAGCTTAACGTGTTACCACGCTTCCACATCCGGCCTATCAACGTCCTGGTCTCGAACGACCCTACAGGGGGATCAGGTCCCCAGGGAGATCTCATCTTCAGGCAAGTTTCCCGCTTAGATGCTTTCAGCGGTTATCTCTTCCGCACATAGCTACCCTGCGATGCCACTGGCGTGACAACAGGTACACCAGAGGTGCGTCCACTCCGGTCCTCTCGTACTAGGAGCAGCCCCCGTCAAATCTCCAACGCCCACAGCAGATAGGGACCAAACTGTCTCACGACGTTTTAAACCCAGCTCACGTACCTCTTTAAATGGCGAACAGCCATACCCTTGGGACCGGCTACAGCCCCAGGATGAGATGAGCCGACATCGAGGTGCCAAACACCGCCGTCGA
>JBKCEY010000468.1:0-7458 GCA_046304115.1 Burkholderiales bacterium | reverse complement strand
GTCATGGTCTGCGCCCAGGGGGTTCAGGCCGTGGATGGCCTGATCGTGCTGCGGCAGCCCTGAACGGGCTTCAGTAGTCACTGTCTGTTCAATTCAAGGAAAGGCCTGATGAATCAGCTCCAGTTTTTCGATCGTCAAGATGACTTGCCTGCGGATCCAGCGCGCCGGCGCCTCCTCGAGCGTCTGGGCCACCTGGGCCTGTTGCCCATGGCCCTGGGTGGTGTATCGGGTGCTGCCCTGGCACAGGACGCGGCCACCGCTTATCCCGTCAAACCCATTCGCCTGCTGGTGGGTTTTGCGCCGGGCGGCTCAACCGACATCATTGCTCGTACGCTGGCGGCCAAAATGCAGGAGCAGTGGGGTCAGCCGGTCACGGTCGAAAACCGCCCCGGTGCAGGGTCCAACCTGGCGGCCGAGGCGGTTGTTCGCGCCGAGCCCGATGGTTACACCCTGCTGATCGGCACGATCGCCAACGCGACCAACATGTCGCTCTACAAGAACCTGAAGTACGACATCCAGCGGGATTTCGTGGCCATCTCCCAGGTGATGGCTGCCCCCAGCGTCCTGGTGGTCTCTCCCGGTCTTCCGGTCGAGGATCTCAAGGGGCTGATTGCCCTGGCCAAGGCCAAGCCGGGCGTACTCACCTATGCCTCGTCGGGCGCGGGCGGATCGCCTCATCTGGCGGGCGAACTCTTTTGTCTGCGTGCCGACATCCGCATGGTGCATGTGCCCTACAAGGGCGCCGCTCCGGCGCTGGCCGATGTCATCAGCGGTCAGGTCAATCTGGGCTTCAAGACCGCCCTGACTGCGGTGCCGCCCATCAAGTCAGGCCGCCTGAGGCCCATCGCCGTGGCGGCCAACAAGCGTCTGGCTCAGTTGCCCGATGTGCCCACGCTGGCCGAGCTGGGCATCCCCGATCTGGAAGTCAGTTCCTGGAATGGGCTCTTTGCCCCTGCCAGAACACCCGCCCCGATCGTGGCCCGGCTCGCCCGTGAAGTGGCCAGGATCGTGGCCTTGCCCGATGTTCGCGAGCGGCTGTCGACCCAGGCCGCTGAGCCGGTGGGCAGCACGCCCCAGGAATTTCAGGGCTATGTACGGGCCGAGGTTGAGCGCTGGGGCAAGGTTGCCCGTGCGGCAAACATCTCGCTGGATTGAACCTGAACTCCGGTTACAACTGTAAACGCTGCAACCAGCGGTAATTCCGCTGGTCTGTTGGGCGCGGCGCAACGAGGATGAAGGCTCCTGCACTCTCTGGCGTTCCCCTCATGCGAGTCCTCTCCTCCAGCGTCTTGTCGTTCATGGTCTGCGGCGCCCTTGGCCTGTCGGCTGCCCACGCCCAGACTTCCGCTTCGCCACAGCCAGCGGCCCAGGCCACCACGCCGGCACCGGCACCGACAGTAGCTCCTTCATCCCACAGCCCTGAGGGCGCCCATCGGCATCGCGCCCATCAAGACGGTCATGGCCATAAGGATCATCACGACAAGGCCGAGCATCGCAAGGCGGCCGAGCGTTTTCACGAGCAACGCTTCAAGGCTCTGGATACTGACCAGGACGGTCATCTGAGCCGTGCCGAATTCGATGCCGAGCATGAGCGCATGCGAGCCCGCCGCATGGCGGCATTCGAGTCGGCCGATGCCGACCGGGACGGCCGCCTCTCGCCCGCCGAAATGAAGGCCTTCCATCGGGGCATGCGCAAGGACATGCATGAGTCCATGCGAGGCGGGCCGCGCTGAGCATTCCTGCTCTGAGCAGCTTCTCGACCAATGCGCTAGGCTCGCCACCCTGACGCGTTCGAGGAGCCCGCCGTGACCCTTGCCCCCATTTCCTGCACCCATTCTTCAGTCGATTCAGCCCCTGGCTCCACCACAGGCTCCACCACAGGCCCGCTTTTCAGGGCCTGCCTTCAACCTGGCGGCCAGCCGCGCCGCAGCCTGCTGGCTGCTGGTCTGGGGTTGATTTCGACAGGGTTCACGACTGTCGGTGTTGCGCAGGCACAGCCCGCCCCCTGGAGCCCGGTGCGGCCTGTCAGCCTGATCGTTCCCTATCCGCCGGGCGGGCCCACCGATATCCTGGCGCGCACCCTCGCAGCCGAGCTCGCCCGCGATCTCGGTCAGCCGGTCAATGTCGAGAATGTTCCCGGCGGCGCGGGCGCTATTGGTACCCGTCGCGGTGCCCAGTCGCCCGCCGACGGCCACACGCTGGTGCTCGGCAACAACCAGACTCACGCAACCAACGTATCGCTGCTGCCGCAGGGTGGTGGCTATGATCCGGTTCGCGATTTCGCGCCGATCATGGTGTGCGCCGCGCTGCAGCACATCGTGGTTGTCGGGGCTGAGCTCCCTGTGCGTTCGGTGGCCGATCTGGTTGCGCTTGCGCGGCGTGATCCCGGCAAGCTCACTGCAGGCTCAACCGGACCCGGATCAGCGTCGCATCTTGCGCTTGAACTGTTCAAGACCCGCAGTGGTACCGAGATTGCGCATGTGGCCTACAAGGGTTCGGCGCCTTTGCTTCAGGACCTGCTGGGCGGCCACGTCAATCTGAGTTTTGCTACGACGCCAACGGTGCTGACCCAGATCCAGTCGGGCCGGTTGCGTGCCCTGGCGGTAGCCTCGCCTCAGCGATCCCCTCATCTGCCCGATCTGCCCACCCTGGCGCAGGCCGGTGTTGCGGGCGTGGAAGCCGATGCCTGGCTAGGCCTGCTGGCCCCCGCTGCCACCCCTGTGGCTGCATTGAGCCGTTATCGACAGCTGATCGCCGCCGCCATGCAAAAAGAGGCCGTGCGGTCCACCATCACCAAGGCGGGCATGGCCATCGACATCAAGGATGCCCCCGAATTTGCCGGATTTCTGCAGCAGGACATCCAGCGCTGGGCGGCAGTGATCCGGTCAGCCAACGTGCGGCTGGACTGACAGGGCATTCGGCTCACCCTGCTCGAGCCCGCAGCGTCAGACTCTGCAGCGGTCAGCGACCCATCGCTTTTTTTAGCGCGTCGCGGGCGCCAGGATGGGGGCTCACGCGCAGGTACTGGGCCATGGCGACTCGCGAGGCGATGGGGGCATCGGCGAGCTGAATGGCCTGGGCATAAAACGGTGTTGCCTCCCAGATGCCCCAGGTGGCCAGGTCCTGGGCCACGAGCCCGCCCAGCCTGGGCCGCCGTTCGATGAAGCGCAGATAGCTCTGCACGATCGCCTGCCTGGGAATCCGACCCTGTTCGCTGCCGTGCACCGACAGGGCGACCAGGACCTGTTGCAGCAGGCTGACAGGACGATCTTCATTGAGCAGCCAGTTCGATTCGAGCCAGGCGAGCTTGTCCTGACCGCCGAGTTCGAGCAGCGCTGCAGCCAGAGCAGGCAGATCGGGCCGCGTCATGGCCACGGAGGGCCTCAGCAACTGTCGCTCGATGCTCTGGGCATCATCGGCTGATCCGCTCAGGCCCAGCAACAGCAGGTACAAGGGGCGCCGGTCTGCCAGTGGTGCGCTCTCGGTCCAGCGGGCGAGTTGCGTCCCATCGAGCCGGTCCCGCAGCGCCCGCATCGCGGCATAGGGCGCCTTCGAGATCTCTCCGTAGGCGGTCTCGGCCACCAGCGGTTCGGGATCTTCGAGCAGGGGCAAAAACAGTCCGATGCGTTCGATCCAGCCCGCATTCGACAGACCGGATGCGGCTGGCATCCGCGCGAGCGAACGCAGCCACGGCGCACGTTGGGCATCGACAGCCCCGATCAGCGACCATCCGCCACCGGCGGCCGACTTCACCATCACGAGCGCTGGCGCTTCAGTCGGACGGCCAGGGCCGCTGGCCTGGGCAGCAGGCCGGATCAGCAGATCGAGAGACTCACCCACCGAGCCAGCACCCTTGATCACCTCGATGACCCGCGGGCGACCGTCAGGTTCAAGTCGGGCGATGACGGCGCGCTCGGACTCCTGCAATGCCTGAACCACCGTGGGCCCGGCACTCGAGGCGCAGACCGGGCACGCGGCGGCTGGCGCCGACCACAGCAGAGCGGTTGCGAGAAAAGCCGCAGCAACAGCCGACGGTGCAGCCCGGATCGTGCGAATGAGCGCAGCGGCCCAGAGGGCAAGGGCCAGCCGCATGCGTGCGCTCGCGAGCCGCATGCGCCTCAATCCTGCAATGAGCGCCACATCTCCATGTCGCGCTCGGCCGTCCAGATCCGCGGATGCTTGATCCCGCTGGCTTCATCAAAGGCGCGCGAGACATCGAAGGGCAGGCAGTGCTCATAGATGAAGACCTGTCCGAAGACCGGGTCCATGACCTTGCGGACATCGGCAAAGACCGCCTTCAGGTCCTTGCCTGCCGCAACACCGGCTTGCGCGGTGCGGTAGAGGTCGGTGACCCAGCGCCGGGTGTATTCCACGCCCCTGACGCATTCCTCAGGGCTCATCAGGGCGGGGCCGCGACCTGGCACGAGCCGATGCGGCTTGAGCGCAAGCAGGGCATCGAGCGTGGCGGGCCAGGCCTCAAGGTGAGCATCGCCGGTATAGACACCCGCATTGAACTCGACCAGATCGCCCGAGAAGACCACATCCTGCGACGGTACCCAGGCGATCGTGTCGCCCTGGGTATGCCCCGGGCCCAGGTGCTTGAGACGCACCTCGAGCCCTCCGAGATGCAGGGTCAGGTCATGCTCGAAGACCAGCGTCGGCCAGGTCAGGCCGGGCACGGTCTCGACACCCGCAAAGAGCCTGGGAAAGCGTTCGATCTCGCTTTGCATGTCCTGAGCGCCCCGTTCGCGGATCAGGTCCCAGGTGCCCCGCGAGGCGATGATCTCGGTTGCGCCTTCCTTGAAGTAGGCCGAGGCGCCCAGTACGCGGACTGCATGGTAGTGCGAGAGCACCACGTACTTGATGGGCTTGTCGGTCACGCTGCGGATGCGTGCGATCAGGTCCTGTGCCATGGCGGGGGTGGCCGTGGTGTCGATCACCATGACCGCGTTGTCGCCGATGATCACACCCGAATTGGGATCGCCTTCGGCCGTGTAGGCCCAGCAGTTGGCCGATAGCTGCGTGAAGCTGACCTCTTTGGCGGCCAGGTCGTTCTTGGATGCAAAGGATGGGGTATTCATGAGCCGATCATAGCAACGGCTCGGGCCCGAGCCATAGGCGGATGACCAGTTCGGCATAGTGCTCGTGGCTCATCGGGCCGTCGGGGCGCAGCCAGGCAAAGGTGAAGTTGATCATGCCGAACAGGGCCATCGTCGCCGGCTTGAGTTCGTGCGCCGAAAAACGGTCCGGGGTCGCCTGATCAACCGCCCGGGCCAGCACGTCGACGATCGCGCGCTGCTGATTCTCGATGCTGCGGCGCTGCGGCTCGGCCAGAAAAGCAATATCGTTGAGCAGACAGACATGATGGTCGCGCGCATCGCGATACTCGATCATCAGCGCCCGCACCATGCCGGCCAGTGTGTCGCGAGGCGCAAGCGATAGCGCCTGAACCTGCTGTACCACCGCCAACAGCCGTCGGGTGTACTGCTCAAGGGCCTCGAAGAGGATGGCGTCCTTGCCTGCAAAGTAGTGATAGATCCCGGCCTTGGAGGTGCCGCAATCGGCAGCCAGCGTGGCCATCGAGGCACTGGCATAGCCGGATCGCGCAAAGGCGCGCACGCCGGCCTGCAGGATGCGTTCGCGTTGCTGCGCGTGATCAGCGGCTTTCGGGCGTGCCATGGCAGGACTCCGGGTTCATCAGGTAAAGGCGCCTGATCCGCTGTGGCAACCGTCTGACCGGCCCGAGCTCAACGCTCGTCAAAGCTCACGACCACCCGGTCGGTGACCGGGTGCGCCTGGCAGCTGAGCACAAAACCGGCTTCGATCTCCTGGGGCTCGAGGGTGAAATTGCGATCCATGCGGACTTCCCCTTGCAGGACCTTGCAACGGCAGGTGCAGCACACGCCGCCCTTGCAGGCATACGGCAAGGGCGCACCTGCAGCGAGCCCGGCATCGAGCAGGCTGGCCCCTTCATGGGCGAGCTCGAGATGGCGTTCCTTGCCGTCCACCACGATCACGATCCTCGCGGTCGCCACACCGCCTGCCACACCGCCTGCCTGATCTTCCCGATGACGCTTCGAGTTGCCTGGGCCCGAGGCGATGCCAGTGCCTGAGCCGGAGACAGACCCCGGCGGCGTTCCAAAGCGTTCGATGCGGATGCGCTCACGCGCCACACCAAAGGCGAGCAAGGCGGCCTCGGCAGCATCCATCATCGGGGCCGGCCCGCAGATAAAGGCTTCATCGATGGGTGCATCCGACAACACCGTGGCGAGCAGGCTTGCACAGCGCGGCTGGTCGAGCAGACCCGAGAGCAATTCGATCTCCTGCGGTTCATCGGAGAGCACATGCAGCAACCGCAGCCGACCGAGGTAACGATTGCGCAGGCCCTCGAGTTGCTCGAGAAACATGATCGAGCTCACGGTCCGGTTGCCGTAGACCAGCGAAAAGCGGCACTGCGGTTCGGCCTCAAGCAGGGTGCCGATCAGGCTGACCATGGGCGTGATGCCGGAGCCGCCTGCAAAGCCCACCACATGTCGTGCGCGACCCGGTTCCTGGCGGCCATGAAAACGGCCATCCGGCGACATCACCTCAATCTGCAGGCCGGGCTTGAGGCTGTCATTGGCCCAGTTCGAGAACCGCCCATCGGCCACTCGCTTGATGCCCACCCGCAACTCTCCGGTACGCTCGTAATGCTGCACCGGAACGCAGATCGAATACGACCGGCGCAGCTCTTCGCCGTCCACATCGGCCTTCAGGGTCAGGAACTGCCCCTCACGAAAGCGGTAGGCCTCGCGCAAGGCACCGGGCACTTCAAAAACCACCGAAATCGCATCTGCGGTTTCGGTGCAGACTTCGCGCACATTCAGGGAATGGAATTGGGGTGTGGCCATGGCCTTGATTCAGTAAGGCTTGAAGTAGTCGAAGGGCTCGCGACAGGCCCGACAGCGATACAGCGCCTTGCAGGGCGTGGAGCTGTGGGCCGAAAGCTGTTCGGTATCGCTCGAGCCGCATTGAGGGCAGGCCACAGACGCGTCGCCATCGGTGGCCAAGCCCGTTCGTGGCATGAAGCGCAGCACCTGGGCTGCAGGCTCGCCGCGCGGGCTCGACGCAGCCGCGCTGCCCGGGCCCATGGAGGCCACTGTGCAGGCAGGCGGTGCAATGCCGTAGTCCAGCAGGCGCTGGCGGCCTCGCGCGCTGATCCAGTCGCTGCTCCAGGCAGGACTCAACACGATGCGAACCTCCGCCCGTGCGTGCCCTGCCTGCTCGAGCGTGCGCTCGACCTGATCCCGGATGGCCTCAGTCGCCGGGCAGCCGGTGTAGGTCGGTGTGAGGTGCACCACAACCCGCCCGTTCTCTTCGAACACCTCCCGCAGGATTCCCAGGTCGTCCAGGGTGAGCACAGGAATCTCCGGGTCGGGCAGTTCGGCCACCAGTGCGCGGGCCTGTTCAACCCTGTGG
>JBKCEY010000467.1:0-5006 GCA_046304115.1 Burkholderiales bacterium | reverse complement strand
GAACCCTCAGCGGTCTGGGCCAGCGAGATGCCGTCATTGGCGTTGCGGATCGCGACATTCATGCCACGAGCCTGTGCGCTCATGCGGTTGGCGATTGCCAGGCCGGCTGCGTCGTCCTTGGCCGAGTTGACACGAAGACCGCTCGACAGACGCTGGATGGAGGTGGCCAGGGCGCCCTGCGAGGAGGACACGTTGCGCTGGGCATTGAGCGAGAGGATGTTGGTGTTGATGACTTGCATGGTGAGACTCCTTGAAAGAGATTCCGGTGGACTTTTTGCCTCACCGGATCGGTCCGGTTGGCCGCGGGATCGCTCCCGTTGAATTCGTTATCGGGCAGATCCGCTCCGGGCTTTAGGAAGATATTTTTGAGCGACAAGTCCACTGATCCTGCTGCGTCGACCGTTCATGTCGATCCTGTCGGAAAAGCCTGACGGCGTGTCGGTCTGGCACCGAGTTCGTGCACAGTCAAGCCCCGATATTCAACGCTTAGCAGCTTGGCCACACTTCAATCCATCGACGAACCCTTTGTGAACTTCTTCACGACTTTCGGGAAAGACGCCATGGACAACACCTTCGAAGCCCGCTGGATCAGCGAAATTCGCGAACTCAATCTGTCTTACCTCATGCTGGCCCAGAGCATGGTGCGCTCGGACAAGGCGCAGGCCCTCTTTGCGCTGGGTGTCTCGGAGCCGGTGGCCGACATCCTGGCCGAGCTCTCGCCCTCGCAGATGATCAAGATTGCAACCGGCAACCAGCTGCTCAGCCGCTTTCGCTTTGATGATGAGATCGTGTGGTCTTTGCTGGCCGAGCATGGACGCAAGGCGCCCCAGGGCCTCGAGGCCAATGCGTCTCGCTTGCATGCCAGCATCGTGATGGCAGGCAACTTTGCCGAGGCGGTTTGACATGGCCGCCCGCAGCCTGCTGTCAGAGAACCGTCAGATCCAGCGCGCCATCGAGCTGATCCAGCTCGGCGCCCGCCTGCAGGTGCTCGAGTCCGAGACCGATCTGCCTTACGAAAGACTGCTGCGTCTGTACAAGGAAGTCGCGGGCAAGTCGCCACCCAAAGGGCAGTTGCCGTTTTCGACCGACTGGTTCATGACCTGGCAGCCCAACATCCATGCCTCGCTGTTTCTGAACATCTACGAGTATCTTCAGAAGACCATCGACATCGAGCCGATCGACGCGATTGCCAAGGCGTGGCGTCTGTATCGCGACGAGGTGAGCGCGCATGGCGTGGAACCCATCCTGTCGGTCACCCGGGCCTGGCGTCTGGTGAAGTTCGTGGACTCCAGCATGCTCTGCCTGACCCGCTGCCGCCATTGCGGGGGCCGCTTCGTGAATCACACCTTCGAGATCGACCAGCAGTTCGCCTGCGGTCTGTGCGAGCCGCCCGCTCGCGCCGGAAAGGCGCTGCGCTCGGGCGCCATTCACTGAGTCCGCCTGCCGGTCAGGGTCGAAAAGCGACCCTTTGGCTGATTGGGTCACTCGGGCGAACGCTTTAGCTCAATGATTCGGTCATCCCGTCGTAATCAAACACAGTTCCTGATTCTCAAGCCACCGCCCGCCGATCTGCGGGCAGCCGATCAGCTCCTCACCAAGCCAAGACTGACCTGAACCATGTTCGTCATCATCGGATATCTCGTTGTGCTGGCAGCGGTCTTTGGAGGTTACGCGCTGGCGGGTGGCAAGTTTGCCGTGATCGCCAAGGCCGCGCCGGTCGAGATGTTCATCATCGGCGGGGCAGCGCTCGGCGCCTTTCTGGTGGGCAACAGCGGCAAGGTTATCAAGGCGACCATCGCCTCGATCCCGACGCTCTTCAAGGGCTCCAAGTACACCAAGGCGCGCTACATGGAGCTCATGGCGCTGCTCTATGAGATTCTGGCCAAAGCCCGCAAGGAAGGGTTGATGGCCATCGAGGGCGATGTCGAGGATCCGGCCAACTCGGCGCTCTTCAAGAAGTTTCCGAATGTGGCCGCCGACCATCATCTGGTCGAGTTCATCACCGATTACCTGCGCATGATGGTCTCCGGGAACATGAATGCCCATGAGATCGAGACCCTCATGGACAACGAGATCGATACCCATCATGCCGAGGCCCATGCCCCGATGGCGGCCATCCAGGCTGTGGGCGATGGCCTGCCGGCCTTTGGCATCGTGGCCGCCGTGCTGGGCGTGGTCAAGACCATGGCTTCGGTCGGCCAGCCACCCGCGGTGCTGGGTCAAATGATTGCCGGCGCACTGGTCGGAACCTTCCTGGGCATTTTGCTGGCCTACGGGTTCGTGAGTCCGCTGGCCAAGTTGCTCGAACAGAAAGCCGATGAGGCCAGCAAGGAACTTCAGTGCGTGAAAACCACGCTGCTGGCGAGCCTGCAGGGGTACGCACCGTCGATCGCCGTGGAGTTTGGTCGCAAGGTGCTGTTCTCGACCGAGCGTCCGTCGTTCCAGGAGCTCGAGTCTCACGTCAAGCAGAAAAAGGCCTGATCCACCATGGCAGCCAACGACAAGAAGCTTCAGCCCATCATCATCAAGCGCATCAAGAGGGGCGGTGGCCATGGGCATCATGGCGGCGCCTGGAAGATCGCCTACGCCGACTTCGTGACGGCCATGATGGCCTTCTTCCTGTTGATGTGGCTGCTCGGATCAACCACCAAAGGCGATCTCAAAGGCATTTCGGATTACTTCAACAGCCCCCTGCAGGTGGCCCTCACCGGCGGCTCCGGTTCTGGCGACAGCTCGAGCATCATCCGGGGTGGTGGCGAAGATCTCACCCGCACCAGTGGTCAGGTCAAGCGGGGTGAAATCGACGAAGCCCGCCGTACGGTCAATCTGCAGGCCCTGCCCGAGGACACCCACAAGGCCAATGAGCAGCAGGTCAAGCGCGTGCGTGCGCGGGTTGAAGAGGCCATCGAACGCAATCCCCGGCTCAACGAACTCAAGGGTCAGGTTCGCATGGACCTCACCCCCGAGGGCCTGCGCATTCAGATCGTTGACGACCAGAACCGCGCGATGTTCGAGCGCGGCGGCTCGCTGGTGCAGCCCTACATGCGCGAACTCCTGCGTGAGATCGGCAAGGTGGTCAACGAGGTGGATGCCCAAATCGCCCTGACCGGACATACCGACTCCACGCCCTACTCGGGTGGTGAACGTGGCTACTCCAACTGGGAGCTGTCGACCGAGCGCGCCAATGCATCGCGGCGCGAACTGGTGGCCGGTGGCATGAACGAAAACAAGGTGGTGCGCGTTGTGGGCCTGGGTTCGACACTGCCCCTGGTGACCGATGACCCGGCCGCTGCAGTCAACCGCCGGATCTCGATTGTGGTCATGAACCGAAATGCAGGGGTCGGGCGCGAAGCGCAGGCCGATAACGTGGGCTCCTTCGAGCAGGCTCTATCGGGATCGGTCAAGGCCGTACCCAGTGCCCAGTCCGCGCCTGCTCCTCTGTCTCTTCCTGTTGCGAGGTAACCATGTCCAACGAAAACCTCAAGTTCCTGATCGTTGATGATTTTTCGACCATGCGCCGCATCGTGCGCAACATCCTGAAAGAGATCGGCTACAGCAATGCCGATGAGGCCGAAGATGGCCAGGTTGCGCTGTCCAAGCTCAAGGGCGGCAACTTTCAGTTCGTGGTCTCCGACATCAACATGCCCAACATGAATGGCTTTGAGCTGCTCAAGTCGATTCGCGCCGATGACGAGCTCAAGGCTCTGCCGGTGCTGATGGTGACTGCCGAAGCCCGCAAGGAAGACATCGTTTCGGCAGCGCAGTGGGGTGCTTCGGGCTACATCGTCAAACCCTTCACCAAGGCCACCCTCGAGGAAAAGGTCCAGAAGATCCTCCAGAAAGCCGGAATCTGAGGGGCCGACCATGAGCGATTCAGAAGATCTCTATCACCATGTTGGCCGCCTGACCCGTCAGCTGCACGACGCCCTGCGTGAACTCGGTTATGACCGGGAGCTCGAGAGCGCGGTAGGTTCGCTGCCCGATGCCCGCAATCGGCTGTCCTACATTTCGCGCCTCACCGGCGAAGCTGCCGAGAAGGTTCTCAACAGCGTGGATGAAACCAAGGCCGAGCTCTCCAGGCTGTCACTCGGAGCGCGCGAGATGACCGCTTCGCTCAAGAGCGATCCGGTTGCAGCCGTAGCCTCAGGCCGACTGATGTGCTTTCTCGATGAAGTGGGCCACAGCTCCACGCGGGCCGATGCCCATCTCACCGAGATCATGCTGGCGCAGGACTTTCATGACCTGACCGGTCAGGTCATCCGCAAGGTGGTCATCCTGGCTCAGTCGCTCGAGACCCAGCTGGGGCTGCTGCTGATGGCACGCAGCCCTCAGGACCCCACCGACCCAGCGGTTGCGGCGGCTGCAGCCGCCGCAGCGGCTGCGGTTCAGGCACCCCTCGCAGCGGTTGTGGCGAGCGAACCCGCACTGGATGGCCCGGTGGTGTCGGCCGAAGGTCGCAGTGATGTCGTGACCGATCAGTCCCAGGTCGATGACCTGCTGGAGTCTTTGGGGTTCTAACCAAGGCGCGCATCCCGCGCGCAGTCGATCACGGCAGAAACCGCACAACCCCGATCACCATTCCTTTCAGGGCCCGCCACGAGCGGGCCTTTTTCATGGCGGGTCGGCAGGAGCGCTGCAGGGCGGGTGCGAGGGCCCTGAAATAGGCGGTTTTTCCTGCCTTATTCGCGGGCTGAAAGGCGGAACAAGTGCGCAGAATCACCCTACGGATTCTTATCGGCCACCATGTCTGAAGCTTCAGAAAATCGCGACGAACGGCAGCTACCCGCCTCCGAGCGCAAGCTGCAAAAAGCCCGTGAGGACGGTCAGGTTCCCCGTTCGCGCGAGGCGGCGCACGCCGCATCTCTGATCGCTGCATTGCTCACGCTGGCCTTGTATGGACCGAGCTTTGCCCAGCAGTGCCTGGCCCTGATTCGCAGCAGTCTGCGGATCGAACCGGCGCTTGCAAAGGATCCGCAACTGGCCCTGAATGCCGCGGCCAGCGAGGC
>JBKCEY010000466.1:0-2159 GCA_046304115.1 Burkholderiales bacterium | reverse complement strand
GAGGAGATCCAGGCGTGTTTGGCCGCCTCGATGAAGAGATCGACGCGCTCGATGCGGCGGGTATCCCCTGGGAAATCGTGCCAGGGGTGACGGCTGCCAGCGCGGCTGCTGCGGCGGCAGGCCACTCCCTCACGCGTCGCGAGGTGGCCCGTCATCTGACGATCGCCACGCCGCGGGTCGCCCGCAATGGACAGATGGCCGAGGGTTGGACCAAGGGCATCGATCCGCAGGGCACAGCGGTCCTTTACATGGCAGGCCGACTCGCAGCCCAGTCGGCAACTTCCCTGATCGATCGGGGATTTCCTGCGAGCACGCCGGTGGTGGCGGTTTATGCGGCCAGCTGGCCCGATCAGCAGGTGGCTCGCACGACCCTCGAGACCTTGTCGCGTGAAGGTCTGAGCCCCGACGCCCGTCCGGTCGTTCTGATGGTGGGGCAGGCTGTGGCGCCAAGACGACCCGTGCGGCAGCCCCTTCGTTTGTCGCGCGAGCAGGGCCTGAGCGTCCGGGAATTGAAAGCCCCGGCCACTGCATGCCCTGGGCATATCCCTACAGCGGCAACCCAAACCCTCAAGGCCCGTCTACAATCGGCCTCACCTTCAGCCCGTGTTGCGGCAGCCTGCCTTGAAAATTCCGGCCGATCCCAAGAGTCGCCAGTTCCTGCAGCTCAACCGCTACCGGCGTGAGCGGCTCACGGTTCATGTCTATCTGCTGAGCGGCACGCGCTTTACCGGCCGGATCCGGTCCTTTGATGTGCATACCCTGCTGCTCGAGACGCAACAGGGTGAGATGGTCATCTACACCCATGCCATCAGCACCATCGAGCAGGCTGCAGCGGTGCGCGCCCGGCGGCCTTCGGGCGAGGGACCCCGTCGGGGATCCGCGGATGCGCCCATGCGCCGCACATCGGGCGGCCCGGGCCCTGATTCGGATGATGCTCCCCCAAGATCCCCGCGCATTTTTCAATCGCGGCTGGGCATGGTCGATCGCACGGCCGGATCGGCTGATGGTGCCGGCGGGTATCAGCGTCGAGCCTGGCCGACCTCCGGACGTGGTGCGCCCATGGAAATGCCCCCGGATCGTGATCCCGATGTCGAATTGCCGAGCAGCGGGTTTGCCAAGCCGCCCGCGCCAACGGTCACCATCGTGCGGCGCAAGACACGGTTGATTCCGCCCCGGTCGGATCAGTGAGGTCCCTGCCGCAAGGGTCTGCCTGAGCCTCTCAGGTGGGGGGGTGGTACCCGGGCGTGTCCGCCGCTTCAGCGCCTGAGGGGTTCCAACAGGCTGGCGGGCAGCGGCAGTCGCAAGGCCATCAGAGCGGCCAGCAAGGCGCTCAGACTCGCAAGACCAAAGGCCCAGGTGAAGGCGGTGAGCAGGATGGCCGGATCGGCCTGGGTGATCACCGTGCCCGCTGCCGCCGACAGCACCAGCGAGGTCAGCACCGCGATCCCGATCACGCTTCCCAGCGACCGAAAGAATGAAACCGTGGCGGTGGTGATGCCGGTCTGACGCGGCTCGACCGCCATCTGGGCCAGCACGGTCATGATGGGCAGCGTGATGCCAATGCCCAGACCCAGCGGAATCATGAGGGCGGCAAGCCACGGGCCGGCCTTGGGCATGAAGATCGCCAGGCCTGCCAGTGCGCCGCACGACAGCAGGCTTCCCACGGCCGAAAGCTCACGCAGCCTGCGGGTTCTCAGCATGATCTGCCCGCCCGTGAAGGCACCGACGGGTACGGCAAGCGTGAGGGCAATCAGCCTGAAAGCCACTTGATCGGTGCGTGCTTCGCCCACGGTCTGCATGGCCAGGGGCAAGAGCACCGAGCAGCCGGTCAGAACAAAGAAGGTGCAGGCGGTGATGGCGCAGCAACCCGCCACCGTGCCATTGCGAAAGAGCGAGAGCGGCACAATCGGCTGGGCCTTGGCGGGTTTGCGCCTCACCCAGCCTGCGAGCAGCAATGCACTGGCACCTGCCAGAATGAGCGTGGAGCTGCCCAGCCAGCCCGCGCCCTGCCCGACCCGGGTGAGTGCGATCAGCCCCAGTCCCAGACCTGCGGTGAGCCAGGCTGCGCCCATCCAGTCGATCGGCACGCGTGGCCCGGCGCTCGGGGTGTGCGGCGCAAGGGTCTTCCAGATGCACCACCAGGCAAAAGCGGCAATCGG
>JBKCEY010000465.1:0-1642 GCA_046304115.1 Burkholderiales bacterium | reverse complement strand
TCTACGTCCTGCACCCCAGCCGCCTGGGCGAGTTGCTGAGCGACGAACGCGGTGTTGGCGCCGCTTTTTTCGACATCCAGCCAGAGGTGCTCGCCCTCACCGCATGGAAGCTGCAGCGGCTGTTCGGTCACGATGAAATCCTCGTTGAGGCCTTTCAGGGTGGCGCTGGCGCCGCTGGCCGGATAGGCATGGGGCCACTGCGGCAGGGTGGTGTAGCGAGCGTCGTTCATGCGCGATTTTGACCTTGTTCTGGCCAACGATGTCGATCGCTCCACTCGCGCACGCCAAACAACGTGATCAGCGATGGGGTCTTGGCATCTCCGACCCGAATTGAGGCTATCGCCAGTCGATTGTAAGCTCCGACGCCATGGCCCTTGTCTACAGCACCGAACATGGACGCACTTGCCCCGGCTGCCGCAAGGCTTTGGCGAGTTGCATCTGCAAGGCGGGCAAGCCCGTCGCTGCGGGAGACGGCATCGTGCGCGTCAGCCGCGAAAAACAGGGCCGAGGCGGCAAGACCGTGACCGTGGTACGAGGCCTGATGCTGGACGCCAGTGCGCTGACCACCACGGGCAAGCAGCTCCGTCAGGCCTGCGGCGCCGGTGGCACCGCGAAGGAAGGCGTGATCGAGGTGCAGGGAGACCATGTCGAACGCGTGATCGCCTGGCTGATCCAGGCCGGGCACAGGGTCAAACAGGCGGGGGGTTGATGGCCAGCACAACGCGACCGATCGTCATGCGGCCTGCGAGCGCTCGATAGTCCCCGAAAGACGTCGAATCATTCCCACTCAAACACCAATGGAGCCGGCAATCCCTCGGAAAGACTGGGCCTGGCCACGCAAAGGCCGACTTGTACCGTCAGGACTACCGACACTTTGAGGGGGTCCAGCATTGGCGGGGGTTTCCGGGCGATTTGCGCGGGATGCACGTTTCGAGATCTATCGAGGTCTATCGGGCCTTAGGGGGTCATCAAGGCCTAGGATCCGCCCTGCTTTTCCAACCCTCAGACCAGCGAACATCGTACCGTCATCGAGCGAGCTAAGTGCTTGTCTGACATTGATTTTCACCAGCCTTTCCTACCGTCAACAGCGGATCTTCCTGTCCGCGTCAAATCTGTACTGCCTTTCATCAAGGAAAGTGATCCTCCAGCTCCGCCAGCGCCTGCTGCACCCGATCGTCGGCGTCGCTCTGCAGGCTGAGCACCAGCGACAGCGGATCGACCAGCGCAGTGCCCGGCACCAAGGCGGGGCTGTAGTTCCATAGCTCCAGTTGTATGGCTCCGGGCTCGGCCTCAGGCACCGGCTTGACGCCCTGCTGGGAGGCAAGCTACGTGAGGCAACAGCTCAGCTCGGGTAGCAGATCGGGCGAGTCAATGCGGATGGCCGAGATGCGGTTCGAGACGCGAACGTGGTTTCATCCGCGAGCCCTTCCATCTGAGCGCACATGAGCGCGGCACTGTGCAGCACCTGGTCAGGTGGCATGTCGGGGAAGCGTCCCGGATCTCGTGCGCCTGCTGCCTGCCCCGGAGGATTCCGTCGAAATCGGGTGCTGCGGCTTTTCTGCACACAAAGGGTGTCAAGCGTTGCATGCGCACGAGGGTCACGAGAAGCAGTCGATTGACACTAGACCGACCGGTCTATAGA
>JBKCEY010000464.1:0-7962 GCA_046304115.1 Burkholderiales bacterium | reverse complement strand
TGGGGTCCCCGTGACTCCGAGTGGCGCGAGACACCTTCGATCGCCGGCGGGCCCCCGGGTGGGGGGGTTTGGCCGGCCCCGGCAGGCCGGCATCAATCTGCCTTGATGCCGGCCTGTTTCACGACCGCGGCCCACTTCTCGGTTTCAGCGCGCACATAGTCTGAAAATTGCGCCTGGCTCCAGGCTTCAGGCGATCCACCCATCTCGTGCAGCCGCTGACGCACCGCTGGCAGGGCCAGCACGGCACTCACTTCGCGGTGCAGGGTCTGCACGATGGGTGAGGGTGTGCGCCCGGGGGCCACCAGCCCCACCCAGACCTGCACTTCAAAACCCGGATAACCCTGCTCGGCAATCGTGGGCACATCGGGCAACTCCGCCAGGCGCTTTCCGCTGGTCACACCCAGCGCACGCAAGCGGCCTGCGCGGATCTGCGGCAGCGCGGTCACCAGGTTGTCGACCATGACCTGCACCTGACCTCCGATCAGATCGGTCAGTGCCGGTGTGGCGCCCTTGTAGGGCACATGCGTGAGGTCGATACCTGCCCGCATCTTGAGCAGTTCGCCTGCCAGGTGACCCGAGGTGGCTGTGCCCGATGAAGCCAACACGAGCGACCCCGGTTTGGCCTTGGCCAGCGCCACCAGTTCGGGCACGGTGCGGGCCTGCACATTCGGATTGACCAGAAGCACATTGGGGGTGGACACGACATGCACGACCGGGGTGATGTCGGCCGGTGTGTAGGGCAGCTTGGGATAGACGCTGTAGTGAGCCGCATTGGGTCCGATGCTGCCCATCGCCAGCGTGTGTCCATCGGGTTCTGCACGGGCCAGGGCATTCATGCCGATGATCTGACTGGCGCCGGCCTTGTTCTCCACGATCACGGGTTGCCCAACCGCCTTGGTGAGCTCACCGGCGATCAGCCGGCTGCACTGATCCAGGATGCCGCCGGGCGCCGCCGGCACGATGATGGTGATGGGCTTGCTCGGAAAGCCCGAACTCTGAGCGCTTGCCGTCTGCGAAAAGGCGCCTGTCGCAAGGGCGAGTCCGGTGGCTCCTGAACGCAGCGCAAAGGCCGCGGGCAGGGTGGTCGCGCGCAGCAGGGCGCGCCGTGGCGGGTGGGGTTGCATGGGTCTCCTTGCCGGGATCGAAATGTCCCTGATCGATGCACCGAGGTGCGGTGGCATCATGGCACAGGAGGAGACCGACCATGAATGAGCCTGAACAACCACGGGCAAGACCCTTCGAAGGCCTGAAGGTGATCGACTGCGCGAGCTTCATTGCGGCACCTGTGGCGGCCACCCTGCTCGCCGACCTCGGTGCCGACGTGATCAAGATCGAAGCTCCGGAGGGTGATCCTTACCGGCGCACCTACCTCACCGTCGGGCTGCCCGCGTCCGAGCGCAACTATCCCTGGGAGGTCGACAATCGCAACAAGCGCGCGATCTGCCTGGACCTCAAGCGACCCGAATCGATGGAGGTCATGCGACGACTGGTGATCGGCGCCGATGTGTTCATCACCAATCTTCCGCTGCCTGTGAGAGACCGACTGGGTCTGTCCGTTGATGCCGTGCGCGCGCTCAATCCACGTCTGGTCTATGCCTCATTCACGGCCTATGGCGAAGCCGGGCCCGAAGCGGGCAAGCCGGGTTTTGATGCAACCGCCTACTGGGCCCGATCGGGGCTGATGGATCTGGTGAAGGCCGATCACAGTGCGCCGCCCAGCCGGCCCACCATGGGCATGGGGGATCATCCGAGCGCCACCGCCTTGTTCGGGGCGATCGTGACAGCCCTCTACGATCGCGAACGCACCGGGCGCGGCGCCGAGGTGAGGTCATCGTTGCTGGTCAATGGCCTGTGGTCCAACGCCATCATGGTGCAGGGTCAGCTGAACGGATTGACGTTTGCGCCCCGGCAACCGCGCGAACTCGCGCCCAATCCCTTCGGCAATCTCTATTGCTGCCAGGATGGTCGATGGCTCAACCTGACCCTGTCGAGTGAAGACAGGCAA
This sequence comes from Burkholderiales bacterium, assembly GCA_046304115.1. Lineage (GTDB taxonomy): Bacteria > Pseudomonadota > Gammaproteobacteria > Burkholderiales > Burkholderiaceae_E > UBA4615. The sequence goes on along the minus strand of JBKCEY010000464.1, from coordinate 5,957 downwards.
TTCCCGCTGCTGATGCAGGCGCTCGGTCTGCACGACTACGCCGAGCGCCCGCGGCTTGCGAGCCTTGCCGCCTGCCGGGCGCATCATCAGGACACCATTGCGGAGTTCGATCGCCGGTTTGGCGAGCAGCCGCTCGCGTACTGGCGACGCGAGCTCGATGCCCGGGGCATCACCTTCGGTGTGATCGGGTCGCTCGCCGATATCGATGACGACGAGCAGATGCGGGTTTCGGGCGCGCTGGTGCCCTTTGCCGATGGCGAGGGCCTGACCGTCAACAGCCCCTTCGATGTGGTCGGGGTGACCAAGGTGGTACCGAACCGCGCGCCAGATCTGGGCTCACACAATCAGGAGATCCTGGCCGAGCTCGGCTACAGCAGCGAACAGATCGAGGCGCTGAGAGCGATGGGTGTGCTGGGCTCAGCCTGAAGCGCCCGCTCGCTCGAGGCTCGCCTGCGGTCGGGTCTGCAGGGGGCCTGCAGGGGGCTTGAAGGCGGGCGCGGATGGATGCAGACCGCGCGGCCACCTCAGTCCTTGGGCCGCTCGCGGTAGTCCTGATAGACCGAGTCGCGCTCGGAGAGCAGGCTCGAGACACTCTGTCCATCGCGTCTGAATCGCGTCATGTAGGCCTTGCTCGATTCGGTCTGAAAGGCGAGCGCCTGCATCTCGGTGCCTGAGCGAATGGCCGCCCGCACACCCATGACTTCCATGGCCCGATGCACCGTGCGCTTGTTGATTGCCGCCAGATCAGAAGGCAGCAACGCCACCCGGCGGGCAATCGCCAGCACCTCTTCGTCGAGCGCCGAGGCCGCGAACGAGCGATTGGCCCATCCGCGCTCTGCCGCCTCGCGGCCACTGAGCGAGTCGCCCGTGAGCATGGATTCCATGGCCTGACGCATACCCATCAGCCAGGGATGGAACTGCATGTCGGGCGGGCTCATCAGGCGCACCGGCGGGTAGCCGATCTGCGCATCATCGGCCACGTAAACCAGATCGCAGGCGGTGGCCAGTTCAGTGCCACCCGCCAGGCAAAAGCCATGCACCTGCGCGATCACCGGCTTGCCCAGATCCCAGATCCGGAACCACCCATCGACCACATGGCGTGACCACTGACCAAGCCCCCCTGCGGTGTGATAGGGCTGACCCTGCGTATTGTTGGCCGAGAGGTCATAGCCTGAGCAGAACGCGGGCCCCGCGCCCCGGATGATCGTGACCTTGACCTCCGGATCGCGGTCATGGGCTTCAAGCGCCGCAAAGATCTCGCTGCGCAGCGCATTGTTGAGTGCGTTGCGTTTCTCGGGTCGATTGAGCGTGAGCCGACGAATGCCGGGCTCGGGGGTGTCGATCAGCAGGTGCACGGGGTCGCTCATGGCATCAGTCCAGCGTCACGCCCAGCGCCTTGACCTCGGCGATCCACACAGGGGCATCTTCACGCCACTGCTTGAGCGCTTCAGGGCGGCCACCGGTCATGCTCGGAATGGAAAAGTTCTCGCGCAGGGCCTTGGCACGCGGCGTGTCGTTGCCATCCACCGCAACCTGTCCGAGCAGATCGAGAATTTCGGTGGGCACCTGGGAGTTGGCACTCAGGGCCAGACCGCCCTTCAGACGTGCAATGGGCGCATCGAACTTCTGCTCAAGCAAGGTGGGCACATCGGGCAGCTTGGGGACCCGGTTGTTCTCGGTGGCCCCGATCGGACGCACGCCCTTGGCCATGACCGTGGAGAACGCCTGGTAGGAGCCCACGCAGATCTGCAACTGGCCTGCGCCCATGTCGACCCACATCGGGCCCTCGCCCTTGTACTGAATGGTCTGGATCTTGGTGCCATGCAGGCGGTTGATGCTCTCGGCCAGCACATGCGGATAGGAGCCCACCGCATAGGAACCCATCGAGCAGGGATTCTTCTTCGCGTATTCGATGAACTCGGCCATGTTGCGAACGCCCATTTTTTCCTGAACGGCGACGACCAGCGAGCCGGAAGGAAAGACAGTGATCGGCGCGATGTCCTTGGCCAGATCAAAGGGCAGTTTCTTGTAGAGCACCCGGGTCTGCCAGAGCATGCCGGTGGTGGTGGAGGCCAGCGTGTAGCCATCAGGCGGGGCCTTGAGCATGGCTTCAACGGCAATGATGCCGCTTGCTCCCGCACGGTTTTCAACGACGGCCGGCAGATTGAAGCGGGCGGTGAACTGTTCGGCAAACAGGCGCGCGTAGGCATCGCTCAGGCCACCCGGGGCTGCCCCCACGATGATTCGCAGTGGCTTGTTGGGGTAGCCCGAGGCGGTCTGCGCAAAGGCACGCGGTGTGCCTGCGGTCACGGCCGCTGCGCCCGCGGCAGTGATGAGTTGACGGCGATTGAGTTCGAGGGTCATGAAGCGTCCTTGTAGGGTGGTCGAAGCAGGTATCAGCAAGCGGGGGGCCAGCAACTGGGGGGCCAGCAAGCGGGAGTCAGGATCGGGCCGACTGAGTCGACATCAGTCGACCGAGTCAGTCGTTGGCCATCATCCAGGGGCGCCTGCAGGTTTGCACAGGCGCCTTCGGACTTCGCTCAGTCGAGCTTCACGCCCAGAGCCTCGACTTCCTTGATCCAGAGCGGCGCGTTCTCTTTCCACATCTTCAGCGCTTCTGTACGGCCGCCGGTTGCTGTCGGAATCGCAAAGTTCTCGCGCAGGGCCTTCGCCCGCGGCGTATCGTTGCCATCAACGGCAACCTTTGAAAGCATTTCGATGATCTCGATGGGCGTGCCGCTGCGTACCGTGAAGGCCAGGCCGCCTTCGAGCAGGGCGATCGGGGCCTTGAGCCCCTGCTCCGCGAGTGTGGGAAGGTCAGGCAGCTTGGGGCTGCGCGCAGCGCCGGTGGCCGCGATCGGCCGAAAGCCCTTGTTTAACACCGTGGCTGCGGCCTGATACGAGCCGACCGCGACCTGCAGCTGGCCTGAAGCCATGTCGACCCACATGGGCCCCTCGCCCTTGTAGTGCACGACCTGCATGTTGGCCCCGAGTTGCTTGTTCAGCGTTTCGGCCAGGATGTGAGGATGTGAGGCCGGCGCGTAGGAGCCCATGGTGGCTGGGTTCTTGCGCGCCCAGGCGACGAACTCATCCCAGGTCTTGACGCCGAGTTTCTCGGGAACAACAACCACCAGCGGCCCCGAGGGGAAGATGCAGATCGGGTCGATGTCCTTGGCCAGGTCGAAGGGCAGCTTGCGATAGAGCACGCGGTTCTGCCAGACCGCGCCTGTGGTGGTGCCCAGAATCGTGTAGCCATCTGCAGGCGCCTTCACGACGGCATCAATGGCGATGTTGGCTCCGGCGCCGGGGCGATTTTCGACCACGCAGGGCTGGTTGTAGCGAGCTGTGATCTGCTCGGCGAACATCCGGGCATACGCGTCGGTAAGGCCGCCCGGTGCGAAGCCGACCACGATCTTGATGGCCCGGTTAGGGTAGCCTGCTGCGCCTTGCGCAAAGGCAGAAGAGGCTGCGGCCAAGGTGGCCGAGGCTCCCGCAGCGCCAAGCAGGGAACGGCGAACGTTATCGGTCATGGGTTGTCTCCGGTTTTCGTTAGTGCGTGTGTCGTAGATGGGTGTTAAGCCGCTCTCGCACGACGCCGCGCGCACGATAGCACTGTTATCCGAACCCGCAAGCAATTTCACGCAAGGTTCGAGGACGGGTGCTCAGGTAAGGTTGCGCCTTTGACCGACCCCCGATCAGGAGATTCCGATGGCCCGCTATGACGATCTCTGGCGTGAGCGCTACGGCGCCGCCAGCACCCCGACCGCCTGCCCGATGGGCTCAGCCTTGCCCGTGATGGAGCAGATGCTCGCGCATCGCACCGTACGGGCGTATCTGCCCGAGGCTGTGCCGCAGGATGCGCTGCAGTGCATCGTGGCCGCGGCCCAGTCAGCGGCCACCTCGTCCAATCTGCAGACCTGGAGCGTGGTGGCGGTACGCGATCGTGAGCGCAAGGCCCGGTTGGCCGAATGCGCCGCCAACCAGGCTCATATCCATGAAGCCCCCTTGCTGCTGATCTGGCTGGCCGATCTGTCGCGCAGTGATCGCAATGCGCAGCGCGCGGGCAGTGCCTCCGAGGCCAACCGCTATACCGAGATGTTCCTGGTGTCGGCCTTCGATGCCGTGCTTGCTGCACAGAATGCGACGCTGGCCGCCGAAGCCCTGGGCTATGGCACCAGCTATATCGGTGCCATGCGCAATCATCCGGCCAAGGTCAGTGCCGAGTTGAAGTTGCCCAAGCGGGTCTTTCCGATCTTTGGCCTGACGGTCGGCCGGCCGGACCCCGCTCGCCTTTCGGGGGTCAAGCCGCGTCTGCCCCAGAACATGGTGGTGTTTGAAGAGATCTCCGATGCGCCTGCGCAGGCGGAGATGCAGGCCGTGGCTGCTTACGACGAAGTCATGCTGGATTTCCAGAAGGCGCAGGGCATGAAGCCCATGCCCTGGTCCACGCAATCGGCGCAGCGCGTGGCGGGTGCCCAGAGCCTCTCCGGGCGCGACCGACTCGTGTCGGAGATTCACGCGCAGGGGTTTGAGCTGGAGTAACGAGGCGCGATGCCCCGGGACCGGTTTTTGCCGGCTTCCCGGGGTTTATGGTTTCAGGCGATCGTCAGAGCCCGGCCGGTGGGTAGTAGGGCCTGTCGCCCAGCGCATCCACCCGAGCCCAGAAGGCTTCACCCGTGGCCAGGCCACGGGCATCCTTGGGCGCCCCGCGTCGCCAGATCGCCCAGGAGTCGGGATGCAATTCGCTGGCTTTTGCGAATTGCACAGCCGCCTGGTCGGCATCGCCCGATTCGGCCAAATGCAGCCCGAGCGTGAAATGCGCATGGGCGTGTGCCTCGCGCGCATCGGCCGGGCGCAGCCGCGCACGCACCTCTTCGGGTGTGAGCGCGAATCGGCTTGCCGACCCCTGCAAGGCCCAGTCCTTCACGGCAGCGGTGTAGCGCTCGCGGGTCTGCACGCGCGCCTCCATGGCCGTCTGGGGCAGGGTGAACTTCTGGCGATCCATCAACCGGAAGGCATCGGACGCGCCGGCTGATTCGGGCGGACGCACGATGCGGCCCTCCTCATCGATCCAGACTGCCTGCGGCACGTTCACAAATCCATAGAGATCGGCCAGATGATGGTCGGCATCGATCAGACAGGGATAGTGCGGCTTGCCGGCCTCAACCCAGGGCGCAGCAGCCTGCGCATGATCGAGCGCCACGGCGACGATGGTGAAACGGCCTTCAGCCGGGGTGCCCCGGAGGTCGTCGAGCAAGGCCTGCCACACGGACAGGTCAGTGCGACAGCCTCACCAGGACGACCAGGTCACCAGCAACGTTCGCTGACCCTGAGTGTCGGACAGCCGATGCAACTGACCCTGGAGGTCGGGCAGTTCAAAGTCGGGCGCCTGCAGGCTGTGCAGGGTCTGGGCCCGTGACTGTGCATCCGCGCCGAATACCCAGGCCGTCTGGCCCTGGTCGTTCACGACCGGGCGACCCATGTGCTGCCACTGTGCCGCCAGATCGAGGCGATCGCCTTGCACCCATTCGCCTCGGCGGGCGGGCGGCACCGGAAAGCACAGGTCGTCCTTGCACAGTCCCTCGGGCTTCCAGTCCCAGCCGGTGGCCTCGAGGATCTGGCCGCGATCGAGCCAGAGGTGCCCGTCCTGGGCACAGGTGTCGGGCAGCACGGTCTTGTGCTGCTCGTGGATCAGGATGGTCATGGTCGAGGCCTCGGGATTCGAAGAATTCATCTTACGCGCAGACCTTCTTGCGGGCTGATTCACCCCGGTTCAGGGGGTGCCCCATGAGGCTGGGCAGGGTCGGCGAGCGAGCCGATCAGGGTGCTGCCACGCCAGCGGGCCACAGCAGCGCCCTGATCGGCTCGCTCGCCGCCCCTGCCCAGCCGCATGAGGAACCACCAGAACCGGGGTGTATCAGCCCGCCAGAAGGTCGGCGCGTCAGATGAATTCTTAG
>JBKCEY010000463.1:0-2758 GCA_046304115.1 Burkholderiales bacterium | reverse complement strand
TTGATCGCAAAGGTCGGGCCCGCCACCAGCATGCGCTTCTTGCTGTTGTAGCCGGCATCGGTCTTGGCGTTCCAGTCAAAGCCCACGGTCGCGTTGATGGTCTTGATGGGGCCGAAACTGAGTTTCATGCCCGTGATCTTGGCCATGTCCAGCGTGTGGCGATAGACCACATAGGCTTCCTGCGCGCCATTTGTCGAACCCCTGCCACCAGGATCCTTGCTGTCCGACATCAGGAAGTCGACATTGAAGAAGTTGCTGCCGTAGTTGTAGCCGCTGACATGGTTGAAGTTGAAGATGTTCTTCTTGATGTCATTGGCGTTGAAGGGCTCAGCAAATGAGGTGCCCGTTCGATAACCGATGGAGGTATCGCTCCAGTTGGCGGCTTGCGCGCCCGTGGCAGCGAGCGACAGGACAGTTGCGGCAGCGGCCATGAGAGGCGCGCGAAGGAGGGAGAGAGTCATTCAAGGGCTCCTGGTTTTTGAGTGAAGAAACAAACTGCAAAAAGGCACAACACGACCGGTACAGCGCTGATTGAATCCGCGAGGATGGTGCACGCATGCTTTCAGACGGTGCGCCGGTGCGCGCTTGCGCGACGCGCTGGTGCATCGGCGCACATTCTCAAAACGCTGGTGGGCGGTAATCCCGCTTGAAACCCTCCGTTCAGCGCTTCGAACCGATCTTACGCTGGGGTCTTGCACCTTCCATGCCAATAAACGGCTCTTGGCCTCCCCCGGATCGCTGTCCATTGCCAATATCATGCAGGGGCTGAGGCACACCGATCGATGCTGATTGCGAGCCCAGCGCCGCACTGACACGCCCTTCATGCACCGCCTCGAACTCACCCGCATCCGCAAGGCCTACCCGTCGGTCGTGGCCAACGACGACGTGAGCCTGCGCGTGGAACCGGGCGAGATTCATGCGGTACTGGGCGAAAACGGCGCGGGCAAGTCCACGCTCATGAAGATCATCTATGGTGCGACCCAGCCTGATGCCGGCACGATTCGCTGGAACGGAAAAGAGGTCACGGTCGCATCGCCTGCGCAGGCGCGCCGGCTGGGCATCAGCATGGTCTATCAGCACTTCTCGCTGTTCGACACGCTGACCGCCGCCGAGAATGTCTGGCTCGGGCTCGAGCGACAGGAGTCGCTGGCCAGCGTCACAGCCCGGATCAAAACCGTGGCCCGACAGTACGGCCTTGATGTCGAACCCGAGCGTCCGGTGCATACCCTCTCGGTTGGCGAGCGCCAGCGCCTTGAAATTCTGCGTGCCCTGCTGACCAACCCCCAGCTTCTGATCCTGGATGAACCGACCTCGGTGCTCACACCACAGGCTGTCGAGCGTCTGTTCGACGTACTGCGTCAGCTGTCGACCCAGGGCTGCAGCATTCTCTACATCAGCCACAAGCTGCATGAGATCCGGGCGCTGTGCAGTGCCTGCACCGTGCTGCGAGCCGGCCGTGTCACCGGCGAGTGCGATCCACGCCAGCAGACCGATGCCTCGCTCTCGCGCCTCATGATCGGCGCCGAGCCACCCCGCCTCGCGCATGCCGAGCGCCAACCGGGCCCGATCGTGCTCAGGGTGCACAACCTGCAGCTGCCCCGAGAAGACACCTTTGGCACCGATCTCGACATCGCCACTGTGCAGGTGCATGCGGGCGAGATTCTTGGCGTTGCGGGTGTATCCGGCAACGGCCAGACCGAACTGCTGCGCGCCTTGTCGGGCGAAGACCTTCGCGCAGCCCCCGGGAGCGTCCACCTGCTCGGCCAGGACATCAGCCGCCAGACGCCCAAGGCACGGCGCGATCAGGGCCTGCGCTTCATCCCTGAAGAGCGGCTCGGCCGGGCCACGGTCCCCGCCATGAGCCTGATGCACAACCTGTTGCTCACCAGCCAGGATCAGGGCGCGTGGCTGAACCTGAAAACCCTGCGCGAACGCACTGCCGAGGTCATCAACCGGTTTGCAGTCAAGGCCTCCGGTCCGGCTGCTGCTGCGCGCTCCCTGTCGGGCGGCAATCTTCAGAAGCTCATCGTCGGGCGAGAGATCTCGGCCGGTCCGAAGCTCTTGATCGTGTCGCAGCCCACCTGGGGGGTGGATGTCGGGGCCGCCGCACGGATTCATGCCGAGATCCTGGCCTTGCGTGACGCCGGATGCGCGGTGTTGCTGGTCAGTGAAGAACTCGATGAGCTCTTTGCGCTCAGCGACCGCATGGTCGTGATGGCCCGGGGCCGGCTGTCGCCGGTACTGCCTCGAGGCCAGGCCACGGTCGAGACCATCGGAGCCTGGATGAGTGGCCTCTGGAGCCCCGAAGCCAGCGGATCGGCCGACCAACACGACCAACCCGAAAAGGCGCTGCATGCGAGCACCTGAAGCCCTGCTCGGCTGGCGGCTCGAGCCTCGCCTGCAGCCTTCGCGCGCCTGGAGCCTGGGCGCCCCCGTGCTGGCCCTGCTGATCACGGTGCTGCTGGGCAGCCTGCTCTTTGCAGCACTCGGCAAGGATCCGGTTCGAGGCCTGCAGATGTTTTTCTGGGAACCCCTGCGCAGCGCCTACGCGCTGGGCGAACTGATGGTCAAGGCCACGCCCCTGCTGCTGATCGCACTCGGCTTGTCGCTGTGTTTTCGCTCGAATGTCTGGAACATCGGTGCCGAAGGTCAGTTCATCATCGGCGCGGTCTGTGCGGGCGGAATGGCCCTGACAGCAGACCGCAGCACCGGCGCCTGGATCATGCCCGCCGTACTGCTCGCCGGCATCGCGGGGGGC
>JBKCEY010000462.1:0-6195 GCA_046304115.1 Burkholderiales bacterium | reverse complement strand
GCCCCCTTGCTGGCTCAGGCCCAGGCCTGGCCCAACAAACCCATCAAGGCGATCGTGCCCTTCGCGGCTGGCAGTGCCACGGATCAGATCGGACGCGCCTTTGCCGGCAAGATGTCCGAGGCGATCGGCCAGCCCATCGTCATCGAGAACCGTCCGGGTGTGAATGGCATGCTCGGCGCCGATGCGGTCGCCAAGTCGCCCGCCGATGGCTACACCATCCTGTTTGGAACCAACAGCACCAATGCGGCTCTCAAGAGCCTCATGAAAAAGCTGCCCTACGACCAGGACACTGCGTTTGCGCCGGTGGCCTTCCTGGGCGCTGTGCCCCTGATCGTGGGGGTTCGGGCCGATTCGCCCTACAAGACCCTGCCCGAACTGATCGCAGCCGCCAAGGCCAATCCCGACAGACTGACCTTTGCCAGTGCCAGCACCTCGCAGCGCGTATCCAGCGAGATGCTCTTTGCCATGACGGGTGCCAAGCTCACCTATGTGCCCTACAAGAGCGGGCCTGCGGCCATGACCGATCTGATCGGCGGCCAGGTCGATGTCTTTACGGCCGACTTCGCCGTGATGCTGCCTCAGGTGAAGGGCGGCAAGGTTCGGGGCCTGGCGGTTACGTCCACGCAGCGCTCCAAGGCCATTGCCGAGTTGCCGACGGTGAACGAGGCGATGAGCCTCAAGGACTATGAACTGATTGCCTACTTCGCCTTGTTTGCCCCGGCCGGTACGCCAGCGGATATCGTCGACAAGCTCAACCGGGCCGCCAATGCGGCAGCCAAAGACAAGGAGATTCTCGAGAAGTTCTCGTCGCTGGGCTTTGAGACCGCGCCGGGCAGCCCGCAGGCCCTGGCCGATCGCAGCCGCACCGAGACTGCCAAGTGGGCGCGTGCCATCAAGGAAGCCGGCATTCAGCCCGAGTGATCCTCGGTACCCCCGATATTCTGACCCTCGATTTCTGCAGCAACCGCATCACAACACCATCAACAGAACCGACAGCAGTCATAACGACATCCGCAGGAGGAGAACATCATGGATCTGACCTATTCACCCGACGAACTGGCTTTCCGCGACGAGGTTCGCGGCTGGCTGAAAGCCAATCTGCCCAACGAGATCCGCGACAAGGTCGTGCAGTACCAGCATCTGGCCAAGGAAGACCTCATGCGCTGGCATCGCATCCTCGCCGCCAAGGGCTGGTCGGTGCCTCACTGGCCGCAGGAGTGGGGCGGCACGGGCTGGGACATCACGCAGCGCTACATCTTCAATGAAGAGTTCGGCCTGGCCGGTGCGCCCAACATTCCCAACTTCGGGCCCCACATGTGCGCTTCGGTGCTCATGAAGTTCGGCACCGAGGAACAGAAAAAGCGCTTCCTGCCCAACATCCGCGACGGCGTGGATTTCTGGGTGCAGGGCTATTCAGAGCCGGGCTCAGGCTCTGACCTGGCCTCACTCAAGACCCGTGCGGAGCGCCAGGGCGATCACTACCTCGTCAATGGCCAGAAGATCTGGACCACGCTGGGTCACTATGGCGACTGGATCTTCTGTCTGGTGCGCACCGACCCCAACGCCCGTATTCGCCAGGAAGGCATCAGCTTCCTGTTGATCGACATGAAGACCCCGGGCATCACGGTCCGTCCGCTCATCCTGATGGACGGTGGCCATGAGGTGAATGAAGTCTTCTTTGAAGACGTGAAGGTGCCGGTCGAGAACCTGATCTTCGAAGAGAACAAGGGCTGGACGGTGGCCAAGTACCTGCTGGGTCATGAGCGCATGGGTTCGGGCAATGTGGGCGCCTCCAAGCGCGAGTTGGCCTCGCTCAAGGCACTGGCTGCAGCCGAACAGAAGAACGGCAAGCCCCTGATGGAAGATCCGCGGTTTCGCGATCGTCTGACCCGGGTGGAGGTGGAGTTGCAGGCACTCGAGCTCACCTCGATGCGCTTTCTCGACAAGATGCGCCGCACCGGTCAGCCCCCGGGCGCCGATGTGTCCATGCTCAAGCTGCAGGGCAGCCAGATCCAGCAGTGGATCACCGAACTCATGATGCAGGCGCTCGGTCCCGATGCGCAGCCCTTCATGGCGCTCGATGAAGGCGCGGTCGATGGGTATCGCTCGCGCATGGCACCGCGCTACTTCAACTACCGCAAGACCAGCATCTACGCGGGCTCCAACGAGATCCAGCGCAACATCATCGCCAAGGCGAGCCTGGGCCTCTGAGGCCCGGACAGGGAGACAGAACAATGAATTTCGAATACTCCGAAGAGCAGCAGCAACTGGCCGACTCACTGCGCAAGTATCTCGGCAATGAATACGACTTCGAAAAGCGCAAGGTCATCGTGAAGTCCGACAGCGGTGTGAGCGAGTCGGTCTGGTCGGCCTTTGCCGAGATGGGCCTGACCGCGATTGCGGTGCCCGAGGCCGATGGCGGATTCGGTGGCGGTGCGGTGGATCTGATGGCGGCCATGGAGGCCTGCGGCGAGGCGCTGGTGGTCGAGCCGCTGCTCGACACCATCGGACTGGCTACGCGGCTGGTGGCCCGTTGCGGTTCTGAGGCCCAGCGTGCAGCCGTGCTGCCGCATCTGGCCGATGGCAGCCTGCGCATTGCCTTGGCGGCACTCGAGCCCGGGCGGCGCTATGCGCTCGATGCCCAGGTCACGACAGCCCGTGCACAAGGGGGCAGCTGGGTGCTCGATGGACGCAAATCGGTGGTGATCGGCGCGCCCTCGGCCGCCAAGCTCATCGTGTCGGCGCGCACGGCCACCGGCACGAGCCTGTTCCTGGTCGATGCCGCTGCAGCGGGCCTGACCCTCAAGTCCTGCCGCACGGTCGATTGCCAGCGCGCAGCCGATATCGTGCTGGCCGATGTGAAGGTCAGTGCCGATGCCATGATCGGCGCGGAGGGCTCGGGCGTCGAGGCGCTGGAAGAGGCTACCGACTTTGCCACCGCGCTGCTGTGCGCCGATGCCATCGGGGCCATGAAGTTCGCCAACGACACCACGCTCGAATACATCAAGACCCGCAAGCAGTTCGGTGTGGCGATCGGATCCTTTCAATCGTTGCAGCATCGCATGGTCGACATGATGGTCGTCACCGAGCAGGCCCGCTCCATGGCCATTTATGCAGCAGCCAAGGTCGACACGGCCGCCGATGCCGCAGAGCGCAAGCGCGCGGTCTCGATGGCCAAGGTCAAGATTGCGGATGCCTGCCGGCATGTGTCTCAGGAGTCGGTCCAGCTGCATGGCGGCATGGGCATGACCGAAGAAATGAAGGTCTCGCATGCCTTCCGTCGACTGACCATGCTCGCGCAGCGCTTTGGCGATGCCGATCATCACCTCGAACGTATCGTTGCCCTGGGGTAAGACCATGAACGACCGCCTGCGCTGCTTTTGCGAACTCAAGGATCTGGCTGGTGCGGCAGGCTCGCTGCGCGAGACACGCCGCTTCATTCACCAGCATCCGGAGTTGTCCTTTCAGGAGGAGCGCACGGCGGCGCTGGTGGCCGACAAGCTCGAAGGCTGGGGCTGGGATATCACCCGCAACGTGGGCGGCCATGGGGTGGTGGGCACGCTCAAGGTGGGCGAAGGCAAGCGCGCGATCGCCCTGCGGGCCGACATGGATGCTCTGCCCATTCACGAACTCACCGGCCGGCCGTGGGCGAGCTGTGTGAACGGCGTGATGCATGCCTGTGGCCATGACGGGCACACCACCATGCTTTTGGGCGCAGCCGAGCATCTGGCCCGCACCCGCAACTTCAATGGCACGGTGCATCTCGTGTTCCAGCCCGCAGAAGAAGCGGGCCAGAACAGTGGCGCGCAGCGCATGATCGAAGACGGTTTGTTCGAACGGTTCCCGTGTGATGCGATCTTCGGTCTGCACAACCATCCGGGGGTGGCGAGCGGCACCTTCGGATTCGGTACCGGCGCCTTCATGTCGGCGTCCGACACTGCAAAGATCACCATCACCGGCAAGGGCGGGCATGCGGCGCGCCCGCATCTGTCGGTGGATCCCATCCTCATCGCGGGCAGCCTGGTCATGGCCCTGCAAAGCGTGGTCTCGCGCAACATCGACCCCACTCAAACCGCCATCGTGACCATCGGTGCATTGCATGCAGGCAAGGCCGCCAATGTGATCCCCGAAAATGCGGTCATGGAGTTGTCCATCCGTTCCTTCGATCCCGCGGTGCGGGATCGCCTCGAGCAGCGCATTCGCGCCCTGGTCAACGCGCAGGTTGAGGGCTATGGCGGCGAAGTTCAGATCGACTATCAGCGAGGCTATCCGGTGCTGATCAACACGGCAGCCGAGACGGCCTTTGCTGCCGAGGTGGCGCGTGAACTGGTCGGCAAGGACCAGGTGGTGGCGCCTTTCCCGCCAGTGACGGGCAGCGAGGACTTCGCCTATTTTCTGCAGCACAAGCCGGGTTGCTTCCTGCGGCTTGGCAATGGCGAAGGGTCAATGGTTCACAACGCCCATTACGACTTCAACGACGAGATCCTGACCGTGGGTGCGGCCTACTGGGTGCGGCTCGCCGAACGGTTCCTGACAGCGGCCTGAGCATCGTCATCCAGCGGGAACTGCCAGGACGAGGCGTCATGGCGTTCCCAGTGGCCGCCCCCGGGCAGCCACAGCACATGCTGGTGAAACCTGAGCAGGCCGGGCCGGTGACTGACACTCACCGGCGTGATGCCGGTTCGCATGAGTTGCTCATAGAGGTTGGCCTCATTGCCTGCGTCGAGCGCGCTGGTCGCCTCATCGAGCATGGCATAGAGCGGCTGGGCCAGAAGCACCCGGCTGAAGGCCAATCGCTGTTGCTCGCCGATGGACAGCACCTTGGCCCAATCAAGCTCGGCATCCAGGCCACCGAACCGTTCGGGCAGATCCGCAAGGTTGACCCGCGCCAGCAGCTCATTGAGCAGCTCATCGGTCACGACCTGCCCGCCATCGGGATAGACCACCTGCCGGCGCAGGCTGCCCATGACCATGTAGGGCTGCTGGGGCAAAAAGACCAGGTGATCGTCGGCGGGTCGTTCGATGCGTCCTGCACCGGCCGTCCAGAGCCCGCCCAGAGCCCGCAGCAGCGAACTCTTGCCGCCCCCGCTGCGACCGGCAATCAGCAGACCCTGGCCACGCTCAACGGTCAGGGTCAATTCGCGCAGCAGCACCCGTTCGTGATGGGGCGTGCAGACCGTGAGCGCATGCAGCGCAATCTGCGCACCCCGGCAGGACTGGATGCGATCGTCGGGCGCCGCTGTGGCGGTCTGGGTTGCAGTGATTTCGCTCACGCCGTTGTCGCGCGCCGCCTGCGCCAGGATGCCTTCGAAGGCATGCAACCGGTCGATTCCGGCGGACAGGCGACTCAACCCCTCGAAGTGATCGATCACCACACTCATCGCGGCCAGGATGGCCGTGAAGGCGCCACCGGCCTGCACGGCAACGCCGACCTCCAGTTCGCCCGAGAGCACGCGTGATGCAATCAGTGCACTGGGCAGCACCAGCGTGAGAAAGCTGAAGGCGTACTGAAAGACATTCAGGCCGAGCTGTCGACGAATCAGGCCACGCAGATTCTCGAAGACCCGCGCGAACCACTCACGCGCCTGCCGGGTCTCATCGGCTTCCCCACGGGACAGCGCAATGGCTTCCGCATGCTCGCGCACCCGGACCAGCGAGAATCGAAAATCGGCTTCACGGCGCAACTGCCGGGCATTGAAGGCCACCAGAGGCCGCCCGAAGATGCCCATGGTGATCGCGGTGCCCAGCACGGCATAGCCCAGCAGGAAGAACACCATCTCGCGCGAGAGGTGCCACAGCATGGTGGTGAACGCTGCCAGCTGGATGACTGCGCCCAGCGTGACCATCGTGAAGTAGAGCGACTGCTGGGTGAATGTGGCGGCGTCTTCGGCGATGCGCTGGTCGGGGTTGTCGATGCTGCCGCTGGCATTGAGCGCGTAATAGGCCCGATGGCTCAACCAGGCCTGCAGCAGCCGATGGGTCAGCCAGCGGCGCCAGTGCAGCCCCAGGGTGTCGCGGATCCAGTAATACAGGGCCCAGATCGGCACGGCTGCCGTGAGCACCAGCAGAAACTGACGAATCCCCGTCCAGAACCGGTCGGCATCATGAGCCGCGAGTGCCGAGGTGAGCTCACCGCTCAGTTCGACAAAACTCAGGTTGAACAGGGTCTGGCCCATCAGCAGCAGCACCAGGGCC
>JBKCEY010000461.1:0-22068 GCA_046304115.1 Burkholderiales bacterium | reverse complement strand
GCCCACGCTCAGGGTGCCGCCGTATTTCGGGACCTCGGCAGGCGCGGTGGCCGCAGCGCCGGCTGGGGCGCTTTGCGCTCCGGCCAGGCCTGGCACCGTGAGCGTCGCCGCACTGAAGAGTGCCGCTGTCGTGATGGCGCGAAAGGAAAGCAACATGAGTACCGACCCTTACAGTGCTCGGTGTGTCGGCTGAGGGCGCCGCACAGTGCGGATCCCTCAGCGGAACACCGACAGAGGCTTACTTGAAGCCCATCTTCTTTTTCAGATCCTGGTCGATCCAGATGCGGGCATAGATCGGGCCAGGGCGCACAGCACCAGCCCGCAGCTCGCCGTCATAGTTCTTGACCCAGGGCCACCAGGCCTGAAACGAGTAGGGCGTGGGCAGCCAGATGTAGGGTGCCTTGTCGACGATCTCGCGGGTCATCTCCTTGAGCATCTGCTGGCGCTTGCCCTCATCACGCTCGGCGTACATCGTGGCCACCTTCTTGTCGAGCGCCGGATCCGCCCACATCGAGGGGTTCCAGGTCTGGTTGGTGACAAAGCTCTTGCGGATGGTGGTGGTCGGGTTGGTGTGCCCGTTGTCCATGAAGTAGCCGGCACTGTGGGTCTTGGAGGTCATGCGCGACAGAAACGCACCGTACTCCAGCGGCTCGATCTGAATCTTCACGCCCACCTTTTCGAGATAGGCGCCCACCATTGGCAGCAGATCCATATGCACCGGGCTGTTGGCGTTGACCTGTACCTTGAAGGTAAAGCCATTCGGAAAGCCCGCCTCGGCCAGCAGCTTTTTGGCTTTTTCAGGATCGTAGGTGAAGAGCTCCTTCACCGAATCCGGCATGGTCGAAAGCGGCTCGAAGTAGCCGATGTAGTCCGGGTGCTGGGGATAGGCGAAGAGCTCGGCATTGCCGCCCCAGAAGGTCTTGACGATCTCCTGTTTGTTGACCGCCATGTTGAGTGCCCGGCGCACCCGCACATCCGTGAAGGGCTTCTGATCGACCCGCATGGCGAGGAAGGTGCCGCTCCAGGCCAGAGTCTTGGACCATTTGAGGCCCGGCGCATTCTTCTTGAGCTCATCCACTGCACTCCAGCGGATGTTCTCGTGCATGTCGATGCGCCCGGTACGAAGCGCGGCATACGATGCAGCCTCGTCCTTGATCGTGCGGTAGATCACGCGATCCACGAAGGGCAGCTTGTATTCCTGGCCACCCAGACGCTCCTTGTCCCAGTAGTTGGGGTTCTTGGTAAAGGTGGTGGAGTTGCCGTTGACGAAGTCGGTGAGCATGAAGGGGCCCGACCCGTTGTGGTTCTTCCAGTCCTTGGCGCCTTTTTCGAGCACCTCGCGCGGGAAGATGTTGGAGTAGTAACCCCAGCCAAAACGATAGTCCCACTCGGCAAAGTAGTCCTTGAAGGTGAAGAGCACCGTGTGCTTGCCGGTGGCCTCCACCTTGGAGAGATGGTCAAAATAAGCCGGGATGCGCTTGGGGCTCTTGTCGAGATTGTTGTAGCTCGCCACCACGTCATCGGCCACCAGTTCACGCGCGGCCATCACGCCCTTTTTCTCGGGGAACATCACGCCCTGGCGCACCTTCACCTCCAGGCGCAGCGGGTTTTCCATCCAGCGCCAGGACTCGGCGATCTCGCCCCGGATGGCATCGATCGGCAGGTAGGCATCAGCCACAAAGGGATGCTTGCCGCCGTACTTGCGCGACTTGGTGAGGTCTGCCGCGAAGAGGTTCTCGGCGTACTGGCCCATGTCGTGGTTGGACTTCCAGTTCCAGTCGGCCGGATCCCAGGTGAGGGCACTGATCGTGTAGTACACGGGCGCAATGCTGAGCGTGCCGCCGTACTTGGGCGCCTCGGCCTTATCCATCGGCACGGGTTTGTTCTGGGCCAGCAACGCAGTGCTGCCCAGCAGGAGGGCTCCACCCAGGGCCAGTCGGCCGAGTGTGGCGTGCAGTGTCGATGACTTCATGCGGTGTCTCCTCGTGGATTCTGTAATGGAGCCGGTTGAACGCAACAGCTTGAACTCAGAAGATAGAACTCATCAGGATGATTGCGGCAGCCCTGACTCAGCGTGAACCGCGCAGACGCGGATCGAGCAGGTCACGCAGCGC
The DNA here is from genome assembly GCA_046304115.1 of Burkholderiales bacterium. Lineage (GTDB taxonomy): Bacteria > Pseudomonadota > Gammaproteobacteria > Burkholderiales > Burkholderiaceae_E > UBA4615. Next base: position 19,954 of record JBKCEY010000461.1, on the reverse strand, counting down.
ATCGCCAAACACGTTGGTGGCATACACCACGATCGTGAGGCAAAGCCCGGGGGCCAGTGCCAGCCAGGGCCCCTGAAACATGTAGGTGCGACCGCTGCCCGAGAGCAGGCCGCCCCAGGTGGGCGCCGGCGGCGGCACACCCAGACCGAGAAAAGACAGGCCCGACTCCGCCAGGATGACCGCGCCCACGCGGGTAGTGAACAGCACGATGATCGGCGGCATGATGTTGGGCAGGATGTGCCGCCACAGGATGCGAAAGGTGCCCGAGCCGATGGACTGCGCGGCATGCACGTACATGTTCTCTCGCACCGACACCACTGCACTGCGGATGATGCGCGAGCCGGCAATGCCCAGCAGCAGGCCGAGGGTTCCGATGATCTGCGGCATGCCCGGCCCCAGGACCGAGACCACCACGATCAGGATGATGAGTTCGGGAAAGCTCATCCATGCATCGACGAAGCGCTGCGTGATGAGGTCGAACTTGCCACCCAGATAACCCGTGGCAATGCCGATGACCACCGATACGAGGGTGGCCAGTGACGCCGCAGTCAGTCCGATGATGACCGACAGCTGGGCACCATGCAGGCAACGCGAGAGCATGTCTCGACCCAGATTGTCGGTACCGAACGGATGCGCCCACGACGGCGCCTTGAGGCGATCGAGCGGGTTGATCTCGTTCATGCCGTAGGGCGAGAGCACGTCGGCAAAGATCCCGCAGAACAGGAACACCAGGAACACCACGCCACCGGCGGCACCCAGGGGTTTGTCGCGGAACAGGCGTCGGATGAAGCCTGCGGGCTTGGGGTTGGCCGGCACGTTGGCCGCAGGAGCAATCACTGCACTCATGAACGCACCCTCACGCGCGGATCCAGCAGACCGTAGCTCAGATCGACCAGCAGGTTGATGACCATGACCGCCAGACCCACCACCAGGAACACGCCGGTGATGATGGGATAGTCGCGCTGATTGACCGCATCGAGCAGCAGCGTGCCCATCCCGGGAATGCCGAAGATCTGCTCCATGATGACTGCACCACCGATCACGAGCGGCGCCTGCAGACCCACCAGCGTCACCACCGGAATGAGCGCATTGCGCAGGGCATGGCGAAACACCACCAATCGCTCGGGCAGGCCCTTGGCCATGGCGGTGCGGATGTAGTCCTGGCGCAAGACCTCGAGCATCATGGTGCGGGTCATGCGCATCGTGACGGCCGAGAGCGCTGCGCCCAGCACGGCCGCCGGCACCAGCATCTGCTTGAGATTGCCGATCGGGTCCTCACTGAACGCGATGTAGCTCACCTCGGGCGACCAGCCGAAGTAGATCGACGGAATCACCACCACCATGGTGCCCAGCCAGAAGCTCGGGATGGCGAGCAGCAAAATGGAGAACGAACGCGCGATGTAGTCGCCGGCGGTGTCCTGGCGGATGGCCGAATACACGCCGATCGGCATGGCGATGGTCAAGCCAATCAGAATCGCGAGCAGGCCGAGCTCAAAGGTGACTGGCAAGCGCTCGGCCAGACGCTCGGTCACGGGCGTGGACTGCCACAGTGAATTGCCCATGTCGCCCCGGAACAGATTGCCCACCCAGGTGAAGTATTGCGACCACATGGGCTTGTCCAGGCCCAGCACTTCCATGAGGGCCTCGCGATCCATCTTGCTCGCGCTGATGTCGTTCTGACTCAGCATGAGATCGATGACGTCGCCCGGAATGAGTCGCACCGTGGTGAACACGATGACACTCGCAAAAAACAGCGTGGGGATGAGCGCCAGCAGGCGCCTGAGAATATAGGCCTGCATGGCTCAGGCCCTCTCGACCCAAAGCATGGGTGCACTGGACACGGGTCTCCTCCGCTGTCTCGAAGGGTGCCGCGCGGCCCCTCCACTGTGTTTATGGGAGCCGACGGTGAGGCCCGCTCCATGATGAATGAAGGCTGCTCGAGCAGCGCCTCAATCGATGTGAGTCACTCTAGCATGCCTTCTCGGCCTTGATGCAAGCGGGACCCTGCCGTCACGCAAGCGGGGCTCGCCATCATGCAAGCGCAGCTCATGACGCAATGCAGTAGCATGAGGTCAAACACCCTCAGGAGACACACCATGACGGTTGAAACCGCCGATGCCGGCCTGGACGCTTTTCGCGCGCAGACACGCGCCTGGCTCGAGGCCAACTGCCCGCCCGAGATGCGCACCCCCGCGCGCAGTGAAGACGACATCTGCTGGGGCGGTCGCAAGGGCCAGTACAGCGCCGCCCAGATGACCTGGCTGCAGCGCATGGGCGAACGGGGCTGGACGGTACCCACCTGGCCCACCGAATACGGCGGTGGCGGGCTCAGCACTGCGCAGGCCAAGGTGCTGTCGCAGGAGATGGCCGCATTGGGCTGCCGCTCACCGCATTCGAACTTCGGGATCTGGATGCTCGGGCCGGCCCTGCTCAAGTTCGGCAGCGAAGCGCAAAAGCGCGAGCACCTGCCGCGCATCGCCCGCGGCGAAATCCGCTGGTGCCAGGGCTATTCCGAACCCAACTCGGGTTCGGATCTGGCCTCGCTGCAAACCCGGGCTGAAGACCAGGGAGACTATTTCAGCGTCAACGGCCAGAAGATCTGGACGTCGTATGCCGATCGGGCCGACTGGATCTTCTGTCTGGTGCGCACCGACCCCACCGCAAAAAAGCATGAAGGCATCAGCTTCGTGCTCTTTGACATGGCCTCGGCCGGCGTGACCACCAAACCCATCCGGCTGATCTCGGGCAAGTCCCCCTTTTGCGAGACCTTCTTCGACAATGTTCGGGTCGAGAAGAGCAACCTGGTCGGACAGATCAACCGCGGCTGGGATGTCGCCAAGTACCTGCTGGGCCATGAGCGCGCCATGATCGGCGGCACGGGCAGCGCCGATATCGCACGCCCACTGGGCGAGGTGATTGCCAATCTGGTGGGCACGGATGAACAGGGCCGCATCGCAGATCCCCTGCTGCGCGCCCGTGTGGCCGAATTCGAAGTGGACGAGGCCGCCTTCAAGCTCACGATGGCCCGCTTTGGCGACCTGACCCGTGCAGGGCAGGCGCATCCGGCCTATCCGTCGGCGCTCAAATACTACGGCTCCGAGCTCAACAAGCGCCGCTATGAGTTGCTGGTGGCTGCCGGCGGCAGCGACACCCTGGAATGGGAGAGTGATCGCTCCAACCATGGCGCCACCATTCGCTCCTGGCTGCGTACCAAGGCCAATTCAATTGAAGGTGGCACCAGCGAAGTGCAGCTCGGCATCATCGCCAAGCGCATTCTCGAACTGCCTGGCGCCTGAAGGAGAAACCCATGAGCCTGCTGCTCAACGAAGAACAATCCATGCTGCGCGACAGTGCGCGCAGCTTCATGGCCGAACAGGCCCCCGTGTCGCAGCTGCGCGCCCTGCGCGATGCGAACGACGAGACCGGCTTCTCGCGCGAGGTCTGGGCGCGATTTGCCGAGCTTGGCTTCACGGGCGTGCTGATTCCCGAGGCGCAGGGTGGCCTGGGCCTGGGTTTTGTCGAGGCCGGCACGATCCTGGAAGAGATCGGACGCAACCTGACCGCCTCACCGTTTCTGGCCTCCTCGGTGGTGGCAGCCACCGCACTGATCCGGGCGGGCAATCCTGCGCAGCAGGCCGAATGGCTGCCCAAGCTCGCGAGCGGCGCCGTCATTGCGACGCTGGCCCTCGAGGAGCATGGCAAACATGCGCTGGATCGCATCGCCATGAAGGCCCGTCGGGAAGGCGAGGGCTTTGTGCTTGATGGACACAAGACCTTTGTCATCGATGGCCACGTGGCCGATCTGTTGATCGTGGTTGCCCGGGTCGGTACGGCCGGCCTGACGATGTTCCTCGTGCCGCGCTCGGCGCCCGGCGTGCAGCTCGAGCGGGTGGTGATGGTGGATTCGCGGCCCACGGCCCGCGTGCGCCTGGAAGGCGTCAAGGTTGCTGCTGCAGCGGTGCTGGGGCCGGTCGATGGTGCCGATGCGGCACTGAACGTGGCGCTCGATGCCGGTCGGGCTGCAGCCGCAGCCGAGCTGCTGGGCCTGACCGATGAGGTCTTTGTCAGAACGACCGACTATCTCAAGGCGCGCAAGCAGTTCGGCAAGCTGATTGGCGAGTTCCAGGCGCTGCAGCATCGGGCGGCCGATCTGTACTGCGATATCGAACTGGCGCGCGCGGCCGTCATGGGTGCCCTGCAGGCGCTGGATGCGGATCCCGCCCAGGCCATGCGCGAGGTGGCCGTGGCCAAGTCCAGAGCGGGCCTGAGTGCGACGCGGGCCGTGCAGGAAGGCGTGCAGATGCATGGCGGCATGGGCATGACCGATGCGTTTGATATTGGCCTGTTCATGAAGCGCGCCCGCATGTTGCAGGAATATCTGGGCGATGCTGCCCATCATGCCGATCGTCTGGCTCGCCAGCGCGGCTACTGAGGCCACCATGAATACACGCGCAACCTTTACCACCATGGCCGAATGCACGTCCCAGGACTGGGACATCATCCGCACCCATTCACCCGCCTTTACCCGGGCCCTGCCCGATCGGATCCTGGCGCATCTCAAGCTGCTCGACGGCGACCATGGCGGCTTTGCGGTCGACCGTCTGACCCACTCGCTGCAGACCGCCACGCTGGCCCTCAAGGACGGCCGTGACGAGGAGTATGTGGTGTGCGCGCTGCTGCACGACATCGGCGACACGCTGGGCTGCGCCAATCACTTTGATGTGGCCGCCGCGATCGTCAAGCCCTTCGTGAGTGAAGCCAACCACTGGATGGTCCAGCAGCATGGCATCTTCCAGGGCTACTACTTCTTTCATCACCTCGGACTGGATCGCAACCTGCGCGACCAGTTCCAGGGCCATGAGCACTATGGGCTCACCGAGGAGTTCTGTGCCCTGTATGACGGCCCGGCCTTCAACCCCAAGGGCGAGACCCTGCCCCTTGAACACTTCGAGCCCATGGTGCGCCGGGTGTTTGCCACACCCAGAAACACCATTTACCGCAGCGTGCTGTCGACTTCCGAATAAGCTCGCGAAAAGGCCAGGATCACATCGCGCACCACCCGGCGCTGCGGCACCGGCAGGCGCAGGAAGGCCTCGAAAAGCTCGCGATCCTCGAAGCCGACACCGGCATCCCAGCGTGGCTTGCGCTGGGATGCACGCGCCACGACCTGCTCCCCAAAAAGCAGGGTCTGGGGCGCAATGGCAAGCCACTCCGCAAGCACCAGCAGTTTGTCCTGAGACGGCAGGGTTTCGCCCAGCAACCAGCGACGAACGCCGTGCAGGGTCATGGGCTTGCCCCAGTAGCGGCTGTTGAACTCGCGCTCAAGCACGGCCGGGCGCGGCACATAGCCAGCAGCCTGCATGGCCGAGCGCAGACGCTCGGCGAACTGAAGCTTGGTTTCACTCACATCGCGACAGTATCCAAGCCCGCTGGCTGTGGTTTGACTTGCCGCAATTCGCAAATTAATTACATCACAAAGAGTTAATTTCTACTCAAAGTGATTAGATTTCGGAACATCCAAGGCCCTGGCAGCAGGGATGTGGATCTCCGGTCTCTGGAAAAGAACAGGGGGCCCGAGGGCCCCCTGTGGCTGGATCAGACGCTGGATCAGACCCGGCACAGGCCCACCGTGGTGGGGCAGTCCGGGTCGAGCCGACCCGATGGATCGGCCCCGTGCGGGATCAGTAGACCTCGAACAGTCCTGCGGCGCCCATGCCGCCGCCAATGCACATCGACACCACGACGTTCTTGGCGCCACGGCGCTTGCCTTCCATGAGCACATGACCCGCCAGACGCGCGCCGGTCATGCCAAAGGGATGGCCGATTGCGATCGAGCCGCCATTGACGTTGTACTTCTCGGGATCGATGCCCAGCTTGTCCCGGCTGTACAGGCACTGGCTGGCAAAGGCTTCGTTCAGTTCCCACAGATCGATGTCATCGATCTTCAGGCCATGGCGCTTGAGCAGCTTGGGAATGGCGAACACAGGGCCGATGCCCATTTCGTCGGGTTCGCAACCCGCCACCGCCCAGCCCTTGAAGGCGCCCATGGGCTGCAGGCCGCGACGCTCGGCTTCACGGGCTTCCATCAGGACCAGAGCCGCGGCGCCGTCCGAGAGCTGGCTGGCGTTGCCGGCGGTGATGAACTTGCCCGGGCCCTTGACCGGCTCAAGCTTGGCCAGGCCTTCCAGGGTGGTCTCGGGACGATTGCACTCATCCTTGTCGACCACGTAGTCCACAAAGGACTCGGCCTTGGTGACCTTGTCGACCACCTTCATGCGGGTCTTGACCGGCACGATCTCGTCCTTGAACTTGCCGGCGGCCTGTGCGGCAGCCATGAGCTTTTGCGAGCGCAGGGAGTATTCGTCCTGGTATTCGCGGCTGAGGTTGTAGCGTGCGGCCACCACATCGGCCGTGTCGATCATCGGCATCCAGAAGTCGGGCGAAATTTCGGTCAGGCGATCATCGCGACCGCCACCACCGCCACCCTGGTAGGTAATGGAATCGACGCCGCCGCCCACCATGATGTCCATGCCATCTTCAACGATGTTGCGAGCGGCTACGGCGATGGCGTTCAGGCCCGAGGAGCAGGCGCGATGCAGGGTCATGCCGGAGGTGGTGACCGGCAGGCCGGCCAGCAGGGCCGCCGCACGAGCCACATTGCCGGAGGCGGCCACGCAACCCGAGATCACATCCTCGACTTCGGCCGGGGCCACGCCCGAGCGCTGCACGGCGTGCTTGATGGCCTCGCCGAGCATGGTCATGTTGGAGGTGTTGTTGAAGCCACCGCGCCCGGCCTTGGCCAGGCCAGTGCGGGCATATGAAACGACGACTGCTTGCCGCATGAGAGGTCTCCTCGGGTAATGGAACAATTCGGGTATGGTCAGGGCCGTGCCCGAACCAACCCCCGAACCTTACAGGAGAACCCCATGAGGCCCAATACCGCCCTGGCGAAATGGCGTGCCGGAATCCAGACCATCGGTGGCTGGCTGTCGCTGGCCAACACCCATTCAGCGGAGTCCCTTGCCCACGCAGGCTTTGACTGGATTGTGGTCGACATGCAGCACGGTCTGATCGACATGAGCGATCTGCGGGTCATGCTGCCAGCGATCTCCACCAGCGAGACCACGCCGCTGGTTCGGGTCACCTGGAACAACCCGGCCGAAATCATGAAGGCCCTGGACGCCGGCGCCATGGGCGTGATCGTGCCGATGATCAACAACCGCGCTGAGGCCGAAGCCGCCATCGCAGCCACCAAGTACCCTCCGCAGGGCATGCGCTCATTCGGCCCGATCCGGGCCGCGCTCTATGGCGGCCAAGGCTATGCCGCCGAAGCCAACGACCAGATCGCCTGCATCGCCATGGTCGAAACGCGAGAGGGCCTGGACAACCTGGAAGAGATCGTCAGCACGCCGGGGCTGGGCGGGGTCTATATCGGCCCGGCCGATCTGGCCCTGGCCATCGGGCTGCCCCCCGTGGGCGACAACGATCACCCCCTGCACCTGCAGACCATTGAGCGCATTCGGGATGTGTGCAAGAAGCACAAGGTGCCGGTGGGCATTCATTCACACAGCCTGAAGTTCACGCAGCAGCGTCTGGCGCTGGGCTTTGACTTCGTGCTGCTGGGCAACGATGTGGGCTTCATGATGCAGGCGGCCACCACGCAGCTGGCACAGGCCCGTGGCTCGGCCCAGAAAGCCCGCGAGAACACGGGGTACTGAGATCGACGAACTACGCCACCGATCCTGACGGCGCGCCGATGATCCAGCCCTCGATTGGATCAATCGGTGCAGGCATTGCCCAGCCCTGGTCGCGAGCCGCCCAGGCCTGATGCGCCTGGGCCAGGCACATCACGGCATCGAGCAGATCAGCGCCGGGGTCGTCGAGGCAAGCCTCAGCCCAGGGCCCGAAGGCAATCGGTGCGGTTGGCGGCAGGCCCTGCGCCAATAGCCCCGCAGGCGCGCCCATGACGCAGGCGGGCTCCGCGTTCTGCAGGCTCCCGGCAAGTCCGGTGCTCAGGGCATCGATCAGCCGGGCTCTCGCAGCCTTTCGGTCCGGGCAGTGCCGCCGGGCAGGCTCATCGCTCTTGTACGACGTTCGGCCCAGCACCCGCCGTGCCAGCAGCCCCGGATACGCTTCCAGGGCCAGCCGCAGCGGGTCGCCTTGTCGCATCGGGAGCGTCATGCCGGCCTGCATCAGCCGGGGTGCGCCCGCATGCAGCATCAGGGCCACCGGGGGATTGACCCATTTCATGGAGGAACTGCTGCCTGCGGTGAGGTCGGTGGCGCGATGAGCAAACTTCTGTCCTGCAGGACGCGCATCGCACCAGGCTCGGCAGGCCGCGATCAGTTCGGCACGACTCAGTGCAGCCAGTCGAGCCGTGATCCGATCCCAGACCGAGGGCGAGGGCGAGGCTGACACGCACGGCTCGGAAAAAGGCCCGGGCGCAGCCATCCAGCCCAGATGCTCAACAAAGGCTCGCGGCAATCCAAACGGAAGATCAAATCCTCCCACCCAGGGCCCCGGTGTCTTCAGCCAGTCTGCCCAGGCCTCGAAGGATTCGAAGCGCAGCAGTTCGGTCAGCACGAGCGGCTGGTCATTCGCGCCCGGTGCGCAGGCCATCGCCACGGTAATCGGCTTGGCCTTGCGCGGTGCACTGGTGAAATCAACCCCGAAGAGCAGCGTCTGTCCCGGTGGATACAGGTGCGCGGGGGGAAGGCAATTCATGGGATTGGCGAGGGATGGGAGGGGATCAGACCCTTCAGGATATCCAGATGATCGGCCTGCTCGGGCGTCTTGTCGGTTCGCCAGCGCAGGATGCGCGGAAACCGCACGGCCACACCTGACTTGTGCCGGCTCGAGGCGCTGATACCCTCGAACCCGAGTTCGAACACCAGCGTAGGCTCCACGCTGCGAACCGGCCCGAAACTCTCCCGCGTGGTCTTGCGCAGATGGGCATCGACCGCACGGATCTCGGCATCGGTCAGCCCTGAATAGGCCTTGGCAAACGGCAGCAAGACCCGCTCGCCGCCATCGTCGGCGGGCCGATCCCAGACGGCAAAGGTGTAGTCGGTGAGCAGGCTGGCGCGCCGGCCATGTCCGCGCTGGGCATAGACCAGAACCGCATCGACCGTCATCGGGTCGAGCTTCCATTTCCACCAGGCGCCCTGGGTGGGCCGGGTGCGACCCACACCGTAGGTACTGTGGCGGTGCTTGAGCATGAGGCCCTCAGCCTGCTGCTCGCGCGCTGCCTGTCGCAGGAGTCGCCAATCCTCCCAGTGCGATCCCGGCAGGGGTTGTGACAGATGCAGGCCATGTCGCTCGGCAAGCCGCTCGAGCTGCTGGCGACGCGCGTGCAGCGGGTGTTCGCGAAGATCTTGGCCGCGAGCCTCGAGCAGATCGTAGGCCACGAATCGCACCGGATAATCCCGCCGCAGGGCGGCGCTCACCTGTCGCCGCTGCAGGCGTCTTTGCAGCACAGCGAAGTCGCGAGGCCTGTCCAGGCCGGGATCCCAGGCGAGCAGTTCGCCATCAAGCACCACGCTGCCCTCGTCATCGATCCGGCAGATCCGCAACTGATCGATCAGCTCGGGAAACTGCTCATTGACCAGCTCCTCACCGCGGCTCCAGACCCAGACCTCACCGGCACGAATCACCACCTGGGCACGAATGCCGTCCCACTTCCATTCGGCCATCCAGTCGTGCACCGAACCCAGGGTCTCAGGCGTCTGCTGCAGGGCATGCGCCAGAAAGAAGGGATAGGGGTCGCCCCGGCTTGGCGCCACCGGCAGGGCCGAATCCTCGGTTGCGATCAGGGCCAGGTACTGTGCAGCCCCAGGTGGACGACGTCGGTCAACATAGCCCATGAGCCGCTGCGCGATCCGGCGTGAGTCCAGGCCGGTCATGAGCGACAGAGCCCGGGACACGGTCTGGCGCGAGACCCCCAGGCGCAGCCCGCCGGTGATCAGCTTGTTGAGCGTGAAGATGCCGGTGGCATCGAGCGTGGCCCAGGCCGAGCACAAGGCGTTTCGCACCTGCGCAGGATCCTGCGTGCGCCAGGCAGGCAGCCGCTCGGTCATCCAGTGGTGCAGGGATTCAGGCGAGCCCGTTGAAGGATGCGCTGGATCAGGCGCGCGATGCGGTGCGTCAGTCACAGGATCGGGCACATCCGGCGCTGGCCTCGGTGCATCACTCGGTGCATCAGTCAGAGGCTGCGGTGCATCGGAAGTGCCGCCCGGCAGGGGCGCCACCAGCAAAGCAATGGTCTCTGCCAGATCGCCCACTGCGGCATAGCACTCCTCGAACAGCCAGGGCGTCAGTCCGCTGCCCTGCAAGGCCGCCTCACGCAAGACGCGCGAGGGTACGGTCTGTGGTCGTTTGCCGCCGCACAACAGAAAGACCGCCCAGGCTGCGTCGTCGGTGGGGGCACGAGACAGGTGGTCGGCGATCGCCTGCACCTTGGCCTGGGTGGAGGTGGTGGCATCGAGCAGGCTCACCAGGGCAGCAAAAGCCTGCATCAGGCCTCCTGAACGCCGGGCTGGGCAGGCGCAGGATCTGTGCCCTGAGGGGCGGCCGGCAGTTCGTCGGGATCGGTGCCGAACTCGGTCCGCAAGGCCTCGGCCTGCAAGCCGCGCTCACGCAGCGCGCGAACCATGACCGGAACATCGCCATGTGTAACCAGCACACGCTGCGCACGGGTGGCATCGATGGCCTGATGCAAACCCGGCCAATCCGCATGATCAGACAACACGAAACCCCGATCCAGTGCCCTTCGGCGACGCATGCCTCGAACCGCCATCCAACCGGACGCGAAGGCATCGGAGGGCTGCACCAGGCGTCGCGCCCATGGCGTACCCGCCGCAGAGGGCGGTGCCAGCACCAGAGCCCTGGCGAGGGCGGATCGATCAGGCAGCTCTGTGATGCGGCAGGTGGTGGGCAGCGCAATACCCTCGGCACGGTAGGCCGCATTGATCGGCTCCATCGCGCCATGGCAGACGATCGGCCCGATACCGGGATCAAGCCCGGCCAGGATGCGCTGGGACTTGCCGAATGCATAGGCCAGCAACAGGCTGCTGCGGCCCGCCTGGGCGTTGGCGCTCCACCAGGCATTGATCTGGGCGAAAACCTCTTCCTCGGGAGCCCATCGGTAGATCGGCAGACCAAAGGTGGACTCGGTCACGAACACATCGCAGCGCACGGGTTCGAACGGCGTGCAGGTGCGGTCGGGCTGGACCTTGTAGTCGCCACTGACCACCCAGACCTGGCCCCGGTATTCGATGCGGACCTGCGCCGATCCCAGAACATGACCCGCCGGATGCAGGCTGACCCGCACCCCCTGATGCAGCACGGACTCGCCCCAGTCCAGGGTCTGAACTGAAAGAGTGCCCAGCCGCGACCTGAGCACACCCTCCCCCGACCGGGCGGTCAGATAGGCACCGTGACCGGCCCGGGCGTGATCCGCATGAGCATGGGTGATCACGGCCCGATCGACCGGGCGCCAGGGGTCGATGAAGAATCCACCCGCCTCGCAGTAAAGACCTTCTGGCCGAAGACGCAGCAGGTCGGTCATTGCAAAAGGTCGGTCATTACAAAAGGTCGGTCATTGCAGCAGGCCGGTCATTGCAGCAGGTCGGTCATTGCAGAAGGTCGGTCTTCAAGGCCGCTCGATGATGACAGCAGACGGGTTCGCGCAGCGGACCATTCACTGATCCAGACGTTCGCCCGAGACCTTGACCCCCAGGCGCAGCAGGCCGTAGGCCACCCAGCCCGCCAGACGCTGCCACCAGGTCCTGCGACGGACCTGGTCCATCAGGATCTGGGTCGCACCCTCGCGGATCTCGTGGTCGATACTGGCCCTGAGCTGGCGCGCAAAGCCCCGATCCTGGACCACCACATTGGCCTCTCGCGAGAGCAGGAGCGAGAAGGGGTCGATATTGGATGAGCCCACCGTAGCCCAGTCGTCGATGACCGCCACCTTGGCATGCAGGAAGCTGCGGGTGTACTCATGAATCTCGATCCCATGCGACAGCATGGAGTCGTACATCGCCTGCGCAGCCCGATGCGGCAGCAGATATTCGGCGCGACCCTGCAACAGCAGGCGAACCTTGACGCCCCGCCCGGCCGCCTCGCGAAGGGCTCGACGAAACCGTCGGCCCGGAAAGAAGTAGGCAGTGGCGATCAGCACTTCACGACGGGCCTGACCGATGGCCCGCAGATAGGCTCTCTCGATGGCACGTCGCTGGGTAAGACTGTCGCGCAATACCAGCCGGGCCTGGGTGGATTTGAGGCCGGCTCCGGTTGAAGCCCCCCCTCGCACCAAGCGTCTGACCCCCAGATTGCGCTCAATCGCACCCGGTGCACAGACCTGCTCCCAAAGCCGCTCCATGGTCTCTTGAACTTCGGCTGCGAGGCGGCCTCTAACCCGTACCGCATAGTCAAGGCGGGGGTGTTCGAGCACGCCGTGGTTAGGGTCCCACAGGTCATCGAGCACATTGATGCCCCCCACAAAGCCGATCTCGCCATCAATGCAGGCGAGCTTGCGATGCAGGCGCCGCAATCGCGCCCGATCCAGGGTCAGAAGGGCCGGGACGGGCGAGAAGACCTGGACCTGGGCGCCTGATCCCGTCCAGAGTTCGAGATAGCGCTCCGGCACCGGCCGAGTACCAAAACCATCGATCACCACCCTCACCCGCAGACCCCTGCGGGCAGCGCGCGCCAGCGCCTGCGCGACGTCGTCGCCGGTCTTGTCGGGTGAAAAGATGTAGGTCTCGAGCAACACCTCGGTGTGTGCGGCATCGATGGCCTGAATCAGGGCCGGAAAGAACTCCCGCCCGCTGTTGAGCAGATGAGGCACTTCCTGGGAGCTGTCCAACACGGCTCCTCGCGGCGGCAGATCACCCGGCGCATCGATCACCATGGCGCATCAGACACCGATCGCCAGATCGGCCACAAGCGGCGCATGATCCGATAACCTGGCCCAGGACGGTCCTCGCAACACGCGTGCATCGTGCACCTCAAAGCCGCGCTGATAGATGCGATCCATGCGCAGCCAGGGCACCAGGGCGGGAAAGGTTCGGGCCGCGCCCATCACCTCATGGACCGCCAGATGCTCGGTGAAGTGCCGAGTGAGGTGGTTGCGCCAGTCGTTGGTATCGCCCGCGATCAGTAACGGTGCATCGGCAGGCACGGCGCGCTCGATCCAGCGCACCAGCGCATGGGCCTGTCGTTCGCGGCTGCGGGCAAACAACCCGAAGTGAATCACGAAACAATGCACCTCGCGCGCGCCAACCTCGACCACGCAATGCAGCACACCGCGCTTTTCGAGAGCATGATCCGAGAAATCGCGGTTCTCGCGACGCACGATCGGATGGCGCGAGAGCAGTGCATTGCCATGGTGACCGTGCAGGTAGTTGGCGTTGAGACCGTAAGCCGACTCGAAACTGTGCCGATGGCCGGGTGAACGCGCGAGGAACTCTTCCTGAGGCTCGGCGGGCCAGTGCTCGAAGCGATCCGCATGGCGCTCATTGCGGCCCTGGACTTCCTGCAGAAAGATGAGGTCGGCATCAAGGTCGTGCAGCCGGCTGCGCAGGCCATGGACCTGCGGGATGCGCCGCAGGCCGAACAACTCGCGCATCACACCCTTGTGAATGTTGTAGGTGGCGACCCGCACCGGCTCAGCCATGGCCGACCCGATGAGCCTCACGTCGCGCCAGTTCACGGATGGCCTGGACGTTCGTCCAGGAAAAACAGCGATCGGCGGCCTGCTCCCAGGGTAGCCACTGCGCAGCCAGGTGCTCGCGCGGCGCAATGCGCACTGGCACGGCAGCATTCAGGCACAGGCTGAAGACATGCTCGGTATTGTGCGTGACGCCCTCGGGATAGCGATGCCGCCAGTGGGGGTAGATCTCGTACCGGTTGGTGTGCTGCCAGTCGGTCAGTGGATGAGAGCGCGCATCAATCCCGGTTTCTTCGAACACCTCCCTCACACAGGTGGTGATCAGAGGTTCGTCGAGCTCGTCCTTGCTGCCTGTGACCGACTGCCAGAAGCCCGGCCGATCGGCACGCTCAAGCAGGAGCACCTGCAGATCGGGCGTGTGGATGACCACCAGCACCGACTCCGGGATCTTGGTACCCATGCCGCCCGCCGTTCAGGCCTTGGCCTCGCCCCGCAAGCGGATGTGCAGCTCGCGCAGCTGACGCTCGTCGACTGCAGAAGGGGCCTGGGTGAGCAGGTCCTGGGCACGCTGGGTCTTGGGAAAGGCAATCACATCGCGGATCGACTCGGCGCCCGCCATCATGGTGACGATGCGATCGAGGCCAAAGGCGATCCCGCCATGAGGCGGTGCGCCGTACTGAAGGGCATCGAGCAGGAAACCGAACTTGGCGCGTGCCTCTTCCGGGCCGATGTTGAGTGCCCGAAAGACCTTGCTCTGAACTTCTTCACGGTGAATCCGCACCGAGCCCCCGCCGATCTCCCAGCCATTGAGCACCATGTCGTAAGCCTTGGCCAGACACTTGGCGGGATCATCGGTCATGAGGTCTTCATGACCGTCCTTGGGCGCTGTGAAGGGATGATGCACAGCCACCCAGCGGTTGTCTTCGGGGTCGTGCTCGAACATCGGGAAATCCACCACCCACAGCGGTCGCCAGGCGTCTTCAAAGAGCCCGGAGCGCTTGCCGAACTCGGAGTGACCGATCTTGACTCGAAGAGCACCGATCGCGTCATTGACGACCTTGGCCTTGTCGGCTCCGAAGAAGACGAGATCGCCGTCCTGGGCCCCGGTGCGCTCGAGCAGTGCCTGAAGCGCCGCATCGTGAATGTTCTTGACGATCGGGGACTGCAGGCCGTCACGGCCCTTGGCACGCTCGTTGACCTTGATGTAGGCCAACCCCTTGGCGCCATAAATCGCCACGAATTGCGTGTAGGCATCGATTTCGCTGCGGGTGAGCTGGCCGCCCTGAGGCACGCGCAAACCCACGACCCGGCCATCCTCGGCATTGGCTGCAGCGCTGAAGACCTTGAAGTCGACATCACGCATGACATCGGTGAGATCGGTGAACTGCAACAACACCCGCAGATCGGGTTTGTCGGAGCCATACAGGCGCATGGCTTCGCCGTAGGGCATGACCGGAAAGGGCGCCGGCAGGTTCACGCCCTGGGTGTCGCGGAACACCGTGCGGATCATGTCCTCAAAAATCGCCCGGATCTCGTGTTCATTGAGAAAGGATGTCTCGCAATCGATCTGGGTGAACTCGGGTTGCCGGTCGGCACGCAGGTCTTCGTCGCGGAAACATTTGGTGATCTGGTAATACCGATCGAAGCCCGAGACCATCAGCAATTGCTTGAAAAGCTGCGGACTCTGCGGCAGGGCAAAGAACTGGCCGGCATTGACCCGCGACGGAACCAGGTAGTCGCGTGCGCCCTCGGGCGTGGACTTGGTCAGCATCGGGGTTTCGATGTCGATGAAGCCCAGCGCATCGAGATAGCGGCGCACAGCCATCGCCACCTTGTAGCGCAGCATGAGGTTGGCCTGCATTTGAGGGCGGCGCAGGTCAAGCACGCGATGGGTCAGCCGGGTGGTCTCGGAGAGGTTGTCGTCGTCGAGCTGGAACGGCGGCGTAACCGACGCGTTCAGAATCTCGAGGGTATGGCAGAGGATCTCGACTTCACCGCTGCGAATGCCTGCATTGCCCGTGCCCTCGGGCCGGCGTCGAACCTTGCCCGTGATGCGCAGGCAGAACTCGTTGCGCACCCGCTCGGCCACTGCGAAGGTATCGGCACGATCCGGGTCACAGACCAGCTGGGCGATGCCTTCGCGATCGCGCAGATCGATGAAGATCACACCGCCATGATCGCGACGACGCTGAACCCAACCGAACAGGGTCACCACCTGGTCGAGATGGTCGGTGCAGAGTTCTCCGGTATAGCAGGTACGCATGTCAGGCCTTGGGGGAGGATGGGGGTGCCGCGTCCGGGGCCACTGAGGCCGAGCGATCGGTGGGAATCACGACGCCCATGGAAACGACATATTTGAGCGCCTCGTCGACCGACATGTCGAGTTCGCGGGTGTCGGCACGAGGGACCATCAGGAAAAAACCTGACGTCGGATTGGGGGTGGTGGGTACGTACAGCGACACCATGTCGTCGTCAATCTGGCGGCGAACCTCGAGTGCAGGCGTTCCGGTGAGAAACCCGATCGTCCAGCTGCCGCGGCGCGGGTACTCCACCAGGAGGGCCTTTCGGAAGGCGTTGCCCTGCGGCGAGAGCAGGGTATCGCTCACCTGCTTGACGCTGGAATAGACGGTATTGACGATGGGAATGCGCGCCAGGACGCGCTCCCAGATCCTGACCAGCCGCTGGCCGAGGAAGTTGGCGGTGAGCACACCGGTCAGGAAGATGACCAGCAAGGTGAGGAGCGCACCGATGCCCGGGAGTTTCTGGCCCAGGAAGCGTTCGGGCTGCCAGTGGGCCGGCAGCAGCGACAAGCTGAGGTCGAGCGTGGAGACGACGAAATTCAGGAGCCAGAGCGTGATCGCAATCGGGATCCAGATCAGCAGCCCGGTGATGAAGTAGCGACGAAACATGGGTCAGCCGTGGCAGGCGCTGCGCGAACGGGGCATGAGCTCAGGCACCGGTGCTCGGCGTGCTCGAAGGGCCGGGCGAAGCCGGTGTCGAAGCCGGTGCATCCGATGACGCAGTCGAGGTCGATGAAGAGGCGGCCGACTCGCCTGCGCCGGAATCACCGCCGGCCGAGGCACGGTCCGATCCGCCCTTGGCTTCGGCCGACTTGCCTTTGCCGGAGTCACGAAAATCAGTGACATACCAGCCGCCGCCCTTCAGCTGAAAGGCAGGTGCAGTCAGTTGCTTGCGAAAGGCGTCGGCTCCACAGGCCGGACAATCGGTCAGTGGCGCGTCAGAAAATTTCTGAATGACGTCCTTGGCGTGACCGCATTGCTGGCAACGGTAGGCGTAAATCGGCATGACGGACTCCCCCCGGACGGGGCGATTCAAACGCTGGGGAACCCGAAATTATACGGTGGAACCGTGTCACGGTGCAGAACAACCCCGAGGTGAACAGAAGGACGAGCCCGCCCCGGGGTTGGGTCGCTGCCGGATCAGTCCGGCTCGACGCCGGCGATCTTGAGGGTGCTGCGAAAGCTCTCGAGCTGATCGCGCACCAGGGTGCCGAGCTGCTCGGGCGTTGAGCCATTGAGCATGAAGGATTGTTTGTCCATCACTGCAATCAGCTCAGGACGGCTCATTGCGGCATTGAACTCCTTGTTGAGCCGGGCCACGATCTCGGGCGGCGTACCGGCCGGTGCAAACACCGCGGCCCAGGACGTGAGCGAGAACTTGGGCATGCCAGCCTCGGCAATCGTTGGCACGTCGGGCGCCGCCGGGCTGCGCTTGCTGAGCGTGACGGCAATGGCACGCAGACGCCCCTCACGGATGAAGCCGATGCTGGTGCCCGCCGAGACCACCATGAACTGGACCCGCCCGGCCACGAGGTCGGTGAGCGCCTGGGGTTCGCCCTTGTAGGGCACCTGAACCATTTGAATGCCACCCAGCGCATTGAAGAGCGCCGTGGAAACGATCCCGGTGGTGTTGCCGGTGGCATAGCTCAGCTTGCCGGGATTGGCCTTGGCATAGGCGACCAGCTCGGCCACGTTCTTGGCCGGCACGCTGGGATGCACCACCATGAAGAAGGTGTACCGACCGATGTCGCTCACCGGCGCAAAATCGCGGACCGGATCGTAAGGCGGGTTTTTCTTCATGGCCGGCACGGCCGACATGGGGCTGTTGGTTGCAAACAGCAGGGTGTGACCGTCCGGGGCGGCGCGGGCGACTTCGGTGCCAGCAATCGCACCGTCGGCACCGGCCTTGTTTTCGACAACCAGCGGCTGGCCGATGGATGCCGAAACTGCCTGCGCGAAGGCTCGGGCGATGGTGTCGGTGGCCGCACCCGGTGGGAAGGGCACGACCACTCGAATGGGTTTGGAAGGAAAGGCCTGGGCTCGCAACGAGGGCGCGGCCAGTGTGGCCATGCTGCCCAGAGCAAGCGCGTTGAACGAACGACGTTGCATGGTGGGGATCTCCGTAGTGCCTGGCCGGGTGCAAGGGGATGCACCCGGGCGTAAGAATCAGAATCCTTCGAGCACAACCTTGCCGATGGTCTGACCGGACTCGATCATCTCATGGGCCCGACGCAGGGTGGCTGCATTGATGGGCCCGAGCGTAGCGGCATGGGTCGTGCGCAGGATGCCGGCATCGATGAGGCGGGCCGTTTCATCGAGCAGACGGCCCTGCTCGATCATGTCGGGCGTCTCGAAACCGGATCGGGTGAACATGGCCTCCCAGTGCAGCGAGGCACAGCGCGCCTTCAGCGGCCGGACATCGATAGGCTCAGGCGGATCGTCGATCAGACACAACCGCCCCTGCGGCGCGATCAGCTTGCACAACTCGGCATAGTGAAGATGGGTGTGCGAGATGCTGAAGATGCGCTCGACCCAGCGCACACCCGCAGACTTGAGGCCTTCGGACAGGGGCTTGCCGTGATCGAGCACTTCATGCGCGCCCAGGGCCAGCGCCTGCGCTCGACTCTGGGGGCGCGAGGCCGTGGCGATCACCCGGGCATCGGTGAGCTGACGGGCCAGCTGAATGGCAATAGACCCAACACCACCCGCAGCCGCCGTGATCAGCACCGTGCCAGCGCCCAGCGCATCGCCACCCGCCGCCCGGCCCATCGGGCCCATGCCCGGTGCTTCAGCACGCCGTGGCAGTTGCAGCCGGTCGAACAATGCCTCCCAGGCGGTGATGGTGGTGAGCGGCAAGGCTGCGGCCTGCGCAAAATCGAGGCTGGCGGGCATGTGTCCCACGATGCGCTCATCCACCAGATGGCGCTCGGCATTGGTGCCCTGACGGGCGCGCGAGCCTGCGTAATAGACCCGATCGCCCGGCTTGAAACGGGTGACCTGGTCACCCACGGCTTCGACCACGCCAGCGGCGTCGTAGCCCAGAATGCGGACCTCACCCGGCGGAACCGGGGCACCTCGGCGGACCTTGGTGTCGACCGGATTGACCGAGACCGCATGAACCCGCACCAGCAGGTCGTGGCCTGCAGCCACTGGCTCGGGCAGTTCGAGATCGATCAGGCAGGCCGGATCGGAAACCGGCAGGCACTGGCGATAGCCAACAGCTTTCATGAGGGCACCCGGGGAAATCAGAAGGGGATGTCGTCGTCGCCCAGGTCGGCCGGGGCCGGTGCGGGCCGACGTGCGGCCGGCGCGCCCGCCGATGCTCCACCACTGGCCGCGACCCGCGGAGCGCCGCCATAGGACTCACGGCTGTAGCCGCCCTCCTGGCCTTCGCCGCCCATGCCTGCGCCACCCCCTTCACGGCCACCCAGAAGCTGCATTTCGTTGGCGATCACCTCGGTGGTGTAGCGGTCCTGGCCGTCCTTGTCTTGCCACTTGCGGGTCTTGAGGCGACCCTCGACATAGACCGAGCGGCCCTTTTTGAGGTACTCGCCGGCGATCTCGGCCAGGCGGTCATAAAAGACCACGCTGTGCCATTCGGTTTCTTCCTTGCGCTCGCCGGAGGTCTTGTCCTTCCAGCTGCGGGTGGTGGCCAGCCGCACATTGCAGATGGCGCCGCCATTGGGCGAAAAGCGGGTCTCGGGATCCTTGCCGAGATTGCCGATGAGGATGACCTTGTTGACCGAAGCCATGAGCGAGCCTCCAGAAGTGAGCGGGCCGGGGATGCAGGGCGAAAGCGATGCAACCGGGGGAGTGGTAAGGCGGCAGGTCACCACGACGGGCAACCACGGGAGGCAAAGCTTACCCCAGCGCTTTGACCGCGCCAGGCACGGATGGCCTAGGTCGAACGGCCTGGCCAGCGCCTCGCGCCAGCGGCAACCCACCACCAGAGCAGCATGACCCCTGCGCACAGGATGAAAAC
>JBKCEY010000460.1:0-4206 GCA_046304115.1 Burkholderiales bacterium | reverse complement strand
TCTCGGTACGGGCAAAGCCTCGGCCTGGGCAACCCTAGCGGTGAGCGTTGTGAGCTTTGCCCTGCTGCTCTTCTGGTTTGCCGGGGAGCCCAGGCTCGCCTCGTATGCCCTGGCCGGCTTTGCTGCAGCCAGCGTCTTGTTTGGGAGTGTGGCCTGGCTGGCGCTGCAGTCTCTGGATCCGTTGCGCCGTTTGCTGGGTGCAGGTGCGGGCAATGCCGCGCTACGCGTGGCGCTTGCCTCTTCGGCCCGTCGACCCGGTGCATCGGTGGCTCAGATCGCTGCCCTGGCGGCCGGACTCATGGCTTTGCTGCTGCTCACGGTCACACAGCGCGATCTCCTCGAGAGCTGGCAGCGGGCGTCGCCCCCTGATGCTCCCAACCGTTTCATCATCAATATTCAGCCCGATCAGAAGGACATGGTCGTTGAACGGCTTGCGCAAGCCGGGTTGTCACGCATCGAGCTCCTGCCCATGATTCGCGCCCGACTGGTGGGACTCAATGGCCGGGAGATCGATATCAATCAGCTGCAAGGGGATCGGGCCCGCAGGCTGGTCGAGCGGGAATTCAACGTGTCTTACATGGCCCAGATGCAAAGCCACAACCGACTGGTTGCGGGTCGCTGGCTCGATCCCGCTGCCCTGGAGATTTCAGTGGAGTCGGGCCTGATGCAGACCCTGGGCCTGAAGCTTGGCGATCGTTTGCGCTTCGAGATTGCCGGTGAGCCCGTCGATGTCGCAGTGGTGGGCACGCGCAAGGTGGCCTGGGACTCCCTGCATGTGAACTTCTTTGTGGTGGCCAGCCCGGCTGCCCTGCAGGATCGGCCCCAGACCTGGATCACGGCCTTTCATCTCCCTGAATCGCAGGCGGAGCTGCCGAGCCGTCTGGTGAAGGAGTTTCCGAACCTCACGGTCTTTGACATGGGCGCGATCGTTCGCCAGGTGCAGGGCATTCTGGGTCAGGTGGTCAGCGCGGTGCAGTTTCTCTTTGTATTCACGCTGATCGCGGGTGTGGTTGTTCTGCATGCAGCGTTGTCGAGTTCGCGCGACGAGAGGATTCGGGAGGCCGCGCTGATGCGGGCACTGGGGGCCTCCAGAGCGCAGTTACGCAGGGCTCAGGTGTTCGAGCTCGCGGCCATGGGCGGTCTGGCGGGTCTGCTGGCCGCGCTGGGTGCGACCCTGGTCGGTGTCGTGCTGGCTGAGCAGGTCTTTCAGTTCGACTATGCCTTGCGTTGGGGGGTGTTGCCGCTCGGTGCGGGGGTTGGTGCCGTGCTCGCTTCGGTCGCAGGCGCTCTGGGTCTTCGCAGCGTGGCGCAGACCCCGCCCTTGCAGACCTTGAGGGAGAGCGTTTCTTGACACCGCATCGTGATTTCGATGTCGCCGGGCGTGGTGTGATCACCCAGCCTGCAACCAACGACTGAGCCAATCAGGTGAGCGACTCCGCTTTTGAGTTGATGGGCGGCGAGGCGGGCGTGCGCGCGCTGGTCGATTCTTTTTACGACCGGATGTCGCTGGATGAGCGCTTTGCCGATATTCTCGCCTTGCATCCAGTGCCGCTCGATGGATCGCGCGACAAGCTGTACTGGTTTCTGTGTGGCTGGATGGGAGGGCCCGATCTGTATATCGAGCGCTTCGGTCATCCCCGCCTGCGTGCCCGGCACCTGCCGTATCCGATTGCCAGCCGCGAGCGCGATCAGTGGCTGCTCTGCATGGCCGAAGCCATGGCCGATGTGAACCTGCCGCAGCCTTTGTTCGACCGCCTTCTTGAGTCCTTCTCCTCCACGGCCGACTGGATGCGCAACCGTGCCGGTTGAGCGCACTGTGACGATGGGTGGAACGGCGGACCTCGTGCTGATCGCCCTGACGGCTGGGGTGGTGGTGTTGCTGATTGGCCTGCTGATCGTCGGATTTCGACTGGTCGCCCAGTTGAGGCAAACCCGACAGGAGGCTCTGGATCTGCGCGAAGCCCTGCGCATGGAGCTGATGGTGCAGGCGCGCGCCGACCGTGAGGAAGCCGCGCAGGGAACCGATCGGTTGAGCGGTCAGCTCACCCAGAGCATCAGTACACTGGCCCGTCTGCAGACCGCACAGATCGAGGGGTTTGCTCGCCGGATCGACCAACTCACCGAAAGCAACGAGCGGCGACTGGGCGAAGTGAGAGCGACGCTTGAGACTCGGCTGGAGTCACTCAGTCGCGACAATGCCCACCAACTGGCTCGCATGCGCGAAACGGTTGATGAAAAGCTCCAGAGCACGCTCGAGCAGCGCTTGGGAGAGAGCTTTGCCCGGGTGGCCGGACAGCTTGAGCAGATGCATCGCGGGTTGGGCGAAATGAAGGCGCTGGCTACGGATGTGGGTGATCTCAAGCGCGTGCTCACCAATGTGAAGACCCGGGGCACCTGGGGTGAGGTGCAACTGGGCAGTCTGTTGTCGCAGGTGCTCGCGCCCAGTCAGTTTTCCACTCAGGTGATGACCGTGCCGGGGTCCAGCGATCGCGTTGAGTTTGCAGTCTGTCTTCCCGGCGCGCAGAGCGAGACGGTCTGGTTGCCCATCGATGCCAAGTTTCCGCGGGAGGATTGGGAGCGACTGCAACAGGCCCACGACCGCGCCGATGCGGTGGCAGCAGAGCAGGCACATCGCGCGCTGGAGCAGCGGGTGCGCACCGAGGCCCGGCGCATTCGAGACAAATACCTCGCCCCACCGCACACCACCGATTTTGGGTTGCTTTTCTTGCCCACCGAGGGTCTTTATGCCGAGGTGGCGAGACGCCCTGGCTTGCTCGATGACCTTCAGCGAGAGTCACGCATCATCGTGACGGGGCCGACCACCCTGGCCGCCTTGCTCAACAGCCTGCAGATGGGTTTTCGCACCCTGGCAGTCGAGCAGCGCACGAGTGAGGTCTGGATGTTGCTGGGTGCCGTGCGGACGGAGTTCACGCGGTTTGGTGAGGTGCTGGCCCGCACACGCGCGCAGCTGCGCAGTGTGGGCAATTCGCTGGATGCAGCCGAGGTTCGAAGTCGAGCCATCGAGCGTCAGTTGCGCAAGGTGGAGTCGGTCCCGGAGCCACAGGCACGCGCATTGCTCCCGGAGGAGGGTGACCCGCCGCCCCCTTCGGAGCCTTGATGAAGCATGCCCCTGCAGGAAATCGTCCACTCGGATTTTCGCCGGGTCGTCGGTTGCAATTCATGGTTGACCCTCGCAATGACCCCTATCGCGCCAAGCGCAAGGCGCGCGGGGTGGTGCGCTGCCCGGATTGTGGGCTGTTGTGTATCCAGGGCCGTTGGCAGCATGGTGCGAGCGATGAGACCGGAACAGCGCATCGATGTCCGGCCTGTCAGCGCATTGCCGATCGGTATCCCGCTGGCACGCTCACCATTGAAGGTCCCTATGCGTATGAGCATCGCACTGAAGTGCTGCAAACCGCGCGCCATGTTGCCGAACGCCTGCAGGCCGAGCATCCACTCGAGCGCATCATGGATATCGAGGCTCTGGACGGGCGACTTCGCATCACGACCACCGATGTGCATCTGGTCCAGTCGATTGGCAAGGCGCTTCACCATGCCTTCGGCGGACTTCTGCATTACGGATTTGCCGAAGGCCAGTATCAGTTGCGTGTGAACTGGGTGGCCTGATCCCTACCAGGGAAGGAGTTGAGCAATGGCAAGGCAACAGACCTCACAGGCGTCTCAGGCTTCACATCTGCGCAAGGCGGCAAAACATCGATACCCCCTGAAGGGGCCATCACAGGACAGCGAAACGCCCGCATCTGTCGGCAACGGCGCTGCCGTGCTGGATGAACGCCAGCGCCGCGAAATGATTGCAACGGCGGCTTTCCTGAGGGCGCAACGTCGCGGGTTCGAGAGCGGTGCCGAACTCGAAGACTGGCTCGCCGCGGAGGAGGAGATCGACCGATGGCTGAGGGTGGTGGATCGAGGCTCCGAGGAGCCTCCGCTGTTCGAAGAATGAATCAGGCGGCAGACTCTCGAGCAGGATCGCGGATGACGATCCAGGCGCCCCAGCAGACCGTTCGGTCAATGCGTCAGAACCCCGAGACAGGTCAGGCCCATGACCGTGGTCAGACCCCTGAGCTGCCCTTTCACGATCGTCACGAGGCCGGGCGCCTGCTGGCCACTCATCTGAGGCCTGATCCTGCGACGGTCGTGCTCGCCTTGCCGCGTGGCGGAGTCCCGGTCGCGCTGCCGATTGCGTAT
>JBKCEY010000459.1:0-1224 GCA_046304115.1 Burkholderiales bacterium | reverse complement strand
ACTCTGGGATGGCCGCGCTGCAGTACGCATTGCGTCAGAAATCTTCGCTCGGCGTGAGAAGTTCCTCGCGGCGTAAAAAGCGCCTTGCTGCAAAAAAAGTTCCCTCCAGCGTAAAAATTTTCTTTCAGTCCCGACCCTATGACCGACTCCATGCCCGACCTCTCTCAAACCCGCATTGCCATCATCGGCCTTGGTTATGTCGGCCTGCCGCTGGCTGTGGAGTTTGGCAAGCACCGGCCGGTGCTGGGCGTTGACATCAACACCGCCCGTATCCAGGAACTCAGCGGTGGGCAAGACAGCACGCTCGAGGTGGAGCCTGAAGAACTCGCGAAGGCTGCGCATCTGCAGTTCAGCCACGACCTGCAAGACCTGGCCTCGTGTGGCGTGTTCATTGTGACCGTGCCCACACCGATCGATGCCGCCAATCGCCCCGACCTCACGCCTCTCATAAAGGCCAGTGAAACCGTGGGTAAGGCCCTGCGCCGGGGCGCGGTGGTGATTTACGAATCCACGGTGTATCCGGGCTGCACCGAAGAGGTCTGCGTGCCGCTGCTGGAGCGCCATTCGGGCCTGCGCTTCAATCAGGATTTCTTTTGTGGCTACAGCCCCGAGCGCATCAATCCGGGTGACAAGGAACATCGCCTGCCCAGCATTCGCAAGGTGACGAGCGGCAGCACGCCCGAGGTGGCCGATGCGGTAGACGCGCTCTATGGGCAGATCATCACGGCGGGCACCCACAAGGCGAGCAGCATTCGGGTGGCGGAGGCCGCCAAGGTGATCGAGAACACCCAGCGCGACCTGAACATTGCGCTCATGAATGAGCTCTCGCTCATCTTTCATCGCCTGGGCATCGATACGCTTGAAGTGCTGCAGGCCGCAGGCACCAAGTGGAACTTTTTGCCCTTCAGACCCGGTCTGGTGGGCGGCCACTGCATTGGGGTGGATCCGTACTACCTCACGCACAAGGCGCAGGAGGTGGGCTATCACCCCGAGGTGATTCTGGCCGGGCGGCGTATCAATGACAGCATGGCCCGCCATGTGGCCGACGAAACCGTGAAGCTCCTGCTGCGCAAGAATCAGCCCGTGCTGGGCAGCCGGGTGCTGGTGCTGGGCCTGACCTTCAAAGAGAACTGCCCCGACGTGCGCAACACCAAGGTGGTGGATATCGTGCGCAGCCTGCAGGCCTACAACGCGCAGGTGGATGTGTACGACCCCTGGATTGAT
>JBKCEY010000458.1:0-2861 GCA_046304115.1 Burkholderiales bacterium | reverse complement strand
GCTTTGAAGAGCCGGACGCAGCCCCGAGATCGGAGCATTCGGATCGGTGCTCCAAAAGACAAACGGCCACTCTCGAAGGAGAGCAGCCGTTTGGCGAACTACTGAACTTTGCGCTGACTGCAACTAAGCGCTGACTGCGCTTTGCTTTTTGGTATTTGGTAGGCCGTGCGGGATTCGAACCTGCGACCAACGGATTAAAAGTCCGCTGCTCTACCAGCTGAGCTAACGACCCGAAGCCTTAAATTATAGGTGTTTTGGCCACCTTGGGTCAAATGCGGCCGAGCCGGGGCAGTCCTGCCGGTTCAGAGACCCAGACGCCGGGCCTGGTAGCGAAGACCAAGAACGGCGCCCAGGATGAGAAAGGCCAGGCTGATCAGTGAACCGATTGACAGGGTTGAAACGCCACTGAGGCCCTGACCCACGGTGCAGCCCAGGGCCAGCACCCCACCCACACCCATCAGCGCAGCCCCCGCCAGATGATTGCCGGTGTCCTCGATGCCCGCAAATCCCTCCCAGCGAAAGCGCCGGTTGAACAGTGCATGCGTCAGCGACCCGAACACCACGCCAAGCACCGTGCTGATGGCCAGCGTGATCCCTCGGCTGGCGTCACTCCAGTAGGCCAGCAGTTCAAGTGTGGTCGCCACCGGTGCCACGAAGGTCAGGCCCTCGAGTCGGTTGCCCGGCGAGCCGAGGTACCGGGCTTCCAATGTCCGGGGATCCTCGTCGATGTAGGCGAGGTGGCCAGCCACCCACCAGAGCATCAGCACGATCAGTCCGGTGCCTATGCCCCCGATCAGAGCGCGCCGCTCGCGCATCGGTGCGGGGGCCAGCGCCCACCAGGCAAGACCCAGGGCCAGCCCCAGCCCCAGGATCCAGCGCAGGGCCGATACCTCCAGGCTCAGACCCGAGGCCAGCAGGCTCGGCAGATCCTGATGGGTGGGCAGGTTCATGGCCACCGCATCCAGCGTGTTGACTCGTGCGACTGCAAAGAGACCGCGCAGGGTCATGAGCGCCGCGACAGCCATCACGATCAGCACGACCCAGGCCTTGAGATTGCCTGCGCCGGCGCGAATGAGGGTGCGCGATCCGCAGCCCGAGGCCAGCACCATGCCAAAACCGAACATCAGGCCGCCCAGCGCATGGGAGGCCGGCAACAGACGCGCCGACAGATAGTGGGTGCGACTCAGATCAATCAGGCCGGTCGCAGCCAGCACCTGAGTTCCGGCGATGGCCACCGCAATGGCCAGAGCCCACATCCGCATGCGGGTCCAGTCGTCGAAGTTCACGATGTCGGCAACCGACCCCATGGTGCAGAAGTCACTGGCACTCATCACCCAGGCCAGCAGCACACCGACCGTAAACCCGGCCACAAGAATCAGGTGTTGCAGTTGGATGACCTCAGACTCGGTCATGGCGTGGTCATCCGATGGGTGGTTGAGTGACGCGCTGTCGCTGGTTCACGGGCCCGCGCGGCCGGCACAGCGCCGGGTGGCGCCAGTGCTCAGCGCTTCGGGGTGGGCCGCCCTGGCTGGGCAGCCGCAGGTGGGGAAGCAGCGGGCCGGGCCGGTTCGGCGGGTGTTGCAGCCAATGCCGCCAGCCGGTCGCGGGCCGGGCCTGCGGCGGGGCTGTCCGGGTATTGCTGCAGCACGCGCCGCCAGGCTTCAGCCGCCTCCTTGCGATCGCCCAGATCCGCATGCAAGGTGCCAACGATGAGAAGCGCCTCGGGGGCTCGAGGATGCTCACCATGACGCCGAACAAAGGCATCGAGCGTGCTCAGGGCCGCCTTGGTCTCTTTGAGGGCGTAATACGTGCTGCCCAGCCAGTACTGCACCGAGGGCGCATAGGCACTTTGCGGATGAGCCGTGGCAAATGACTGAAATGCGGCCAGTGCGGATTTGAAGTCGCCCGCCCTGAAGGTGGCGAGTGCAGCCTCGAAGGCACGCTTTTCATTCACTTCAACCGTCGCAGACTTGCCGTCGATGGTGACCGCAACCGGCTCGAAGCGCTTGATGCGGCCATCGACCTCGGCAACGAATTCCTTCTGGCGGCGTTGCAGTCCCTGCAGTTCGTTGGCCTGCAACTCAAGCTGACCGCGCAGCTGGGCAATCTCCTGGCGCAGGGCCTGGACCTGATTCTGCGCATCGAGCTGGCCGCGAGGCATGGCCTGCTCGAGCCGTTCCAGGCGTTCGACCAGACCCTCGATGCGCTGATTGACCTCGCGTTGCCACTCATCGACCCTGGCACGCAGGTCGAGAATGGCGCGGCGTGCCTCACTGTCGGAAAGAATCTGGGCCGAGGCCTCAAGGGGACCCAGCCCGAGCACCAGGCTCAGACCGAGCGCCAGACCCCATCCAAGCGCTGCGTGCGGGCGACTCATGCAGGGAATCACTGGTAGACCAGATCGGCGCGACGGTTCTCGGCCCAGGTGGATTCATCGTTGCCCGAGCCGCGCGGTTTTTCTTCGCCCAGACTGACCGCTTCGATCTGATTGTCGGATACGCCCAATGCGTTGAGGGCGCGGCGAACAGCTTCGGCACGCTTCTGTCCGAGTGCGAGGTTGTACTCACGGCTACCCCGCTCATCGGTGTTGCCCTGCACGATTACCTTGCGATTGCGGTTGGCCTGGAGGTAGCGGGCATGAGCTTCGACGGTGCCGCGAAACTCGTCGCGAATCACGAAACTGTCGAAGTCGAAGTAAACGCTGCGCTTGGCCAGTGGGCTGTTTGGGTCGTTGAGCGGGTCGACATTGACCTGAGCAACCGGACGCTCGCTGCCCAGCCCAGACCCGCCGGTTCCGCCTGCGCCGATGCCTGTGGCATTGGCACCTGAGCCCCCGGCGCCAGGTGCTGCGCCCGATCGGG
>JBKCEY010000457.1:0-3881 GCA_046304115.1 Burkholderiales bacterium | reverse complement strand
GCAGGACGCAGGCCGGTTGCACGCCATAGGCGGTGAGCGGCTCGCGCACCAGCGAGACCGGATGCGCTGCCATGAATACGCCATGCGCCCGATGATCGGCAAGGACTTGTGCGCCCACCGAGGGCTCGGGCAACTCGAGGGCGGGCTCTGGCGCATGAGCGCCCGCGAGCAGACCGGGCAGGGGGGTCAGCGCCGCAGCCGACCAGGCGGCCTGGGCGCGATGTCCACTCAAGGTTCGCAGGGCATCCGCGCGCGCGAGCAGATCGAGTTCGTGACGCTGCAGACCCACGGCATGGGTCAGATCGGCCAGGCTGGAAAAAGCCGGCTGATATCCGGCGCGAAGACGCGCAGCCCGCACATCGAGCAGGCGCTGCGCCGTCTGTTGGCTGAGCCCACGCAGGGTGTTCAGACCCATGCGCACCGCAGGCTGTGGGCGCCAGTCGATGCCGTTGCGAATCCAGGCTGGAGTGGGGTCATCAGCAGGTAAGGATGGCTGCAGGGAGGGTGGTGCCGATGAAGTGCCGATGATCGAGGCCTGCGCTGAGGCAGACGCGATCGGTCGCTCCTGCAAGCTGCACGGCCAGTCGCTGTGCAGCACACAGGGGGCCAGCACTTCGATGCCATGCTCGCGGGCATCGCGCACAAGCTGTGCCGGTGCATAAAAGCCCATGGGTTGAGAGTCGAGCAGGGCAGCCAGAAAGGCGGCCGGCTCATGGCGCTTGATCCAGGCGCTCACATAGACCAGCAGTGCAAAGCTTGCGGCATGGCTTTCAGGGAATCCGTATTCTCCGAAGCCTTCGATCTGCTGAAAGATGCGCTCGGCAAACTCGCGCTCATAGCCGCGTGCCAGCATGCCGTCGATCACCTTGCGCTGAAAGCCCGTGAGCCCGCCCTTGCGTTTCCAGGCGGCCATCGCACGGCGCAGCTGATCGGCGTCGCCCGGGCTGAAGCCGGCAGCCAGGATCGCGATCTGCATGACCTGTTCCTGGAAGATCGGCACACCCAGGGTGCGCTCCAGCGCAGGGCGGATCTCATCGCGCGGATAGTGCACGGGCTCCAGACCCTGGCGGCGTCGCAGATAGGGATGCACCATGCCGCCCTGGATCGGCCCGGGCCGAACGATGGCCACTTCAATGACGAGATCCTGAAAGCAGCGCGGCTGCAGGCGCGGCAGCATGCTCATCTGCGCACGCGATTCGATCTGGAAGACGCCCACGGTATCGGCCGCACTGATCATGGCGTAGGTGTCGGGATCTTCGGGGGGAATGTCCTGGATCCTGAAGCCAGCAGATGGTTTCGTGGCCTGATCGGCGCTCAGACCTTGCGCTCGATCGGTGCTCGGTCCTTGCGCAGGATCGGCGCTCAGCCCGCGTCGATGAGAGATGAGTTCGAGGGCCCGTCGAATGGCGCTCAGCATGCCCAGAGCGAGCACATCAACCTTGAGCAGGCCCAGAGCATCGAGATCGTCCTTGTCCCACTGGATCACACTGCGCCCGGGCATGGCAGCGTTCTCGATGGGGACGAGGCGAGCCAGTGAGTCGCGGGCAATCACGAAGCCGCCGCTGTGTTGTGACAGATGCCGTGGAAAGCCGATCAGCAGGGTGGTCAGGCGGATCCAGTGCTGCACGATGCGGGCCTGCGGATCGAAGCCGGCCTGCGCAAATTGCTCGGGGCGGATGGCGCGCCCGTCCCACCAGACCGTATCGCGCGTGAGCAGGCTGATGCGCTGGGCATCGATCCCCAGCGCCCGGCCTACATCACGCAGGGCCGAGCGCGGCCGCCAGGTGCTGATTGCTGCAGCCAGAGCCGTGCGGTCGCGTCCGTAGCGGCTGTAGAGGTACTGAATGACCTCCTCGCGACGCTGATGCTCGAAGTCGACATCGATGTCGGGGGGCTCGTTGCGCTCGCGACTGATGAAGCGCTCGAAGAGCAGATTGCCGCGGGCGGGATCGACCTCGGTGATGCCCAGGCAATAGCACACGGCGGAGTTGGCGGCCGAGCCTCGGCCCTGACACAGGATGCCGCGGCTGCGAGCGAACTGCACGATATCGGCCACCGTGAGGAAGTAGGGCTCATAGCGCAGCTCGGTGATCAGGGCGAACTCATGCTCGAGTTGCTCGTGCACGGGCTGCGGCAGACCGCCCGGATAGCGGATGGCCGCACCCTGCAGCGTGAGGGCGCGCAGCCAGCTCGAGGCATCGTGGCCTGCAGGCACGATCTCGTCGGGGTATTCATAGCGCAGGCTGTCGAGCGAGAAATGGCAATGCGCTGCCACTTCAAGGGTTTCTTCGAGCAGGTCGGCCGGGTAGAGCCGCGCCAGGCGCAGGCGGCTGCGCAGGTGCTGCTCGGCATTGGCGGCCAGAGCAAACCCGAGGGTCTGTACGGGCTGTCGCAGGCGTGTGGCGGTGAGCACATCCTGCAGGCTGCGGCGCGAGCGCTGATGGGCATGCACGTCGCCTGCGGCCACCAGCGCAATGCCGCTGCGCATCGAGACCTCGCGAAGACGCGACAGCAGGGCCAGATCATGGCCGCGAGACAGCAGCGTGACCGTGATCCACATCGGTCCTTCGAGACGCTCGCGTAGCCAGCGGGCCTGAGCGAGCAGCATCGCCAGTGCGTCTGTGGCCGGATGGTCAGGGCCAGCAGCATCAGCAGGAGGTTGACTGGGGTCCGGGCGATCCGCGTGAGCCGCTTCGAGTGAGCTTTCAGAGGCCACGCCCACTGCGGGGGAGGGCACCAGCAGCGCGAGGCAGCCCTTGATCCCGGTGTTGAAGTCTTCGGGCCGCAGGCGATAGCGGCCCTTGGTCTCACGCATGCGCGTGCGGGTGATCAGTTCGGACAGATTGCCGTAGCCCTCCCGGTTGCGCGCAATGAGGATCAGACGGGC
Source organism: Burkholderiales bacterium (assembly GCA_046304115.1). Taxonomy (GTDB): domain Bacteria; phylum Pseudomonadota; class Gammaproteobacteria; order Burkholderiales; family Burkholderiaceae_E; genus UBA4615. The sequence goes on along the minus strand of JBKCEY010000457.1, from coordinate 994 downwards.
TGGCGGATGGCGGCGATCCGGGTGGTTGGCTCGGGTGTCGATCGTGGTGCCGAGATCCTGCAGGCTGAACTCGGCCCCGATCAGCAGGGGCAAACCAAGATCTTTGGCCCTCAGATGAGCCCTCACCACACCCGCCAGTGAGCATTCATCGGTCAGGGCGAGCGCCGCATAGCCCTGCGCATGGGCCTGCTCGACCAGTTCTTCCGGATGCGAGGCCCCTCGCAGGAAAGAAAAGTTGCTGACGCAATGCAGCTCGGCATAGGGTGGAAGCGAAGCAGGCATCGGCTGAATATACTGTATATAAAAACAGTATCAAGGGCCCTGCTACCCTGACAGCCCACCGTCAATCCATCTTGCCCCCCTCTCGAGGCGATGCGCCCTGCCCAGACCGTCATGACCGATCTCCTCATCCACCCCGTTGCTTTTGTCCGTTCTTCTCGCTTGAGTCCTGAAGACGACTTCTGGGGCGAGATGCCTGCCCAGATCGAACTGGCATCCCACCTGCCGGACGATGCCCTGGAGGGCATTGAGACCTTTTCGCATGTCGAGGTGCTGTACCACTTCCATGCAGTCGATCCGCAAAAAATCATTCAAGGCGCTCGCCATCCCAGGAACAATCCCGATTGGCCCAAGATCGGCATCTTTGCCCAGCGTGGCAAGAACCGGCCCAATCGCCTGGGCAGCACGATCTGCCGGGTCATCGCGCGCGAACACCGAGTGCTTCATGTGCTTGAGCTCGATGCCATCGATGGCAGTCCGGTGATCGATATCAAGCCCGTGATGCAAGAGTTCCTGCCTCGAGGTGAGGTGATTCAGCCGCAGTGGTCTCATGAACTCATGAGTCAGTATTGGAGTCAGAGAACTTGACCCTTGCGGATCCATCCGGGCGCTTCGCTCAAAGCGGCAGCAGGGTATTTCGGATCCGGGCAGCCGGAGCTGAAGATCTGCCCCACATGAACCGCATTGCTCTCGAGGCCAAGGCTGCGTGGGGGTA
>JBKCEY010000456.1:0-7396 GCA_046304115.1 Burkholderiales bacterium | reverse complement strand
GTACGCGCCACGATGGTCTTCATGATCTGGGCAGTGCCGTCACCGATCTGGAACCCCAGCACATCGCGCAGACGCTGCTCCATGAGGCCCCGATCGTAACCACCATGGCCATCCATGAGCAGACATTGGTGAATGGTGTCGTAGGCGAGCTTGGGCCCCCACCACTTGCACATCGCCGCCTCCGCGCTGTGCGGCGCGCCTCTGTCCTTGAGCCACAGGGTCTGGAGGCACAGCAGGCGAGCGGCCTCAACCTGGGTATCCAGATCGGCCAGTGTGTGCGAGACCCCCTGAAAGGCCGACAAGGGCTTGCCAAAGGCCTCTCGCTGGCGCACGTAGTCCCAGGTTTCATCGAGTGCGACACGCGCCACCGCCAGCACCTGCAATCCAATCAGTGCACGCGAATAGTCAAATCCCTGCATCACCTGGATGAAGCCCTGGCCCTCATCGCCCAGGCGATGCGAAACCGGCACACGCACGTTGTCGAAGTGGATGGAGCCACGGCCGATCGCACGCTGGCCGTGACAATCAAATCGATTGCGACTGATGCCGGGCGCATCGAGCGGCACCAGCAGTGCCGTGACGCCACGCGCACCCGACGCGGGATCGCCGGTGCGACCAAAAACCACTGCGGCATCGGCCTGATCAGCCGCCGAGATGGAGGTTTTCTCGCCGTCGATGCGGTAGGTATCGCCCTCGCGGGTGATGCGCAACTGAAGGTTGGCGGCGTCCGAACCGCCTCGCGGCTCGGTCAGGGCGAGCGCAACCAGGGCATCGCCCTGTGTAAGCCGCTCGAGCCAGGGCCGGGTGATGGCGGGATCGCCATGATCGGCGAGGATCTGGCCGTTGAGAGACGCGAGCAGATTGATGTAGGACAGCGACAGATCGGCCCTCGCCACTTCCTCATGAATGACGCCCGCGGCCAGGCAACCCAAGCCCTGTCCGCCCTTGTCCTCAGGCAGCTCCGGGGCAATGAATCCCAGTTCACCCATGGCCCGCATGAGGCCGCGGTCGAGCACCCGGGTCTGATCCCGTTCGACAAAGCCGGGCGCCACCTGCTCGCTGGCAAAGCGCCGGGCCTGCTCGGCCAGGGCCTCCAGCGTGTCGTCAAAGTAAGGATTCAGGGTGCGTGAGGGATTCATGTCGGAGCCTTACTTGGCGTACTTGCGGAACTCGGGCTTGCGCTTTTCCTTGAGCGCATTGACCCCTTCACGCGACTCTTCGGTGTCGTAGTAGAGCTTGAGTGCATACATGCCCATGCCACCAATGCCCGCCTGATGCGCGGTGTCCATGTTGAACGAGCGCTTGGCGATCGCGATGGCCGTCGGGCTCTTGTCGCAGATCTCCTCGGCCCACTTCTGAACTTCGGCATCGAGCTGATCGTGGGGCACACAGACATTGGCCAGACCCATGGCCACGGCTTCAGCGCCACTGTAGCGACGGCACAGGTACCACATCTCACGGGCCTTCTTCTCGCCCACAACACGGGCGAGAAGCGCGGTGCCAAAGCCAGGATCGACCGAACCCATCTTGGGGCCGACCTGACCAAAAATGGCTTTTTCAGACGCGATGGTGAGGTCGCATACCGTGCACAGCACATTGCCTCCGCCAATGGCATAGCCCTGCACGCGAGCGATCACGGGCTTGGGTACATCGCGGATGGCGTTGTGCAGTTCTTCCATGGGCAGCCCGATCGTGCCGCGGCCGTCGTAGTTGCCGTCGTGGGCTGACTGATCGCCCCCGGTGCAGAAGGCCCGGTCACCTGCTCCGGCCAGCACGATGCAGCCAATGTCGCGGTCGTAGCCTGCCCGCTGCAGGGCATGAATCAGCTCATCACAGGTGGTGCCGCGAAAGGCATTCATCTTGTCAGGCCGGTTGATGATGATCCAGGCCACGTGGTTGCGCACTTCGTAGATGAGGTCTTCGTACTGTTTCATGAGAGGTCCGATGGATACCGTTGAAGGAGGGGTCCGATGAATACGGTTGAGAGAGCGGGGCAGTGAGCGGGAGTGCAGCGAGGGAATCGCCGAATCGATGGTTGGGAATCAGCCCTTCATTCGGAATCAGCCGTTCATGGTGAGGCCGCCAGACACGCTCAGCACCTGGCCGGTCACAAAGGCAGCATCGTCGCTGGAGAAGAACAGGATGGCTCCCGGCAGGTCATCGGGCTGACCGATGCGTCCGAGCGGGATGGATCGGGTAAAGGCCTCAACCAGCTTTTCGGGGTTGGAGGCACCCTGCTTGAATCCATCGAAGAGCGCGGTGTCGGTCGGGCCGGGGCACACCACATTGCAGGTGATGCCGTGGCGCGCATGCTCACGGGCGATGGTCTTGGAAAAGGCGATCAGTCCGCCCTTGCAGGCGGCATAGACCGCTTCGCCCGAGGAGCCGACCCGCCCGGCATCCGAGGCGATATTGACGATACGCCCTGCGCGCCGCGCCACCATGCCAGGCAAGACCGCGTGGTGCATGTTGAGCGCGCCCACCAGATTGATCGCAATGAGCTTGTCCCACTGCGCGGGCACCGTTTTGGTAAAGGGCAGGAAGACATCCCAGCCGGCGTTGTTGACCAGTACATCAATGGGCCCGAGATCTGCCTCGGCCGCCGCCACGGCAGCATCCACGGTTGCACGGTCTGCAATGTCGCAGCGATAGGCCTGCGCCATGCCGCCTGCAGCGACGATGCCCTGAGCCACCTGGAGGGCAGCCTCCTGGTTCAGATCAAAAACCGCCACCTTGGCGCCTTCGCTCGCAAAACGTCGGCTGGTGGCTCCGCCGATGCCTCCTCCCCCTCCGGTCACGATCACCGTCCGGCCCGAAAAACGACCCGTCGCAGTTGTGGAAGAAGTCATGGCGCGCTCCTGTTGAAGTTATTTACGTCAATATATAGGCATATATTAATCGACCCAGGCAGGTTGCGCAAGTCAGGCATTCCGCGAGCGATCGCCGTGAGCACACTGCTGCACACGCCCGCCGGTCCGGCCAGTCGCAAGGACTTGACATGCTTTCGATACGACAACACCTTGCATCAATCTGATGCACAGGCTCTCGGAGGTCAGGACACTCGAGGCGGCGCGTCGGCCCGCCGCGCCGCAATGACCACCGGCATCTGCGTAAAGCCATGCACGAAATTCGACTTGGTCCGCACGGGCTCACCCGTCACTTCGATCGTGTCGTAGCGGCGCAGGATCTCTTCCCACAGGATCTTGAGTTGCAGCTCAGCCAGGCGATTGCCCACGCAGCGGTGAATGCCAAAGCCGAATGAAAGGTGATGGCGGGGACGTGCGCGATCGACGATGAACTCGTTGGCCCGTTCGATGGACTCCGAATCCCGGTTGCCCGAGAGGTACCACATGACCACCTTGTCGCCTTTGCGGATGGTCTTGCCATTGAGCTCGAAGTCTTTGACTGCGGTGCGCCGCATGTGGGCGAGCGGGGTCTGCCAGCGAATGATCTCGGGCACGAGCGAGGACACCAACGCCGGATTGGCGCGCAGCTTGTCGTACTGCTCGGGATGCTGGTTGAGAGCGAGCAGCCCGCCGCTGATGGAGTTGCGCGTGGTGTCGTTGCCTCCCACGATCAGCAGGATCAGATTGCCCAGAAATTCCTGCGGCCCCATGTTGCGGGTGACGGGCGAATGCGCCAGCATCGAAATCAGGTCGTTGCCCGGTGGCGCATTGACGCGCTCGTTCCAGAGTCGCGTGAAATAGGTCTGGCAGTTGCCCAGTTCCTTGAGGCGTTGCTCCCAGGAGGTGACCGGGCCGTTGCCGTCGGGGTCACCCGTGGCCATGTCAGACCACCAGGTGAGCAGGCGACGGTCTTCGAACGGAAAGTCAAAAAGGGTGGCCAGCATCTGGGTGGTGAGCTCGATCGAGACCTTCTCGACCCAGTTGAACTCCTCGCCAATCGGCAGGCTGTCGAGAATGCGACAGGCCCGCGAGCGAATGGTGGTCTCGAGTACCGCCAGATTGCCCGGTGCCACGATGGGGCTCACGGTCTTGCGCTGGTCATCGTGCCGCGGCGGATCCATTGCAATGAAACTGGGCAGCATCTCGGGCCCCGGCCGCTCGGCCAGCGCAATGCCACCCAGGCCGCTTTCGGACGAGAAGGTGTCGTGGTTGACCTCCACGGTCATGATGTCCTTGAAGCGCGTGACGCTCCAGTAGCCGCCGTAGCGCTTGCTCACTGCCCAATGCACAGGGTCTTCTTTGCGCAGACGCTCGAAGTAAAGGCCGACAAGGTCCTGCTCGAACAGGTACCCTTTGCTGACATCAATCTGCTCGAGCGGCATGGCCCAGGCACGGGCGCGTTCTTCAGCAAGCAGCGAGGTATTCATGAGCGGTGTCCTTGATCCGGTCGTCTGGGGTCTTGCACGATGGCGCCCTCAAATGTAACGCGAGATGACGGTAACACCCTATGACGACTCCCCTTGAGCTGACCGCCTACATCGACTACAAGAGTCCGTTTGCCTACCTGGCCTACGACCGGATCAGGGCACTGTCGATCGCCTATCCGATCAAGATCGACTGGCAACCCTACATCCTCGATCTCGCGGCCATCGCCGGGCCGCCCGAGCAGCGAACCGAGAGGGCGCAGCGCAAGCTGCGCTACAGCTACATGGATGCGCGCCGCCAGGCTGCAGCCCGGGGCATGATCCTGCGCAGCCCCCGCAAGCTCTTCGACGGACGTCTGGCGGGCATGGGACTGCTGTTCGCAAAAGACCGGGGTCTGGAGCAGGACTACAGCGCGACGGTTTTGCAGCGGTTCTGGTCTCATCAACTCGACCTCGACGATCTGCAGGCCCTCGCCACCATCCTGTCGGGGCTCGGACTGGACGCGGATGCCTTTGAGATATTCACCACGGTCGGAGGACCTGCTCAACTCGCTGCCATTCAGACCGAGGCCGACGCTCAAGGCGTGTTCGGGGTGCCCACGGTCGTGTTTGAGGGCGAACTCTTCTGGGGCGGGGATCGGCTGGAGTTGCTGGCGACCCGATTGGCGGCGCGGCTGTCGGCCACGCGCTGATCAGTCGTAAAACCCGGCCCCCTTGCGCAGACCCTGCCACTGCTCCAGGTCGTGGCCGTAGATCACCTCCACGCCCTGCGCCTGCAGGTTGCGAATGCGGTCCATCGAGCGATCAGCCTGCGCGAGATCCCAGGTCTGCCTCGGATGGCTCCCCTGTTGCAGATTGGCCTGCAGAGCCACTGCATCTGAGGTCAGAAGCATCCGGGGGCTGCGCTCGAAGTCGAGCAGGGCGCAGCACATGCCCGGTGTGTGCCCAGGCATGTGCATCAGCACCACACGGCCGTCGCCCAGCAGGTCAAGGTCTGCTTCAAAGGTTTTGAAGGGCATCGGATGATCCCAGTCCTGCGCTGCCATGCCGATGCGCGGGCCGAGTTCACCCCGGGCGGCCGCCAGCTCGTCAGCCTGGCAGACCATGGTGGCCCGGCGGAAAAACGCATTGCAGCCGCAGTGGTCGGTGTGCAGATGCGAGTTGACGACCAGATCGATGTCATCGGTCGCAAGGCCCAGCGCGGCGAGCGCATCGACCACATTGGCGTCAGCGCCATGCAGCGGGGTCATGACCTTGGTCGCTGCGCCCCAGCGGGCCTGTGGATCGACGCCCGTCTGCGGATGGCAGCCGGTGTCAAAGAGCACATTGCCCTGGGCATGACGAATCAGGTAACACGACACCGGCAGATCGATGGTCTGATCGCGGAGCGCATCAGCGAAGTAAACGCTGCGACGCATGCGCAACAGGCCGCCGTTCAGGATGTGCATCCGCATGATCAGGTCTCCTCGACACTGGGTTGTGACGCGGCTTGAGTCGGGGGTTGAGGCTGTGCCCGGGCTGTTGCCGGCAGGCTCAAGGCCATCAGTGCTCCCAGCAGGTTCACGCCGGCGGCAATGCGCATGGCCCAGTCATAGCCCTGAGTCTGATCGTACAGCCAGCCGGCCAGCACTGGCAGGCTGATCGCCGCGATGCACCAGGCGATGTACATCTGCCCGGCCACCCGGCCAAAGGCATTGGGATGCCAGTAGCGCGCAATGGCGCCGGCCGTCAGGCCCGAAATGAATCCATAGCCGCAGCCGATCAGCGTCATGGACAGTACCGCCATGCCCGGACCCGGCCAGACCAGCAGCAGGCTCGAACCGCAGAGCGCGATCAGGTGGGCCACGCAGGCCACACGAGGCACTGCAAAACGATCAACCAGCCAGCCGCCACCCATGCGGGCAGCAGCAATTGCACCGGTGATGAACGTGGTGCCCCCCAGCGCAAACAGGCTTTTTGCGCCATAGGCCTGCAAAATGCCAGCAGCCTGGCTCATGACCATCAGACCGGCTGAGGCCGCAAGAAAGAAGACCGTGAACAACCGGGCGAAGAGCCCCCAGTGGCGCGCCTCGCTATCGGCAGCACTGGCGCCCGGATCCTGCATGCGCACCTGGGCACGACGCCAGAGCAGGGCAGCGATTGCGCAGCAGGCCAGCACCGTGAGCGCAAGACCAGCCAGGGTGGCGCGCAGGCCAAACGCCTCGATGGCCCAGCCAAAAAGCGGCGCGCCCAGCATGGCACCCATCGGATACAGGCTTACCACGTAGCCATTGGCCAGGCCGCTCATGGGGCTGATGGTCTGATTCAGGCCCTGCTGCATCATGACGAAAGCCACACCGCCGCCCAGTCCGAACAGAACGCCATAGCCCAGCAGCAGATGCTCGATACCCTGTGCAGCAGCCGCCACCGCCAGACCAGAGGCGCTCAGTGCTCCGCAGACCAGCAGCAGCGGCACGGGAGCAAAGCGACGGTAAAGGGCAGGCCCGATGAGCATTCCGACCGTGAGACAGATCGATGCCATGGAAAACACGATCGCCATCTCGGCCCGACCAATTCCGAGCAGCGCCTCCATCGGCTTGAGGAAGACCGAGAAGGCATAGACGGTGCCGAACGGCAGATTCACCACGGTGGCCGCAGCCAGCACCAGCGCCCCTCGGCTGATGCCTCGCGAGGTCGGTGCATTGGTCATCGCTGCCCCTCAGGTCTGACCCGTTCACGACACGCGAAACCAGGCGGTTTGGACGAGACAGGATGGGACATGCGTCGCATTTTCATTTTCTTTTCAGAAGGCCAGTGTATCCGACTGAATTAAGCGGGTATGCTTGCGGCTGGTGATGACGCCGGCACGACATGTGACGGTGGCCGCAAGATGCCACCGCACCAGGGAGATCGACATGAATAGCTGGACATCGCGAGCCGCAGCGCTTTTTGAGCCCGAAAAGCGCTCTGCAACCGCTTCGCGCGGCATGGTGGTCACGAATCACCCGCTGGCTTCGGCTGCGGGCGCAGAGATGCTTGCGGCCGGCGGCAATGCGATCGATGCCGCGATCTCGGCCCTGTTCACGC
>JBKCEY010000455.1:0-2608 GCA_046304115.1 Burkholderiales bacterium | reverse complement strand
GGTCTCGACCTCGACCGCCTTCATCGAGTCCATCTGAATCCGGGCAAAGCGCCGAATCTGCTGTTGCGCAAAGGCGATGTCCGCAATTTCACGCTCGGACAGCCGCTTGCGGGCCGCTTCGATCTGCGCCTGCGAAAGCCTGAAGTCAGCCGGATCCCATTGATCAAAGCGAATGCTGTAGTCGCGCACGGCAGCGTCACCGCGCTGCTCGATGTCCTGGATGATGGACGCCACGGTGTCGCGCACACGAGCGTCGTCTTCAGCGCGTGCGGCCGTTGTCTTGCCTTGCTTGAGATAGCGGATCATTCACGTGCTCCGTGCACTGCGCTGTCATGCAACACCACCGGAAAAGGATCTTCAAAGTGATGCAACAGCTGCTTTGAGGTCTGGTATCAGGCCGACTTCCGGAATCTGGCCTCATGGTGCTCAACAGTCTGCCAGACTACCAGTGGCGAATATGCTTCACGGCGTTCGATGCACGGGCCAAGCACAGGCCCAAAGGTCCAAAAGTCCAAAGACCCAACCACTCCTGCGGCACGAGTTTGACAATGAGCGAAACACACAAGATCGTCATCGTGGGTGGTGGCGCCGGTGGCCTGGAGCTGGCCACCCGGCTGGGTCATGCCTACGGGCGACGCAGGCGCGCACTCATCACCCTGGTCGACAAAAACCGCACCCACATCTGGAAACCCAAGCTGCACGAAATCGCCTCCGGCAGCATGGACCTGGGCGACCACGAGGTCGATTACATGGCCCAAGCCCACTGGAACCACTTCACCTTCCGGCTCGGTGAGCTCAAGGGACTCGATCGGCACAACAAACGGATTGAACTGGCCCCCTACATGGATGAAGAGGGCAAAGCCGTGACCCCCATCCAGCACATCGACTACGACACGCTGGTCATTTGCATCGGGAGCCTGAGCAACGACTTTGGCACCAAGGGCGTCAAAGAGCACGCACTCAAGCTTGAAACCCTGCACGATGCCAAATCGTTTCACTCCAAAATGGTCAATGCCTGCATCCGCGCGCACAACCAGAGCGGAGCCATCCTCAACAGGCAGTTGCATGTGGCCATCATTGGCGCGGGCGCGACTGGGGTAGAGCTGGCGGCAGAACTGCACCGCACCACGCGTGAGGTGGTGTCCTTCGGGCTCGACCGCATCGATGTGGACAAAGACATCAAGGTCAGTCTGATCGAGGCGGCGGACCGTATCCTGCCGGCCTTGCTGCCGCGCCTGTCACAGGCTACCGAGGAACTCATTACCCGACTGGGCGTTCAGGTGCTCACCAGTTCCAAGGTGATGGAGGTCTTGCCGACCGGAATTCGACTGGCGGACGGACGCGAGATCGAATCTGAACTGGTGGTGTGGGCCGCTGGCGTGAAGGCGCCCGACTACCTCAAGGAGTTTGGGGGTCTCGAGACCAACCGCATCAATCAGCTGGTGGTGAGCGAGACCCTGCAAACCACGCGCGACCCCGACATCTTTGCGCTCGGTGACTGCGCCGCTTGCCCGTGCTCGGATGCCGACGGCGGCCGAGCCGGCATCGTGCCGCCCAGGGCCCAGGCGGCGCATCAGCAGGCCACCCATATGCTGGGGCATATCAAACGCCGCTTTGCCAATCGACCGCTCAGGCCCTACCGCTACAGAGACTTCGGCTCCCTCGTGTCGCTGGGCAAATTCAGCACCGTGGGCAACATGATGGGCGGCCTCATCGGCAAGAACCTGATGATCGAAGGCTACTTCGCCAAGCTGATGTACCTGTCGTTGTACAAGCTGCACGAGCTGGCCATCCACGGCGCCATCAAAACCCTGCTCTACACACTGGCGCGCATGATCACCAAACAGACCAATCCGACAGTGAAATTGCATTGAAGGTGATCTCACGCGACCAGTTCTGCGCGTGTGACTCGATTAGTTCTGCGTGTGCTGCATGACGGACTGCGGCATGGAGGCATTGCGCAGGTAGGTCAGCACGCCGTCTGCCGCGAGGGCGCCACTTGCCAGGCAGGCCGTGAGCAGATACCCCCCGGTCGGCGCTTCCCAATCAAGCATTTCGCCCGCGCAAAAGACGCCTGGGCGCGCGCGAAGCATCAGGTGTTCATTCATCGCGTCCAGCCGCACACCACCCGCCGTGCTGATGGCCTCTGCCATCGGGCGTGGGGCCACCACGCGCAGTGGCCAGGACTTCAGCGCGAGTGCCACCGATCGCGGGTTGCTGGCCACGCTCGTACTCAAGCGCTCGTTGTTCCAGACCTCGCGGATCAGCGCCGCCTTGACGCCCTGCAGGCTGATCGTGCGACGCAGATGCTCCGAGAGCGAGTGTCGCCCGCGGGGTCGGCTCAGTGCCTCGGCAATTTGCTGCACGGTGCGTCCTGCCAGCAGGTCCAGGTGCAGGGTGGCAGCACCGTCGCGCACGATCGCATCGCGCAGTCGCCCCGAGACCGCGTAGACCAGACTGCCTTCGATACCGCTGCGCGTGATGACGCATTCGCCTTGACGCTCAAAGGCTGCGCCCTGTCCGTCGTCAAAGCGTAGAGCCACCGACTTGAGCGGGGCGCCTTCGAAGCGCTGCGCGAAGTGCGCGCTCCAGCCGACCGTGCCTGGTC
>JBKCEY010000454.1:0-13769 GCA_046304115.1 Burkholderiales bacterium | reverse complement strand
GACCCGGCAAGCCCGTCTGCCCGGAGTCTGCAGATCCCCCTGTCGCCGGGCCTTTTCGGTACGGTGCGCATCAGAACCCATGCGCGATTGCGTGATGGCGAGACCTGCACCCTCGCCGGTCCGGGCGTGATCGCCTTTGATTGCGATCGTCTGCATGCGCTTGGTGCTGGCGATGCCGTGCACATCACCGTACGTCGCGACGGCCCCTGGATCATCGACACGGGTCGCTGCCTGGATGAGGCCGCACGGTCGGGAAGACTCGGGCTCACCCACCTGCCCCGGCAATCTCGGTAGTTGACTAGCCCCAGGTCTGGCGGGAGTGGGCTGAGGGCCCCGTGCTAGCATCGACCGCATGTCTGAACAACCTCTGATCGTCGGCCTGGGCGGCACCACCCGAGCCGGATCCACCTCCGAAAAAGCCCTTGCCGCAGCCCTTCAGGCCGCGGCCGAAGCCGGATGCGCCACCCAGCTCTTTGGCGCCGGTGCGCTGCCCGTTGAGCCCTACGACCCGGCCCGCCCTGACCGCAGCCCGCAGGCGGCCGACATGGTCGAGGCCCTGCGCCGTGCCGATGGGGTGATCATCGCCACACCGGCCTATCACGGCGGCATTTCGGGCCTGGTCAAGAATGCCATCGACTTCACTGAAGATCTGCGTACCGATGCCCGGGTCTATCTCGACGGCCGGGCCGTGGGCTGCATCGTCTGTGCCGAAGGTGCGCAGGCCATGGGCTCCACGCTGGCCTCGTTGCGTGCGGTGGTTCATTCTCTGCGGGGTTGGCCCACGCCCTACTCGGCAACCCTCAATTCGCGTGACAAGCCCATGGGTGCCGAAGGCCAGGCGGCGGATCCGTCTGCTCTGGAGGCCTGTGCAACCGTGGGCCGGCAGGTGGCCGAGTTTGCACACATGAAACGCGCCGCGCGCTGAGATCGATCGCCCGAATTCATTCCACCTGAACGAGTGACCATGTCCAGCAAGATCGAAAAATCCGACGACCAGTGGCGCCAGGAACTGCCCACCGAGGCCTACGAAGTGCTTCGCCATGAAGGCACCGAGCCCCCGGGCACCAGCGACCTGAACTTTGAATAACGCAAGGGCACCGTTGCGTGCGCGGGTTGCGGAACGCCGCTCTTTAGCAGCGACATGAAGTACGACAGCGGCTCGGGCTGGCCGAGCTTTTACACCTCGCTGCCGGGCGTGTTCGATACCAGTCGCGACTTCAAGCTCTTCATGCCGCGCACGGAGTACCACTGCGCCAAATGTGGGGGCCATCACGGGCATGTCTTCAATGACGGCCCTGCCCCCACCGGCACGCGCTTTTGCAATAACGGCGTCTCGCTCAAGTTCATTGCGGACGAGTGAGCCCCTCTCAATCGAGTCCCCTCAGCCCAGACCCTCACGATAACCCTCACCATGACCCAATCCAGCGATCTCGTTGTCAGCGCCCCCGAGCCTGTGTTCATTCCCGTCACGAGCGGAGGACGCTGGCCGGTGCGCCGCATCTACTGTGTGGGCCGCAACTACGAAGAACACGCAAAAGAGATGGGATTCACGGGCCGCGAGCCGCCTTTCTTTTTCATGAAGCCTGCTGATGCGGTGCTCTATGTTCCCGAGGGCAGCACGGGAGAGATGCCCTATCCGCCTGGCACGAGCAACCTGCACTACGAGATCGAACTGGTCGCTGCCATCGGCACGGGTGGCGTCAACATCAAGGCCGCAGACGCCATGAAGCATGTCTGGGGCTATGCGGTGGGCCTGGACATGACCCGTCGTGACCTGCAAAACGAGGCCAAAAAGCAAGGTCGCCCCTGGGAGATCGGCAAGGGCTTTGATGCCTCGGCGCCCATCGGCCCGATCGTGCCCGCAGCCAAGGCGGGCAATCCGTCAGACGCCACGATCAGCCTGTTGGTCAACGGCGCGGCCAAGCAGACCAGCACCACCGCCAAGCTGATCTGGAATATTGCCGAGACCATCGAGCATCTGTCGAGCTACTGGCGCCTGGAGCCTGGCGATCTGATCTTCACGGGCACGCCCGAGGGCGTGGGTGCCGTGGTGAAGGGCGACCTGATGGAAGGTGCAGTGAGCGGCGTGGGTCAGCTCAAGGTACGAATGGTCTGATGCCGCTCAGCCCGGCCGAGACGCCGCAGGCGCCCTTCGCACCGTGACCTCGCGCTGCGGATACGGAATCTCGATGCCTGCCTCGCGAAAGCGGCGCAGGATTTCGAGATTGATGTTCGAGCGCAGATCGAGCGTACCCATCTGAGGATCACGGATCCAGACACCGAGCTCGAGGTTGATACCCGAGTCGGCAAATGCAGTGAGGAAGGCGCGCGGCTCGGGGTTCTGCAAGACCCGGAGCTGCGTCTGGGCGGCCTCCACCATGATCTGCATGGCCTGCTCGATATCGCTGGCATAGGCCACACCCACCGGAATCGCCACACGGGTCACGGTATCGGTAAAGGTCTCGCTCTCCACCACCGAGCTGACCAGCATCTCGTTGGGCACGACCGACTCCACGCCGTCCAGGCCCTTGAGGATGGTGTAGCGGGTGCGGATGTCCATCACCACGCCACGAAAGCGATCGACCCGAATCAATCGCCCGGGCACGATGGACTGATCGAACAGGATGATGAAGCCCGAGATGTAGTTGGCTGCGATCTTTTGCAGACCAAAGCCCAGGCCCACACCGAGTGCGCCTCCAAACACCGAGAGCATGGTGAGATCGATGCCCACAATGGGCAAGGCGATCAGCAATGCCAGCAGCAGCAGCACCGGACGGGCGGTGCGCGCGATCACCGCCCGGGCCCCCTGCGGCACCGAGCCCGCACTGGCCAGGCGGGAGTCGAGTGCACTGCCCGCCCACAGGGCCAGCAACGAAGTGACGGCCAGCGTCGTCAGGCCCACGATCACCTGCAGCAGCGAGAGCCTGCTCTTGCCAAACGGAATCGCGATCCGCTCCAGAGTGTCGGCGAGCATGGGCAGCAGGCCCAGCACATGCAAGGCCACCCCCACCCAGATCATCGCGGACAGGCTGCGCTCAAAAGGCGCGAGCCAGCCCGATGCGGCACTGAAGGTCTGGCGCAACACCAGCAACAGGGTGCGGATGAGCACCAGGGCCAGCAACAACTCCATGCCGAGCTGCAACACATGCACCGACAGCTCGGGCAGGCTGATGCCATGCAGGATGCCCAGCAGACAGATCGCCAGCAGCGGCCAGGCCACCCGAGCAAACCATTCTGCGACCCGCGGATGACGCTCGCCCGAGATCAGCCGGGGGGCAGCCCAGCGAGCCAGTGCCCAGGCGATCAACAGACTGACGCCGATCGCCAGCAGACTGGCGTTGCCGGTCGTTGAGCCCAGCTCCCTAAACAGACCCCGGGTCTGGGGCGAGAGGTGATCGGGACGCCAGAGCGCGTTCAGCCAGGACAGAAAATCGGGACTCATGCATGCAAGGATAGCGGCTTGGCATGACAGGCTAAGATCATGCCCTTCGGGCAATCGGGCTACAGCGGCCCAGCGCGGCACTGCTTCAGGGCGGCAGACCGATCAGGCTGAAAGCCTGCGCAGGCCCGAGAGTCATTGGCCCATTCCTACCACTGGAGACTTCGCATGGCTGAACGCCTGATCCACCCCGACAAGGTTCACCACTGGATGCGCACCCTGTGGGAGCGCGCCGGCAGCAATCCGACCGAAGCCCGTCTGACTGCCGATCACCTGGTGATGGCCAATCTCTCGGGGCACGATTCGCATGGCATCGGTATGGCCGCGCGCTATGTGAAGTCATTGAAGAGCAATGAGCTCAAACTCAATCAGACCGTTTCCATCGCAGCAGACCATGGCCCGATGGTGACCATCGATGGCATGCACGGCATGGGGCAGTCCGTGACGCATCAGGCGATGGAGATCGCGATTGCGCGGGCCAGAGAGCATGGGGTGTGCGTGATGGGTCTGCGCAATTCGCATCACCTGGGTCGCGTGGGCCACTGGGCCGAGCAGGCGGTGGCGGCGGGCCTGGCCTCGGTGCACTTCACCAATGCCACGGGCCGTCATGCCATGGTGGCGCCCTGGGGAGGCGGTCGCGGGCGATTCCTCACCAATCCGTTCACGGTAGGCATTCCACGCAGGAATGACGAGCCCATCCTGCTCGACTTTGCCACCAGCGCCGTTGCGCAAGGCAAGGTGCGTGTGGCCTACAACAAGAAGAAGTCTGACCCCAACGCTCAGGTGCCACCCGGCTGCCTGATCGATGCCCGTGGCCAGCCCACCCGGGATCCGGCCGTGATGTTCGAGCCCCCTGAGGGCCCCTGGGGTGCGCTGCAGACCGCAGCGGGTCACAAGGGTCATGCGCTCGCCATCGTGTGCGAGTTGCTGGGCGCGGCACTCACCGGCGGCGTCACCTCGCAGCCCGCCCATCGGGATGCGATTCAGTGGGCGGTCTGGAACAACATGCTGGCCATCGTGTTTGACCCCGAGCGGATCGGACCGGCCGAGGCCTTTGCAACCGAGGCACGCGCCTTCGCGGATTGGGTCAAGAGCGCACCGCTCTCGGGCGATACCGATCAGATCATGCTGCCGGGCGAGCCCGAGCGGCGGACCCGCATTGAACGTGCACAAGGCCTTCCGGTGGATCTGGGAACCCTGGCCGAGCTCGATGAGGCGGGGCGGGTCGTTGATCCTGCTTTGCCCACGCTGAGTTCGCTGGCGCATGGGTGAAGCGGCGAGTGGGCCGCACCGGTAAACCTCAAGGAGGCGAGCGGTTCAATCCGCCTCAGCCTCCGGCCACAACGCCGGGAAGTAAAACCGCAGCGCGTGCAGCGGTAACCCGAATCTCACCTTGCCCTGCGGCGTGTCACTGCGCAGCAGTCCACGCGTGACAAGCGCTGTGAGCAGGCTAACGGCAGTGCGGTCGCCCAGCCCCGTCATCCGCTTGAACTCGCCGCGTTCGATCTCCAGGCCACTCAGAAAAAGGTAGTGCAGAGGCCGCAATGCCTCGATGCGTACCCCGGAGCGCAACGTCTCCTGCTCGAAGGTCAGGCATGCGGCGATGCGCCGCTCGATGGTTTGCAGATTCAGCATGCCCCGCATGACGCGGCCATTGCCGTCGATGAAAGGATGAATCCACCCTAGCCGGTGGTGGGATGCTGCCAGCGCAAGGAGTGCGCCCTCGCCGCGGCGAACGCCACCATAGAACGTGGCCCAGCGCTCGAGCAGAAGCGGAATGCTTTGCGCCGCTGGCGCAACATGCCGTCCAACGGTGACTTCACGCGACCGAAATTGACCAGGCTCCAGCGACACGCCGCCGTCCGCGACCCGTTCTTCCTTCGGCAGACGCTCGAACAGGCTGCGGTGGATGTCTGCGACTGCGCTAGCCGAGTAAAGCTGCGGCGCCTACGCGGGGCCAGCGTACACAGCCTCGAGCTCGCACTCAGCTTCAATGTGGGCAATCGCCAACCGTTGCCGAGCGGCCAGTGCTGGATTGCGGGAGTAGTCCTGGCGCAGAGCCTGATCGAGCTCGTGCGGACGCGTGTGCTGCCCCTCGACGCTTGCCAGGATTTTTGCGAACTATTTTTCTATCGCCTTGGTCGCCAAGTCTGTCCTGTCGGGTCGCTCATCTTCGGAGAGCATGCCCGGAATTTGAGCGACTGAGCGACTGAGCGACTGAGCGACTGAGCGACTGAGCGACTGAGCGTCACGCGCCTGGATCGCTCCGCTGCGCCAGTATCCGGCTCCGAATCTCCTGCGCCCGTTCGGCTCGCACCCGGGCTGAGGCCTCCCGCAGGGTGCGGTACTCCTTAACCTTGAGATCACGCAGCGCCTCGGCCATGCGATAGCGGTCGACCCGATTCGACCCATCGATCAGGATTTCAGGCTCGATGCCATGGCGGGCCATGACGATTTCGCCCTGAAGCTCGGCGCGGTGCTCTTCGATGGTACGGGCGGCGATGCCGCGGATCACGAGCGGAATGAGGTGCAGCAGCGTCATGAAAACAGCGATCGCAATGTAGAGGACCCTGGCATGACTCAGCGCCCTGCCGGTTTCACTCCACAGGCTGTCGGAGTTGCGTATCTCTCGGGCGACAGCCTCCTGGTCCATGCGGGTTTGTTCCCGCAGCACCGCAATCTCGCGGGTCGATCGATGCACCTCGTCCTGCAAGGTCTGTAACTGACCCGACAACTGCTCGAACTGCGCATCGAGTTCCGCCCGACTCAGGATGGCACTCGGCGGCAACTTGATGCCTGGATTGCTCATCGCCTCGCGCATGGCATCAAGACTGGACAGCCGCGCCCGCAGGCTCTGCTCCTGCTGCGTGAGATCAACCCGCTGGCGATAGAGATTCTCGAGCCGATCGCGTTGCTGGTCGGCGATGAACATCTGCCGGGCGCGGATGTTCAGTTCCTGCTCGGGGCTCAGCATGCCGCGCAATTCAGGCTGAATGATGAGAATGGTGATCGGAACAGCGACCGTAAGCCCAAGCACGCCAGCCATCACGCCCTTGGCCAGAAGCCCGATCAGGAAGGTTCGAATCGACGGGGCTGGGGTGCCCGCAGGCCGCCCGACACTGGCCATTGCAAAGCGAAAGAGGTTGGCCACAACCAGCGGCCAGAGCAGTCCAGCCAGCACCACCACCAGGTACAGCTCGGCTTGCACCCAGAAGCTGGCAGCCTTCGCCGGCTGCAGCAGCAATACAAAGGCAACCGCTGCCGCCACGCCATTGAGCACGGCAAGCCCTGCAAGCAGCAGGCCCAGCGCAAAGACCTGCCGTCGTGCGCCCAGGTCCGCATCGCTCAGCAACTGGGCATCCGCACCCGCCAGATGCAGCAGCAGCGATTGTCCGCGGCCTGCCTGAATCCGTGTCATACGCCCTCCTGAGAGGATGTCGCCAGGCCCAGAAAGGCGTGCCAGTGATCCCGGTCAGCGCGCTCCTGGGGAAGCGCTGCATCGGGGCCGAAGCGAGCCATCATTCTTGTACGCAAGGCCTCTCTGGATCCTGACCAGGGCATGGCTTGTGCCACCACAAGGGCCTGATCAGCGTAATCCCGCAACAGCGCCGAGGTGGCTTCATGCAGGCGACTGGCATAGGCCTCATGAAAGGTCATCAGGCGAGCGCGCATCCAGAATCCACCCGCCATCAGGAACCAGATGACCAGCGTGAGAGCGGCAGCGGACAAAGGCTCACTCCAGACGCTCAGCCAGAGCACCCTCAGACGACGCAACTCGCTGTGCGGCACTTCGCTGGCTTTGTTGGCAGCCTCACTGAGTTCGGCCACACGTTCACCGGCGATCTTCAGGTCGTCGGCCTGCATCTGCAGACGCGCCGACATGCAGCGCGCCTCTTCTTCCTGGCGCCCGGGTTGGCCGATGGGTTCGCCATCGCACAGAAAAGGTTTGCGCCCCGGCGTGGCCGGGTCCTGAGTCGGCGCACTACGCGATGCGGCGGGCAATGCCGCTGATGAGGGTGATGCAGCGGCGAGTGTCAGCGTGCGGGTTGTTTCGGGTCTGCCCGGGGTCACGCGCTGAGCTGAGGCCAGGATCAGTTGCCCTTCGAGACCCACACTGCTCCAGGGGGTCTGCTTTCCTTGGGAGATCCGAAAGACATCGTTGCGCACCGCCCTGAACACAAGGTCGATATCCATGGGATCAAGGATGCGCCTGGCGAGAGAGGCACTGAAAAACCCACGCGGCACCGAGCGCGGATCGTTCGATTCGAGTGCCTCCTGTCCGGGTGCAGCGGCCATCGCAATGTAGGTATTACGACCCAACTCGATGGGAGCCAATCCCTTGACCGGAAGGCCCGATACACCTGAACGGCAGGCATCGATCGCAATGATGCTGGCCAGCGGCTGGCGACGCGCAATGCCCTCGATCAGGGTATTGACCGATGTCGCCGGGGGTGCGAACCCATCCCCAAGATCGCGCATTTCGACCGGGGCCAGGTAGTTGTCACCCCGAAGCTGAAGCCCATGGCCCGAGAAATGAAAAAAGCTGATGTCCCCCGGTTTGAGCGCGGCGATGTAGGCCTCGATGGCGGCTTCCATATCCGTCCGAGTGCCGTCCTGCACGACCGTGACTTCAAAAGAGAGGGCCCTGAGGGCCTGCGATATATCGGACGCATCCTGGAGGGCGCCAGGTAAAGGCTTTTGATGGCTGTAGCGACCGTTGCCAATCACCAGGGCCTTGCGCCGGGCCAAACCCTGCAACGATCCAGGCAGGGCAGCCAACGGTGTATTGGCCGCAGGCGGCGCCGCAGGCCCGGGCAGCTCAGCAGGCGCCGGCGCGGCAACAGCCCCCGGGGACTGAGCAGGGTTGGAGGCGATCGGCAGCTGGGCCGGACGCAGTGGTGCAGGCCGCTGGGGCGAGCCGGACAGGGCGCTGGTCTGCTGTTGCGTGTTTGACTGCTGCGAGCTGCCCGCGATCTGCTGCGCACCCGCCTGGGGTGGCAGGGCCGCCCCGGCCGATTGAGAGCCGGTGTCGATTGCCGCAACGCTGACGGGCAGGCTGATCTGGCTTGCGGCCTGCGCCGTCCTGGCCAGCGACAGTCGGGCCCTGGCCTCTTCGTCCTTGGCGATGCCCAAGGCGGCTCGGGCCCGAATCGCCTCAGCGGTGACCGCGTTTGCGGCCTCGGGCGGATCGGCCAGCAGAAGCACGAAAGGCTGGGTGAGAGGCAACATCAGCAGGGCCATGGCTGCCGCCAACCCGGACAAGCGTCGCTTCAGGGGCGCCCCGGCCAGCGGCGTACCTGATGGGTCTGGTGTGAGGAGGGCCAGAAAGCCGTAGGCATGCAACGCGCCGAGCAGCAGCAGCATCAGCGCACTGCCCAGTGCCACGCCCAGTAACGAGGACTGCGTACGCCACAGCAGAGCCCCCATCGACACGGCGCAGGCGACCAGGCCCAGCAACGCCCAGATCGATGCCCAGGCGTAGGGACGCGCCTGCGGCAGGGCCTCCCCCTCGAGCATGCGGGGAACGCCGCCAAGCAGGCGTACGGCAAGCATGAGGATCAGATCCGGGGCGGGTGATCAGGCCTTCGGGCTGTTCATGTAGCGCCCAGGATTGGCCTCGATATCGTCCCGCACGTCCTTGACGAACTTCTGGCGAGCGACTTCGGCGAGCTCTCGTTGTACGGCGTACTGAGCCACCCGGTGATCCCGGATGGTATCGGCCAGATGGTAGCGGTCACGGACCACCAGTTGATTGGACCCTGAAGCATCCAGCTCGGCATCGGTGGTGATCGCGTACTTGGCCTGCGTGATCTCGTTCTGATTGTCGACCAGCCGCAGGTAGGGGCCGCGCTCCATCATCATCTTGAAGAAAATCGGGCCGATCTCGATGATCATCAGCAACAGCGTGATCACCAGGGAGGTCACGGGGAATTTGTCGTGAGCGATGTGGACGCGGCTCACGATGCCATCCATCTGCTGGGCTTCCTGCTTGTGCCTGAGCTGCGCTTCGCTGCGCTGCTTTTCAAGGGACAGCAGCTCCTCCTTGGACTTTTCGGCTTCAGCAACCAGGTCTTTCTTTTCGATTTCGACCTGCTCGGTCCGCTGCTTGAGTTCCGCCTCGTTCCTGGCCACCAACTCCAGGCCCAGCTTGACCCGCGGACCAATGTTCGGAATGCCGCTCCCCCCAGTGCCTGCCGCCTCGGCCTGGATCAGGGCTCGGCGATCGGCGATTTCCTTCTGGCGCTTGGCCAGTTCCTCATCCAGTGCCCGGATCTTGCCGTCGGCTTCCGCCTTGCGGCCTTCCCAGAGCTTCTTGGCAGGTTGATAGATATCCTGCTCAAAGGTCGCATTCTTTTCGTTGATCAGCTTTTGCTGTTCGGTCTGAAGCGCCGCATCGATCTCCGGCTTCATGATCCGGATCTCCAGCGGCGCTGACAGACACAGGCCGATCACCATGGCCATGATCATTCGGGGCATGGCCTTGAAAAACTCCGACCAGGTGATGCTGTGAGTGCCGTCGCCGTGGCCGGTGGATGACACCACGAAGCGATCGAGGTTCAGGATGACCAGCGCCCAGATCAGACCCACCATGATGGCCTTGAACAAGGCCCAGGGATCGATGACCTGCTGCTCGGGCGACAGAGCCAGACCCACCTTGGGACCAAAGACCACGTACATGGCATAAGAGCCCGAGGCAAAGGCGAGCACGGTGGTGGCGAGCACGATGCCGCCGATCCCCTCTTCCTTGATCTGTTCGGAGCGCGGGCAGCGCTTGAGCAGTTCGATATCGGCTCCCGCGCAGAACCAGAGCATCTTTTGCAAACGCGAAAAGCGTGCGGGCTCGGCGTAGGAGTAGGTGTCGATGCTGCGCGGATTGTAGGCATCCGTGGCCGCGGCGGGTGTGCTCATCTGGGGGCTCCTTGCTGGTCTTGCATGCGGGTTGATTCGGGCAGGCCACCGGGGTTCGGGTGGCCGAGGTTCAGATCAGGAATGACGGGTTCGATTGCCTGGGCATCCAGGTTCAGCGTGATCGCTTCGCTCGAAACTTCAGCCAAGGGGATCGACAGACGCTGCTGTAACGGGCCTTGCAGGATGGGCTCGACAGGGTGAGCACCATGGCCGGGCGGCCACAGGGTCAGCCCATCCGGGCGCAGATTGAACTCGACCCGCTCGGCTTTGAACGAGGGTTCCAACGCGGAGTCCTTGAAGCGGGCCGGGGGTACCTTCAGGTCTGAGGAAAGATCGCGCAGTTCGGCCCGCGACTGCAGGGCCAAGGCGCGCAGGAACCAGTGCGGCGCCGGCGGGTTCACGGTCTGACGCTGTCGACCCAGCAGTGACGTGCGCTCAACGAGCACGGGCTCACCGAACGTCGCCATGAAGGACAGGTCATGACGCCCCGGCCCCAGCCAGCGGGTGCGCATCGGCTCGCCCGCAACGCTGATCCGCAGCCTTGACCAACCCTTGCAGGACACGCGAACCAGGGCGCGAAGACCAGCCTCCGCCTGCGAGGCCGGTACCTCGACCTGCAGGGGGGCTGGGCTGGTCTCGGGATCAGCGCTCATGGCTTCAGGGTCTGGCATTTGTGCACTTGAGTCGGAATTCCACGCGTCGATTGATGGGGATGTCGCCCAACAGGTCAATGACGGGGAAGCGGGCCCCAACGCCCTGCACCTCGATCTGCTCGGCCGGCCAACCCACATGATCGACGAGCCATCGCGCCACGCTCTCGGCCCGCTTTTCACTCAGGGCGAGATTGAACATCAGGCCCTCGGGTGTTTCATCGCCCGATTTGTCGCTATGTCCGGTGACGACCAGCACTCGATCCGGAAAGCGCTCGCGCAGCAGACGCATCTGCGCGAGCCTTTGGGTCACCCAGGGTGACACCTCGGCCGAATTGGACTCGAACATCGAAGACCCGGCAAGGAAGACCCTGCGATTGCAGTCCTTGAGCAGGTCCGGTCGGGCCAGCGCAGTTTCGAGAGGAATCCGGTTGGACTCGGGATCCGACTTGAGGGCATCACTGACTGCATCCGACGTGGCGTCAAAACGCAGCGCATCGCTGACCGCCTGATTCAGCGTATCGACTTTGCCGCTGGCATGCTGGACCAGGGCCTCGAGGCGGTCACGGGGATCGGTATCGGCCGGTGAGCCCGCAACCGATCCAGAAGGCTCGCAACTCGATGAGTGGGCTGCGCATTGCAGGCTGAGTGCCAGACACCACAGCAGGAACAGCAGGGTCCGTGCCCAGCAGGACCTCAGCCAGGCGGCAAACAGAAAGGCCAGAAGCGGCAACCACAAGCCTGGATGTCGCAGACCCTCGCAAACCTGATTCATCGGGTCGTACAGGATCCAGGCCAAACCGGCAGCCGAGAAGCCCAGTGCCAGCAGGCTGGCCAGCCCCTGACGGGTCGATCTGGCCTCATTGTTGCGATCAAAGTGTCTGGCAACCGCGATCCACACCGCACCCAGGGCAACGGACCCCAGGGCGACCGCCCCATCGCAGATCAGCCAGAACCACAGGGCCGCCAGAAGATGAACACGCAGGCGCAACACCCAGCAGGCCGAGGGCGGGGAGATTGATGCAGGCGCACGGTCATCCGCATCGGGCGGGTCGCTCGGGACCGACGCCTGTTCCGTGGTGTCGGCTTCGGGTTGATCCGCCGTGACAGCGTTCGGCTCGATCTCGGGCATTGCCGCGATCGCATTGCGCGCCTCAGGGTCGCGATCCCGTTCGGGCTGTGTCGAATCAGGCTCAGACCGAACAACCGGTGGCCGGCTTCTTGTCTCGGTTTCGTAATACCCGTAGACCGTTCCCTCGATCCAGGCATGGGCCAGCAGCGTACCCCGAGCGCCTTCTGCCGGCAGTTCGGTTGGATTGAGCATCGACCAGTCATGGACCCGGACATCCAGCAAACGGGTCGAGAGCTCCCACCGATCTTCGGGGCCGCCTGCCTCGAAGCTCACCTGAACGGGATTCAGTTCGGCCTGACGGATCGGATCACGCTCCAGGGTCTTGAGCGCCAGCGGTGGCGCGTCAACCCTGGCCTCTGCCTTGATCGAGGCGTCGGTCAGCCAGGCATCGAAGCGTCTCGGGACGGACGCGTGCGCCGCAGGTTGTCCGGCAGGGGGCTGTCCCCTGAGCCTGGCCCGGATGGTTCCGCGCACCCAGACCCCACCCGGTTGCAGCCAGTGCGCTGCACCGAGATCGGGTTGCAGGCGCTCACCGGCGCCCTCGTCGCGCCAGGCCTCGGATGTGGCGCCACAGGCCGTGCAGTGCGCCACCGGAACCGCTGCGGCCAACGGCGCCGTGCAGCGCGCGCAAACCAGACAGGCCCGTGACTGGGCAGGGTGCGCTGTCCGGATGCCTGCGGGTCCGAACCCGCACTGCGGACAATGCGCATCGGCCACCGTGTGCGGTTTGCCGCAGCCCGGTTCGGGGCAGTAGCGGATGTAGCGAAGCGAAGGGGAGGGCTCGTGCAAGGCGATGGCGCTGAAACGGCACAGGGCCTCAGGGGCTTCGGATGCCCTGACCCTGCGACGGTATGCTGCGCGGGATGATAACGGAGCCCCTCGCCAATCCCGACTGTTTCATGCTGCCTGATCAAACGACGGGCACGTGGGGCGACAGCCTGTGGACGGGGCTGGTGCCTCTGGTCGTGGGCGTTGCAGGGCATCGTGATCTCGACGCCCGGGACAAGGACGCCACGCTGGCGCGTGTGGGTGAGGCGCTGGCTGATTTCGAAAAACGCTGGCCACACTCGCCCAGGGTGCTGATCTGCGGCCTCGCCGAAGGCGCTGATCAGTGGGTCTGCGAATCCGCACTGAATCGGGGATGGCAGGTGGTCGCCGGGTTGGCTGCGCCCGCAGCGGAATTCATCGCGGACTTCAGCAGCGATGAGGTTCGCGAGCAGTTTGAATCGCTGATTGCCCGCTGCCTGTCGGTGCAGGTGATCTGCCCCAATGGCACGCCATCGCCACAGCGGTATCAGGAGGTTGGCCAATGGATCTGCCGTCAGTCTCAATGGTTGATCGGCCTCTGGGATGGCCACCCCGCAACGGCCGACCAACCGGGCGGAACCGCGTGGGTCATCGAACGGTTTCTGCGGGGCGAAGTCGGCCCCGACCTGCAGTTTCCGGACTGCGGCCCGGTCACGCACATCAGGGTTCGACGGCGCGGTCATGACGAAGGATCGACGTCAGTACGGCCGCCCGCTGCCGTGCAGGCCAACCGGACCCTGTGGCCCGACGCCAATTCCCTTGAAGGCATGGCAACAGGCAGTGGCAAGGCCCTCAAGGCCCGGACGGCACAGCAACACTGGCAGAGCATCCT
>JBKCEY010000453.1:0-1918 GCA_046304115.1 Burkholderiales bacterium | reverse complement strand
CTTCTGGCACGACAGGCCGTGGCGCCACAGGATCAGGCGTGAGAGGCGCCGCCGGATCGAGCGTCAGAAGTAGCTCGGGCAGTTCGGGCAGTGCAGGACGCAGTGGCAGTCAGGGTTCCGGGCGTGGTAATCGGAACAAGGCGGGTTGATCTCGCCTGATCGAAGCTTGAATCGAGGGGCGATCGGGCATCATCGGGTGAGACGAATCAAGGTCTCATCATGCCCAAACACCCTGCCAAGACCCTTCAGCCCCTCGGTGCTTCCAGCCTGACCCCTGGCAAGGAGTCGGGCACACTGGCCCGGTCCGAGTCGATCGCTGCCCATGAACTCGGCCGTGTGCTTGAGCGTTTCCCGCGGGCCAGGATGCTGTCGCTTGATTGCTTCGACACCATCCTGTGGCGTCGTACCGCAACGCCGGTCGATGTCTTCTTTGATCTGCAAAGTCAGGCTCTTTTTCGTGAGCATGACATCACCGCCGAAATCCGGGCCAAGGCTGAAGCTTCAGCCCGGCAGTTGCGCTGGTCCAGGGGCGAGGGCAATGAGGTCAGTCTGACCGACATCTATCGGCATGCCCTGCCCGCGGCTTCCGAAAGCGTCTGGCAGGCTCTGGCCGAGCTCGAGTTGCAAGCCGAAATGCAGGCCTGTCATGCCTTTCCGGCGGCCATCGATCTGCTGCTCGATGCCGCCCGCCGTCAGTTGCCGGTGATGGTTGTTTCCGACACCTACTTCAGTCAGGACCAACTGTCACGGCTGCTCGCGCATTGCCTGCCTGCCGAAGCGTTCAAGGCCATCGGTCGGGTGGTGGTCTCCAGTGAAAACGGTGTGTCCAAAGGGGCGGGCCTGTTCAAGCGCGTGCTCGATCGTCTGGCCCGTCGGGCCAGCGAAATCGTGCACGTCGGCGACAACGAGCAGGCTGACCGCGTGGCTGCGCTTGCTGCCGGACTGAACGCAGTGCACCTGGTGCATCTGCCGGTGGCCATCGAATCCCATGAGCGGATGCAGGCCATGGCGCTGGGTCTGGCTGACAGCACCATCCGTCGCGAACGCAGCCTGTCGCGCCCCTACCATGCTGTACTCGCCAGCCAACCGCTGGATGATCAGCAGGCCGCAACGATCGGCTACGCCACGCTGGGGCCGATCATGCATGCGTTTGCACGCTGGGTGCTGACTGAAATCGATGAATTGCGGACGGCGCGATCGAGCGTGCGGCCGGTCTTTCTGATGCGTGATGCCTGGCTGCCGATGAGGGCCTGCGAAGCGATTGCGGGCAAGGCGCCCGGGGCTCCGGTACGGATCAGCCGGTTTGCAGCGTTTGCATCGAGCTTTCGCTGCGCGGCCGATATCGAGCGCTACCTCGCAGAATTTGCCAACCCCGACTATCTCGAGGCTGTCTGCAAGCAACTGCTGCTGCCCCAAGCCGAGGCAGACACTCTGATGCGCCTGGCGCGAGCCGATCGCGACCCGTCGCGCAAATTCATCCGGGAGTGCCTCAAACCCGATCGTGTGGATCGTATCGTGAAGGCCTCGCGGTCGTACTTTGGAACCTTGCAGGCCCACCTGCGAGAGTCGGCGGGCGTGGTGCCGGGTGACACGCTGGTCTTCATCGACCTGGGGTATCAGGGCACCGCCCAGCGCGTTCTGACCCCGGTGATGCGCGATGAATGGAATGTCGAGATTCAGGGCCGGTATCTGCTGGCTGCACGGGTGCGCGACTGGGCCCGCTCCCGCAGGGGGCTGGTCGATCCGTCCTGGTGCGATGACCGCACCTTGATGGCCGTGGTCCGACATGTGGCGCTGCTCGAGACCCTGTGCACCTCGGATGATGCGAGCGTGATTGCCTATGACGACCAGGGCAAGCCCATCCTCGATGTACAACTCACAGCCCAGACGCAGCAGTTGCGGGTCTCGACGATCCAGG
>JBKCEY010000452.1:0-14026 GCA_046304115.1 Burkholderiales bacterium | reverse complement strand
GGCGTGCTGCTCGCACTGGCTGCAACCGCCTATCACGCGGTGTCCGAAGGTGGGCAACGCGATCGCATCGTGCCGCCCGACCTCATCGTCGGCCATGGCGTGCTCGGCCGACTGCTCGCCCGCATGACGGTTCTGGGTGGCCATCCGGCCCCAACCGTGTGGGAAGTCAATCCTCAGCGTGCGGGCGGTGCCGAGGGCTATCCGGTGATTCGTCCAGAAGATGACGATCGTCGCGATTACCGAGCCATCTACGACGTGAGCGGCGACCCCACGCTGCTCGACACGCTCATCACCCGCATCGCGCCCGGTGGCGAGATCGTGCTCGCCGGCTTTTATGCCGGCTCCCTGTCATTCGCCTTCGCGCCGGCCTTCATGAAAGAAGCCCATATCCGCGTCGCTGCCGAATGGAAGAAACCCGACCTGCTCGCGGTGAAGTGGCTGATCGATACCGGCCACCTCAACCTCGACGGGCTGATTACCCATCGTGAGCCCGCTCAGCGGGCCGAGCAGGCCTATCCGGTGGCCTTTGATGACACCGACTGCCTGAAGATGGTTCTCGACTGGAGACACTGCCAATGACAAGCACCAACCTTGCAGCCGGCGCACCCGTGCAGTTCATCCAGAAAGAGCGCCTGCGCGCCGAGGCGGCGATTGCACCTGATCCGGTGCATACCGCACCGCCCACCAAGGAAACCCAGATCATCGCCATCTATGGCAAGGGGGGTATTGGCAAGAGCTTCACGCTGGCCAACCTGTCCTACATGATGGCCCAGCAGGGCAAGAAGGTTCTGCTGATCGGTTGTGACCCCAAGAGCGACACCACGTCTTTGCTCTTTGGCGGCAAGGCCTGCCCCACCATCATCGAGACCTCCTCGCGCAAGAAGCTCTCGGGTGAGGCGGTCAGCATCGGCGACGTCTGCTTCAAGCGCGATGGCGTCTTTGCCATGGAGCTCGGTGGCCCTGAGGTGGGTCGTGGCTGTGGCGGTCGCGGCATCATCCATGGCTTCGAAACCCTCGAGAAACTCGGCTTTCACGACTGGGGTTTCGACTACGTCCTGCTCGACTTCCTGGGCGATGTGGTCTGCGGCGGCTTCGGGCTGCCCATTGCGCGCGACATGTGCCAGAAGGTGATCGTGGTCGGCAGCAACGACCTGCAATCGCTTTACGTGGCCAACAATGTCTGCAGCGCGGTTGAATACTTCCGCAAGCTCGGCGGCAATGTCGGCGTGGCCGGCATGGTCATCAACAAGGACGACGGCACCGGCGAGGCGGCCGCCTTTGCAGAGCGTGCCGGCATTCCCGTGCTTTCGGCCATTCCGGCCCACGAAGACATCCGTCGCAAGAGCGCGGCCTACGACATCATCGGCCGCCCGGGCACGCAGTGGGCCCCGCTCTTCGAGACCCTCGCCACCAATGTGGCCGAAGCCCCGCCCGTGCGGCCCAAGCCTCTCTCCCAGGACGAGCTCCTCGGCCTGTTCTCGGGTTCGGCGGTGGGTCGTGATGTGGTGCTTGAGCCCGCGACCATCAAGGACATGGTCGGCAAGGACGAAGTGATCAAGCCCTCCCTTGAAGTCGTCTACGACGACGCGGCCTGAGCCCATGAACGCCCCATTGCCCAATCCCCTGCCCATCGAAGCGGCGCTGGTCAATCCAGCCGCCGCGCAGACCGATGGACTGGGCTGCCACTCGGGCGCCCAGGCGCTGCAGCAGGCCGCTCAAAGCGCGGGCAAGAGCGAGGTGCTCGAGCAGTACGCCAGCGACTATCCCAAGGGCCCGCATGATCAGCCGCAGAGCATGTGTCCGGCCTTCGGCTCGCTGCGGGTGGGTCTGCGCATGCGTCGCACCCAGACCATCCTGTCGGGCTCGGCCTGTTGCGTCTATGGCCTGACCTTCACGTCGCATTTCTATGGCGCACGCCGCAGCGTGGGCTATGTGCCGTTCAACTCCGAAACGCTCGTCACCGGAAAGCTCTTCGAGGACATCCGCGAGGCGGTACATCAGCAGGCCGATCCCGAGCAGTTCGATGCCATCGTGGTGATCAACCTGTGTGTGCCCACGGCCAGTGGCGTGCCTTTGCAGCTGCTGCCGCGCGAGATCAATGGCGTGCGCATCATCGGCATCGATGTGCCGGGTTTTGGTGTGCCCACCCATGCCGAGGCCAAGGATGTGCTGGCTGGCGCCATGCTGCGCTATGCCCGCAACGAGATCATGGCGGGCCCGGTGCAGGCGCCCCGTGCAGGCCGTACCGACAAGCCCACCGTCACGCTGCTGGGCGAAGTCTTTCCGGCCGACCCGGTGGGTATCGGCATGATGCTCGAGCCCATGGGCCTGGCCGCAGGGCCGGTGGTGCCCACCCGCGAGTGGCGTGAGCTCTATGCCGCCCTCGACGGTTCGGTCGTGGCTGCGCTGCATCCCTTTTACACCGCCAGCGTGCGTGAGTTCCAGGCTGCCGGCCGGCCGATCGTGGGTTCGGCACCTGTGGGTCATGACGGCACAGAAGCCTGGCTGCAAGCCATTGGCACTGCGGCCGGTGTTGCACAGGAGCGGATCGACGCCGCCAAGAACCGCATCCTGCCTGCCATTCGGGGCGCGCTGTCCAAGACGCCGATTCGTGGCCGCATCACCTTGAGCGGATACGAGGGCTCTGAACTGCTCGTGGGGCGTCTGCTCGTCGAGTCGGGCGCCGACCTGCGTTATGTGGGCAGTGCCTGCCCGGCCACACCCTGGTCGCAGGCCGATCGTGAGTGGCTCGAGGCTCGTGGCGTGCAGGTGCAATTCCGGGCCTCGCTCGAACAGGATCTTGCGGCCTTCAAGGAATACAAGCCCGACCTGGCCATTGGCACCACGCCAGTCGTTCAGGCTGCCAAAGAAGCCCGCACGCCAGCGCTCTATTTCACCAACCTCATCTCGGCCCGTCCCCTCATGGGGCCGGCGGGTGCAGGGTCGCTTGCCACGGTCATCAACACCGCCATTGCCAATGCCTCGCGCTTCGATGCCATGCACGACTTCTTTGGTGAAGTCGGTCAGGGCCATGCCGCGGGTGTCTGGGGTGGCCTCGAGGGCGTGCCACAGGATCGCCCCGAGTTTCGCGAGCACACCCGACGTCAGGTCATCAAACTCATGAAGCGCCGCAAGGCCGAGGAGATGATCTGATGCTCGTCCTCGACCATGATCGTGCAGGCGGCTACTGGGGCGCGGTGTATGTGTTTACCGCGATCAAGGGATTGCAGGTGGTCATCGATGGCCCGGTGGGCTGCGAGAACCTGCCGGTCACCTCGGTGCTGCACTACAGCGATGGCCTGCCTCCGCATGAGCTGCCGATTGTGGTGACCGGTCTGGCCGAGGAGCAACTGGGTCGCGAGGGCACCGAAGGCGCCATGAAGCGCGCGCACGGCGTGCTCGATCCGGATCTTCCTGCGGTGGTGGTCACCGGCTCGATTGCCGAGATGATCGGTGGTGGCGTCACGCCCGAGGGCACCAACCTGCAGCGCTTCTTGCCGCGCACGATCGACGAAGACCAGTGGCAGTGCGCCAACCGTGCCATGTTCTGGCTGTGGTCTGAATACGGGCTTCGCAAGGTGCCCGAGCGCAAGCCGCGTGCACCCGGCGAAAAGCCGCGCGTCAATCTCATCGGACCGAGCTACGGTGTCTTCAATTCACCGAGCGACCTGGCCGAAATCCGTCGCCTGGTGCAGGGCATCGGCGCCGAAATCAACATGGTCTTTCCGCTCGGCTCGCATCTGGCGGATGTGTCGCGGCTCGTCGAGGCTGATGTGAACATCTGCCTGTATCGCGAGTTTGGTCAGATGCTGTGCGAGGCGCTCGATCGCCCCTGGCTGCACGCACCCATCGGTCTGCACAGCACCACCAAGTTTCTTCGCAAGCTGGGCGAGTTGCTGGATCTTGATCCTGAGCCCTTCATCGCCCGCGAAAAGCACACCACCATCAAACCGATCTGGGATCTCTGGCGTTCGGTCACCCAGGATTTCTTTGGCACCGCAAGCTTTGCGGTGGTGGCAAGCGAAACCTACACGCGCGGGCTGCGTCATTTCCTTGAAGACGAAATGGGCCTGCCCTGCCACTTTGCGGTGGCCCGCAAGCCCGGCGACAAGACCGACAACGCCAGCGTACGCGAGATGGTGCACAGCAAGCCGCCGCTCATTCTCTTTGGCAGCTACAACGAGCGGATGTACCTCGCTGAGGCGGGCGGTCGTGCTGCCTACATCCCGGCCTCGTTTCCGGGCGCCATCATCCGTCGCCATACCGGCACGCCCTTCATGGGCTATGCGGGCGCCACCTATCTCATCCAGGAAGTGTGCAACGCGCTGTTCGATGCGCTGTTCCACATCCTGCCGTTGTCTACCGATATGGATCGCATCGACGCCACGCGCAGCCGGGCCTCGGGCGCAGCCTCCATGCCCTGGTCGGCCGAAGCTCATCGCAAGCTCGATGAGCTCATCGAGGCCGAGCCGGTGCTGGTGCGCATTTCGGCGGCCAAGCGCATGCGCGATCGCGTTGAGCAGGAGGCCCGAGAGGCCGGCGAGACGCAGGTGCAGCTTGAACGTCTTCTGAAATTGTTCGGACGAAACCGGGAGGGGCAGGTCGCGTGATCCGTGAACTGAATCCCACTCGGGACGGGCGAACGATCGGCCGGGTTGACCCGGTCATTGGGGGTCTGGGTGGCAACACCCAGGCTGTGTGGGTCTTGCCGCAAGGCAACTCTCTGAAAGGCAACAACCATGGCTGAAAAAGTGAATCCGTCTGGTCTGACGGACGCGGAGTGCCAGGAATTCCATCAGTACTACCTGCAGGGTTACATCCTGTGGGCCGTGGGTGCGTTCGTCGCCCACAGTCTGGTGTGGATCTGGCGCCCCTGGTTCTGACCTCGTAGCAAACCATCCAAGGAAGCAGTCATGGCACATGTGCATGCGAACCACCCTGTAACCAGCGAATTCGGCAAGCGTCTCGAAGGGCTTCACCTGGTCTTTCTCGTGATGTTTGCTGCATTCCTGGTGCTTGCCATGTGCGGGCAACTGCTCACCTGGAACTGGCGGACCTGGCTCCCTGGAGCCGAAGGGTCGAGATCGTTGTGGTCTGGCGTGAAAGCGGCGGTCTACACGGTCATCTCCCACCTCAGTTAGAGAAAGGACTGAAACATGTGGCGTTACTGGCGAATCGTCGATCCGCGCAAAGCGATCATCCTCACCGGACTCATGATTGCGTTCATTTCGACGAGCATCCACCTGATCCAGATCAGTGGGGATCGTTACAACATCAACACCTGGCATCCCGACACGGTGAAGGCTGCTGCGGCGAAGGCGGGGCAAAACGCCCCCAATCCGTCGAAGTAAGTATCTCGTTTGGGAGAACGGACCGGTGCAACCAGGTCCTCACGACTGGTTGCACCCGTCAAGAACACAAACCCTGAGCATTCGATCGAGCCCATGAGCCCACAGTTGAAGGCATCGGGGTTGGAGGACCACACATGGCCATGCTGAGTTTTGAAAGGAAATACCGCGTACGGGGCGGCACCCTGGTCGGAGGCGATTTATTCGACTTCTGGGTCGGTCCTTTCTACGTCGGATTTTTCGGAGTGACCACGGCGTTCTTCGCGCTGCTGGGCACCGCAATGATTGTCTGGGGCGCGGCCATGGGGCCCACCTGGAATCTCTGGCAGATCAGCATCGCGCCGCCGGATCTTTCCTACGGACTGCGAATGGCGCCGCTCATGGAGGGCGGGCTTTGGCAGATCATCACGGTCTGTGCACTGGGCGCCTTCGTGTCCTGGGCGCTGCGTGAAGTCGAGATCTCCCGCAAGCTGGGCATGGGCTATCACGTGCCCGTGGCGTTTGGCTTTGCGATCTTTGCCTACTTCACACTGCAGGTCATTCGACCGGTGCTGATGGGTTCCTGGGGGCATGCGTTCCCGTATGGCATCTACAGCCACCTCGACTGGGTGAGCAATGTCGCCTACCAGTACCTGCACTTCCACTACAACCCTGCGCATGGCATTGCCGCGAGCCTGTTCTTCGCGACCACGCTGGCGCTGTCGATGCACGGTGGTCTGGTGCTCTCGGCCACCAACCCGAAGAAGGGTCAGGAAGTGAAGTCCCCCGAACACGAGGACACCTTCTTTCGCGACTTCATCGGCTACTCGGTCGGCACGCTCGGCATTCACCGCCTGGGCTTGTTCCTGGCCCTGGCGAGCGTGTGGTTTGCAGCGCTGTGCATCGTGATCAGCGGTCCGTTCTGGACCCGCGGTTGGCCCGAGTGGTACACCTGGTGGCTCAACCTGCCGATCTGGTTCTGAGCGCCCGAGGAGAACAGACATGGTTGAATATCAGAACCTCTTTACGGCAGTGCAGCCCACCGGGCCACTGCACTCGGGCGTACCCCTTCCCAAGGAAGACTGGGAACGCACCGGCAAGCCCTTTCTGTGGCACCTGCTGGGTCGCATCGGCAATGCACAGATCGGCCCGGTGTATCTCGGCGGCCTGGGTGTGGCCTCGCTGCTCTTTGGCACTCTCGCCTTCAACATCATCGGCTTCAACATGCTGGCCGCGGTCGACTGGAGCCCGAGCGAGCTGATTCGTCAGCTCTTCTGGCTGGCGCTCGAGCCGCCCCCGCCGCAGTATGGCCTGGCGATTCCGCCGCTCGCGCAAGGAGGCTGGTGGATCATCACGGGCTTCCTGCTCACGGTGTCGATGATGCTGTGGTGGGCGCGCTGTTACCGAAGAGCACGGCAGCTCGGCATGGGCACCCATATTGCGTGGGCCTTTGCGGCAGCCATCTGGCTCTATCTGGTCTGCGGCTTTTTCCGTCCCATCATGATGGGCAGCTGGTCCGAGGCGGTGCCCTTTGGCATCTTCCCGCACCTCGACTGGGTCTCGGCGCTGTCGCTGCGCCATGGCAACCTCTTCTACAACCCCTTCCACGCGCTCTCCATCGTCTTTCTGTATGGCTCGGTGCTGCTGTTTGCCATGCACGGCGCCACCATCCTTGCGGTGGGTCGTTATGGCGGCGA
Source organism: Burkholderiales bacterium (assembly GCA_046304115.1). Classification (GTDB taxonomy): domain Bacteria; phylum Pseudomonadota; class Gammaproteobacteria; order Burkholderiales; family Burkholderiaceae_E; genus UBA4615. The sequence continues at coordinate 7,002 of JBKCEY010000452.1, read as the reverse complement.
TCGGGAGATCGAGCAGATCGTCGATCGGGGTACGGCCTCGGAGCGTGCAGCCCTCTTCTGGCGCTGGACGATGGGCTTTAACGCCACCATGGAATCGGTGCACCGTTGGGCCTGGTGGTTTGCCGTGCTGTGTCCGCTCACCGGTGGCATCGGCATCCTGCTGACCGGCCCGGTGGTCGACAACTGGTACCTGTGGTCGGCCAAGCATGGCGTGGTGCCGTCCTACCCCGCGAGCTACAAGGTGGTGGTGGACCCAGCCCTGCAAGCGTCCAAGGCCACACCGGCGGTTCTGACCGCTGCCCCGGCGGCAGCACCTGCTGCTGCGGCGCCCGCCGCTGCATCGACCGATGCGGCAGCACCCGCCGCCGCTCCTGCTGACAATGCTGCCGACAAGGGAGCCAACAAATGATCAAGCGCTGGATGAAACTGGCTGGCGCACTCACCTTGGCGGTGGGCGCTCTTGCAGGCTGCGAGCGTCCGCCGATCGAGGCGGTGCAGTGGGGCTACCGCGGTACGGGCATGGAACACATCACCAACCCGCGCATCACGGCCGAGATCTACGCGGCCAACAAGCCGCCCGCACCGGCGCCTGATGTGCCGGACGGCGGACCCAAGGCCAAGGAGGTCTATCAGAACGTGAAGGTGCTGGGCGACTTGAGTGCCGGCCAGTTCACGCGCCTGATGGTGGCCATGACCCAGTGGGTGGCGCCCGAGCAGGGCTGCAACTACTGCCACAACCCGGAGAACCTGGCGGACGACTCGGTCTACACCAAGGTGGTGGCGCGTCGCATGATCCAGATGACCCAGAGTGTGAATGCCGACTGGAAGGCACACGTCGGGGCCACCGGGGTCACCTGCTACACCTGCCATCGCGGCAAGCCGGTGCCCAATCAGGTCTGGTTCGAGCCGGCTGATCGCAAATATGCGGCCAACTCGATCATGGGTGATCTTGCTGGGCAGAACATCGCCTCGCCGACCGTGGCCTGGTCTTCGTTGCCCAACGGTGTGCTGAGCGACTACCTCAAAGACGCCAAGCCGATCCGGGTGAACAGCAACGAGGCCCTGCCTGTGAAGGGTTCCGCTGCCAATGCCACCTCGACCAAGCAGGCCGAGCACACCTATGGGCTGATGATGCACATGTCTCAGTCCCTGGGCGTGAACTGCACCTACTGCCACAACACGCAGTCCTTCCAGTCGTGGGAGATCTCGCCCCCGCAACGGGCCACTGCATGGCACGGCATCCGCATGGCGCGTGAGCTCAATGTCGGCTACATGGTGCCGCTCACCGAGACCTTCCCCAAGCATCGTCTTGGGCCCAAGGGTGATGTAGCCCAGGTGGGTTGTGGCACCTGCCACCAGGGCGTCTTCAAGCCGCTCTATGGCGAGCAGATGGCCAAGGCCCATCCTGAGCTGCAGGCGCCAATCGCAGGCGCGCCGCGTGATGCGGTGCCTGCCTGGATTGCCGCAGCTGCTGCTCCGGCTGCTGCCGCCCCGGCTGCTGCTGCCGATGGCGACAAGAAGGACGGCGACAAGAAGTGATTTGGGCATCAAGAAAACGGCACGGGATGCAGATTCGGGCGCATGAACGTCCGACTGCAACCCGCTGACCGACTGAGCGCGGACAGCACCAGCGCCTCTCCTCCCTCCCTGCATCACCTGCACGGCCGATCTCCGGATCGGCCGTTTTCTTGAGACCCGGTGGCAACAGGGTCGCCCGTTCAATCCGGCATGAAGACCGCCCAGCATTCAGTGTCGATGGATTCACCCCAGGCGTCTGCGGTGCCCACCGCAGCACCCTCGCGCGGCCGAGAGGCCTCGGGCCGGCCTCGTTTCGATGCGCCGGTGCCTGATGGCGGCTATCTCTGGTGGTATCTCGATGCGTTGAGCGATGACGGCGCCCATGGTCTGAGCATCATTGCCTTTGTGGGCAGTGTCTTCTCGCCCTACTACGCCTGGGCGCGCGCCCGCGGTGGTGGTGTGGCACCCGCCGATCAGTTCTGTGCGCTCAATGTGGCGCTCTATGGCGCAGCGGGTCAGCGTTGGGCCATGACCGAGCGCGGACGATCGAGCATTGCACGCACGGCTGAGCGCTACACCATCGGTCCAAGTTCGATCGCGCTGGAGGGCGACGATGTGGTGGTGCGATTTGATGAATGGTCGCTGCCCATTCCGAGGCGCATTCGGGGCACGGTACGCCTCAAGCCCGGCGCCTGGTGCGGCTTTGTGGCGGGCCTGGATGCCGCAGGTCGGCATCGTTGGGGGCCGATGGCGCCCTGCGCTCGCATCGAGGTGGAGCTTGATGCGCCGCGCGTACGCTGGTCAGGGCCGGCCTACATGGATTCCAACGAAGGCGACGATCCGATCGATCATGCCTTTCATGACTGGGACTGGTCGCGGGCCCGCATGCGCGATGGCAGCACCACGGTGATCTACGACGTGCGGGCACCTCAAGGATCTCGCGTCATCGCCCAGCGGTTTCTGCGTGACGGCCGCAGCGAGCCCTTCGACGCTCCACCGCGACAGGGCTTGCCCGCAAGCCCCATCTGGCGCATCGAGCGGGGCGTACGCACCGATACCCATCATCCGGCTCGCGTACTCGAAACCCTGGAAGACACGCCCTTCTACGCCCGATCCACCCTGAGCAGCAGCGTGCTGGGTGAGCCGGTGGTGGCGATTCATGAGTCGCTCAGTCTGCCTCGCCTGCGCAGCCTGCCCGTGCGACTGATGCTGCCCTGGAAGATGCCGCGGCGGGGATGAATCAAGATTCCGGTTTGCAGCCGCACGCTGGGTGACCAGGGAGGATGGCCGCCCGAGGATGGCTACCCGTTAAACGACGAGCTCGACCGATGACGTCAGTCCGAGACTTCGTGCACGCCGGGCCAGTCGTTTGTCGAAGGTCGCTAAAGCCGTTGCGTTGGTGCTGCGTGCAAGATGGAGTGCATCAGCTGAGGAGATTTCGAACTCAATCTCGTCATATGACAAGAAAGAAGCCGACTGTTATCTCTACGCTGGCCAGTTTGATTAGATCAATGACAAGTTTGGGTCCTGCATCACAGAAGGTCTCGTGAACGCCTTGGAGATCAACCCCAAACCACCTCATGCCGCATCGTGAGCGGCCCGAGCCGCTCCTGAATGACCTTGGCCAGGGCCTCGCGCGCAGCCTGGGGCACCCCCTCGCCGCGCACGGTGATCAGGCTGCCATGCACCGGATGGGTTTCGGCACTGATGGCCAGCACACCGCCCGCAAGCGGCGCATCGGCCAGCAGATTCTCGGCAACACGTCGTGCCGCATCCAGGCGCAGTGCGGGCTTGAAGACCTTGCCCACGCCGGTGAGCGGCATGGGCTGAATGGCATGAATCGCCACCGGCACGGCGGCCCGCTCGGGCGTACGCTCGCGCACATAGTCGATGAGCTCGGCCGGATCAATCGTCTGGCCGGGTTTGGGTTGCACATAGGCCACCGGCAGCTCGCCGGCATAGGCATCGGGGCGGCCCACCATCGCGGCAAGCTCCACCGCCGGATGCGTGAAGAGAATCTCCTCGATGGGTTGAGGATCGATGTTGTGCCCGCCGCGGATCACCAGATCCTTGGCGCGGCCGGTGATCCACAGATAGCCGTCTTCGTCGAGCCGGCCCAGATCGCCCGAGTTGACCCATCCGGGCTCCACGAAGGCATCCTTGTTGTGCACATCGCTCAGATAGCCCGAGAAAACGCCTGGGCCGGCCATGGCCACCACACCGATCTCATTGGTGGCGCAATCGCCGAGCAGCTTGCCATTGGAATCGATCTTCACCACCCGAACCCGCGCATAGGGCACGGGCTGGCCGACCGCGCCCAATCTGATCGGGCGATCCTGATAACTCATGGTGTGCACGCTCGAGGTTTCGGTCATGCCATAGACCTCCAGCACCGGCATGCCCATCTCGGTATAGGCCTTGCCCACTGCCACCGGAATGGCGGCACCGCCGCCCGAGGCGCGCTTGAGGCACGAGATGTCAGCCCCATTCACCGGCACGGTGAGGGCCGCCACCAGCACCGTGGGCACGCCCACCATCGAGCTCGGCCGGTACTTCTCGACCAGTTTCCAGACATTGCGCACCGCGGCCTGATTGCGCCAGCCCGCAGGTGACACCACCACCAGGGATCCGCCGCACGACAGATAGGCCAGGGCCTGCGTGAGGGCACCGCCCACATGAAAGAGCGGCAATCCGAAGAGCACCGGCTCGCCCGGCGCCACCTTGAGCATCAGCCCGATGACCCAGGCCTGCGTCACCTGATTGATGTGTGTGTGGCGCACCAGCTTGGGCGTGCCGGTCGTGCCGCCGGTATGAAAGTAGGCGGCGACCTCATCGGGCGCGATCGTGCGACCACTCACGAGTCGATCGGCGGGCTGTGCCGCTATCAGGGTGTCGAAGTCGAAGATCGGGGCAGCAAGGCCTTTGCCCTGAACCGTGCCCGCCTCTGAGGCACCTGCGGTGGCCACGCCCGCGCCACCCACCACCAGCACGGCCTGAAGATCGGGTAGCTCGTGGCGGATCTTGTGCACCTTCTCCCAGAGATCGGCGCCGGGCGTGGGTCCGAGCGTCACCAGCACCCGGGTGCGGGCGGCGCGCAGGATCTCGGCCAGTTGCCAGGGCTCGAGCAGCGGATTGACCGGATTGGCGATGCCTGCGGCCTCGGCCCCGTAGAGCGTGAGAAAGGCCTGCGGCACCAGCGGCAACAGGAAGCTCACCGCATCGCCCGGGCGCACGCCCAGCGTGTGCAGTGCATTGGCCACCTGAGTGACGCCCCCAAAGAACTGCGCATGGGTCAGGGTGATCGGGGTGTCGTCGGGCGATGCTGTGGGCAGCAGCTGAATGGCCGGGGCTTGCGGGTTGTGCGTGGCCCCAACGCGCAGGGCTTCGTAGGTGCTGAGCGCAGCCAGCCGTTCGCGCAGCGGCGTGGATTCGAGGGTTGTCACAGCCTCCCGGGTGGACAGGTCGGGCCACTGGGAGCCGAATCGGGTATCGAGCAGATGGGCACGGGTCATGGCAGGGGCGTGGTGAGTGTGGTGGGTGAGAAGGGCGATATCAGCGGGATGGCAGCAATCGAAGCCGCAAGCCAGGCCGTTGGCATAAATAGTAGATCGACCGGGTCATCCTGGCGATTCCTGCCGGGTCATCCTCACGATTCCTGGACTCTGCCCAGCGCAGCGGGTTCGTCGGTTTTGATACTGTCCGGTATTGGAGACCTTTTAAACCTTCTTACAAGACACCGTCATGTCCGACGCCCCACCGAGCACGCCCGCGGCGCTGCTGACCCCCGATGCCGTCACGCAGGCGCTGGCCACCCAGGGCTATATCTCGAACCGTTCGATTTCCACAGCGGTGTACCTGGCTCACCATCTGCGCAAGCCCATCCTGGTGGAGGGCCCCGCAGGTGTGGGCAAGACCGATCTGGCCCGGTGCTTGGCGCTGTCGATGAACATCCCGTTGTTGCGCATGCAGTGTTACGAGGGCATCGACGAGAGCCGTGCGCTCTATGAGTGGAAGTACGGCAAGCAGCTGCTCTACACGCAGATCCTCAAGGAAAAGATCGACCAGCTGATCGGCAAGGCCGATACCCTGGATGAGTCCTTCCGCAAGCTGGCGGGCTTTCAGGACCTGTTCTTTTCGCGCGAATTCGTCGAGCCCCGGCCGCTGCTCAAGGCCATGGAGCAACCCGACTGGTCGGTGCTGCTGATCGACGAGATCGACAAATCCGACGAGGCCTTCGAGGCGCTGTTGCTCGAGGTGCTCTCCGACTATCAGGTCACGATTCCCGAGATCGGCACGGTCGAGGCGCTCACGCCCCCGCTGGTGCTGCTGACCTCCAACAACACCCGCGAGCTGGGCGATGCGCTCAAGCGCCGCTGCCTGCATCTGCATATCGGCTTTCCGGATGCCGAGCGCGAGGAGCGCATCGTGCGGGCCCGTGTCCCCGAGGTGCCGCCCAAGCTGCTCAATCAGCTGGTGAACTTCGTTCAGGCCTTGCGCGAAGAAGACGTGCGCAAGGTGCCCTCCATCAGCGAGACGGTCGACTGGGCACGCACCCTGTTGCTGCTGCATGCCGAATCGCTGAGCGCCGAACTGGTGAGCGACACGCTCAACGTCATCATGAAGCGCCAGAGCGATATCACCGCGCTCGAGGGACGCCTCAAGGACCTGACCCGGGTGGCCGTGGAAGGCCCGCAGGGCGGCGCCCCGGGCCGATGACTTCATCGCCATGAGTCTGTCCCTGCTCGAGCCCGATCCGCTCAGCCCGGTCAATCCGCTCACGCGCTTCATTCGCGCGCTGCGCGGCTCTGGCATGCCGGTGTCTTCGGCCGAGGCCATCGATGCAGCCCGAGCCGTGGCTCTGGTGGGCTATCAGGATCGCGAAGCGCTCAAGACGGCGCTCGCCAGTGTGGTCTCCAAGAGCGAAGAAGACGACCGTCTGTTCGAGGGCGTGTTCGAAACCTTCTTCACGCCCGTGCAGGCGCAGCAACTCGCCCAGCAGCAGGCCCAGCAACAGGGCGAACAGAACAGCGAGCAGCAGAGCCAGCGCCCGGGCGATGGCCGCGATGCAGACGGCTCGCAGGCCGATCCGCTGCAGATGCAGGGCGAGGGCAACCCCTCGATGTCCGAGGGTTCGCAGGCGGGCTCACCGGGTGGGCAAGGCGGTGGCGACCCCGACAGTTTCATGTCGCTTGCGCGCTCCAATGATCCGAATCGGCTGGCCGTGGCGCTGGCGCGTGCAGCGAGCGCCGTGGGTGCCGATGAAATCCGCTTTGCCTCGCAAAGTGCGTTCTTTGTACGCAAGATGCTCGAAAAGCTCGGCGTGGAAGAGCTCGAGCGTGAGCTTGAGAAAGCCATCGAGGAGCGCAGTGCCGAGGGCCGGGCGCGAGCAGCCGCGCTGATCGCCGCACGGGCTGCCCTGCAGAAGGCCGCGCGCGCGCATGTTGAAAAGCGCTTCGAGATGTTTGGTCGGGCGGCGACCGAAAC
>JBKCEY010000451.1:0-10021 GCA_046304115.1 Burkholderiales bacterium | reverse complement strand
CCCTGCGCCGGTCGTGCGCCGGATGCCGCGCCTGGAGCGCGAGGCGCAGTTGCTGGCTCAGGCGGCCACCTTTTTTTCGGAGCACGGCCTCTCAGCGCAGACCCGCGCGCTCGCGAAGGCTTGCGGGGTTTCGCAGCGGCTGCTCTACAGTTTTTTTCCGAGCAAGTCGGCGCTGCTTGAAGAGGTCTATCGCCGTCACATCGCCGGAGCGTTCCAGGACCCGTGGCTTTCTGACCTGCAGGACCGCAGCCAACCCATCGAGCAGCGACTGATCGACTTCTACGCGACGTACTACGATCAGGTCACCACACGGGGCTGGCTTCGACTCTTTCTGTTTGCCTCGCTGGCCGAGGTGACGATGGCTTCCGACTACATTGCCTCGGTGCTGTCGCGGGCGCTCTCGCTCATCATTCGCGAGGCGGCTCATGCGCAGGGTCTGCGTGCGCCCCGATCGCCTGCGGCTGCTCACGAGATCGCCTGGGTGCTGCACGGCGCGGTCTCGCATCTGGCGATTCGTCGGCATGTCTATGGCAATGCCAACCCGATTGCAGCGCGCAAAGCCATCGCGCTGCAAGTGAAGATTTTTCTGGGGGGCTTGAGCCAAGCCCTGCCTCAGGCCGCAGAGCCTTCCAGAACCCGGGCACGTCCTGTCACTGCAGCGAACCCCCAAAACTCCACGAAGCGAACCTCCAAGACGACTGCGCGCAGAACCTGAGCCGCCTGGGGGTTTCATCAAGTCGTCAATTGACGACAAGTTCGGGTCCGTCGCATACTGCACAGACAGATCGTGGCGACTCAGACTCGTTCTGGGCCGATGCGCCACTGCTGAACCCACACCCATTCCCAACAGGGGGAGACACATGAGCCAGCTGAAACTGCCCGTTGCGGGTCGTCGCGAGTTCGTCAAGGCCGCCGGTGCAGCCGGCGCCGCCGCATGGTTGCCCGAGAGCCTTGCCCAGCCATCCGACGCCATCAACTACTTCGGCTGGACCGCCGGGGTTGATCAGACCAAGAGCCATATCGCGGCCTTCGAGAAAAAGACCGGTCTGAAGGTCAGCTACAACAATGCGCCCTGGGCCCAGTACCGCGACACCATGGTCACCCGGTTTGTAGGCAACGCCCCGATCGACCTGCTGTGGGTTTCGGACAGCTGGTTGCCTGAGTGGGTCGACGCCGGCTGGCTCGCGCCGATCGACAACTACCCCCAGCTGCTCAAGTACAACGCCGATGCGGATGACTTCTGCACGCAGTCGTTGCGCTACAAGGGCAAGCAGTACGGGCTGACCTACTACAGCGACTACATGGCGTTTTTCAGCGATGAAGCCAAGCTCAAGAAGGCCGGCATCACCGCTGCACCCCGGACCTGGGACGAAGTCCTGCAGCAGAGCCTGAAGCTCAAAGCCTCGGGTATCGAGTACCCGCTCATGATGTCGATGGCCCGCGAGAGCTGGCTGATCGAGTTCATGTCGGCCATGGTGTTTTCCAATGGCGGGCGTTTCGTTGACGACGCGGGCAATGCGGTCATGGCCGATCCTGACAAGGGTGCCGTCAAGGCCTTGCAGTGGATCGTCGATGCGGTGAACAAGCACAAGATCATTTCACCCGCCTGCGTTGAGGTGGGCGAGCTCAACGGCCTGAAGTCGTTTTCTTCGGGCAACCATGCCTTCGCATTGCTGGCGCGTTACCGGATCCGTTCGCTCAACGATCCGGCCCAGTCGCAGATCGCACCCAATGTGCGTCAGGTCCTGATGCCGGCAGGCCCGGGTGGCAGCAACGCCACGGTGGGCTGGATGCGCTTTTACGGCATGACCACCCACGCTGCCAAGAACAAGGCGCGCGCCGATAACGCCGTCAAGCTGATGGAGTGGTTCGGCGGCCAGGCCGACGGCCAATATGCCTTCCAGAAGATGGCGTTCCTTGATCTGGGGGCGGGTTTCGGTGTCAAGCCTTTGTTCAAGGATCCGCAGGTGATTGCGAGTTACAACAAATACTCCGACATCGCCATGTACGAGCGCCAGCAGCAGTTCGCCCGCAAGAAAGACGTGGTCTCGCGCTGGTTCGGTGAATGGGACGAGATCAACGGCACCGCCTGGCAGGCCGCCATTCTGGGCAAGACCTCGGTGGCTGACGCGCTCAAGCGCTCGGCCAGTGCCTGGAACGACCTCAAGAAAAGCTGATGCGCCTTCCGGTCAGCTGGTACGAGCAGCGCAGCGCCATGCTGCTGCTCGTACCGATGATGGTTGTGCTCGGGGTCGTGGCGATCTTTCCGGTTCTGTATTCCTTCTGGACCAGCCTCTACGACCTCAAGCTCACCCGCCCGCATCGGGTTCCTTTCGTCTGGTTCGACAACTACGGCAAGGTCTTCAATGACCCGCTGTTCTGGGAGTCGGTCGGCCGAACGTTGTCGTTCACCCTGATGTCGGTCACGGCGATCATGGTGATCGGCATGCTCATGGCTTTGCTGCTCAACCAGCAGTTCAGGGGTCGGCGCTTTCTGTCGGCCATGCTGCTGGTACCCTGGGCGGTGCCTTATGTGGCCAATGGCCTCATGTGGAAGTGGATCTACGACTCGGGTTATGGCGCCCTGAACGGCCTGCTGTACCAGCTCGATTTCATTGACAAATACATGGTCTGGCTGGGTGATGCCGACAAGACCCTGGCTTTGATTGCCAACGCCTTTGTCTGGAAGGAAGTTCCACTGGCCACCATTCTGTTGCTGGTGACCATGAAGTCGATTCCAGCAGATCTTTACGGCGCAGCCAAGGTCGATGGGGCCGACGTCTGGCGGCGGTTCATTCATGTGACCCTGCCCTCGATGCGGCCTGGTCTGATGCTGGTGATGATCTATGAGTCGATGATGGCGGTGCGCCATTTCGATCTCTTTTTCATCCTCACCGAAGGCGGCCCGGCCGAGGCGTCGCATGTGCTGGCCTGGCAGGTCTATGTCGAGACCTTCCGCAAGCTGGCTTTTGGTACCGGATCGGCCTTGGCCTACATCATGGCGGTGGCCACCTTCCTGCTCTCGTTTGCCATCATTCGCACACTCGGGAGGCGCCCATGAGTGCCTCTGCCTCTGTGCAAAAGCCTTATCGAAAGCCATCGCGATGGTGGGCGCGGTTGGGCTATCTGCTGGCCTCCGTGGTGTTTCTGACCTACGTGCTGGCGCCGATCGCCTGGCTGGTGTCCTCGTCTTTCCAGAGTGAGGCCGAGATCACCTCGAAGCCGCCGCACTGGATTCCGCATCAGCCCACGCTGGAGAACTTCGAGGCGATCTTCAAGGCCGATCGCGAAGAAGTGACGTACGAAAACCGCAGGCAACGTGATGCAGCCAGTGGCGGCTTCATCCCGTCCACAGCCAAGAACCTGCTGCCCTCCATGGGCAACAGCCTGATCGTGGCCTTCTGGGTGGTGGTCCTGAACCTGCTGGTGGCAGTGCCGGCGGCCTATGCGCTCGCCAAGATCCGCTTTGTGGGTCGTCAGGGGTCGATCTATCTGATGCTGGCCACCCGCGTGATTCCGGATATCGCGCTGGTTGTGCCCTTCTTCCTGTTCATTCGCAAGCTCGGTCTGATGGACTCACTGAGCTCGCTGGTGATCACCTATCTGGCCGTGACCGTGCCGTTTTCCATCTTCATTTTGTTGAGCTACTTCGAGTCGTTGCCCGACGAGCTCGACAAGGCCGCGCGGGTCGATGGCTGCACGCGCATGCAGACCCTCACCCGGGTCTTCCTGCCGCTCGCCTGGCCCTCGCTGGTTGCCGTGGTGCTCTTTACCTTCCTCACCAGCTGGAACGAATTCCTGCTGGCGCTCATGTTCACCCAGACGCCCGCATCGCAGACCATGCCGATCGTGGTGGCGTCTTTTGCGTCCGACTTCACCATCAGTTTTTCCTTCATCAATGCCGCAGGCGTGCTTGCGGTCATCCCGCCCGTGATCGTGGCCCTGCTGTTTGAGCGCTACATCGTGTCGGGCCTGACGGCCGGCGCGGTCAAGGGCTGAGCCCGCGCGGCGGATCAACACTCCATTCAAAGGACGCGAAGTGGCCAGCATTCGCTTCGAGCATGTCGGCAAGCGCTATCCCAATGGGTTCGTGGCGCTGTCGGATTTCAACCTCGAGATCGCCGACCGCGAGTTTCTGGTGCTGCTCGGCCCTTCGGGTTGCGGCAAATCCACCTCGCTCAACATGATCGCGGGGCTGGAGGATGTCACCGAAGGCGAGCTTCGTTTCGATGACCAGGTCGTCAATGAAGTACCCCCGCATCGGCGCGACGTGGCGATGGTGTTTCAGAGCTACGCCCTGTATCCCCACAAGTCGGTCTACGAAAACATCGCCTTTGGGTTGCGCATGCGAAAGCATCCGGTCAGCGAAATCGATCGGCGGGTGCGCGATGCCGCCCGCCGTCTCGAAATCGAAAACCTGCTCGAGCGTCGCCCGAGCCAGCTCTCCGGCGGCCAGCGCCAGCGCGTGGCTCTGGGCCGGGCCATGGTCCGCCAGCCTCAGGTCTTTCTGATGGATGAACCGTTGTCCAATCTCGATGCCGCGCTGCGCGTGTCGATGCGCGCCGAGATCAAGCAACTCCACCAGGCCATGCAGACCACCTTCGTTTATGTGACCCACGATCAGGCCGAGGCGTTGACTCTGGCCGATCGCATCGTCGTGATGCGTGACGGGGTGGTGCAGCAAATCGGCTCGCCCGATGAAATCTACGAAGCCCCGCGCAATACCTTCGTGGCGTCGTTTCTCGGTAATCCCGCCATCAATTACCTGCGCGGCACGATTGATCGCTCGGGGCTGCAGGCTCAGTTCGTCTGCGGCGAGTTGCGACTCGACCTGCCCGCTGCCCTGAGGGCTTCGGAGGGTCTGGCTAACGGCCGCGAGGTGATGCTCGGGCTGCGTGCCGAGGATGTGAGTCTGCCTGGCGTGGATGCCGCACCCGGGCGCCGCTTGCCCGGAACGGTGCAGTCGGTGTTGCCGGTTGGTTCCGACGCCTTCATCGGCTTGCACACGGCGGGCGGTGTGGTCTACCTGCGCCTGGGCAAGGATTTTCGGCATCGCGAGGGAGAGCCGCTGGCGCTGGAGGTCAATACCGGTCGCCTGCATCTCTTTGACGCGCAGAGCGGGTTGAGTCTGAGGGTGTCCTGATGAAGCCGGCGGCGTTTCGTTATCACCGGCCTCAGACGCTTGAGGCGGCACTTGCGCTGCTGGCGCAGCATGGTGACAGTGCCCGCCCGATCGCGGGTGGCCAGAGCCTGGTGCCCATGATGAACCTGCGGATGGCTCAACCGGCCGAGCTCATCGATCTGGCCAGCATCGAGGCCATGCGCGGTGTGCACGTGAGTCCGGATGGGCTCGAGATTGGCGCAATGGTGCGGCACCATGAAATCGAAGGCTCCGAATTGATTCGTGCCGAGTGCCCGCTGTTGTCGCAGGTGGCCGGCACCATCGGTCATTACGCCATTCGGCAGCGGGGCACACTCGGTGGCAGCCTGGCGCATGCCGATCCGGCCGCCCAGTGGCCGCTGCTGGCCACGACTCTTCAGGCGCAGATGGTGGCCACGGGCTCCGCTGGCCAGCGCGTAATTGAAGGCGGCTCTTTTTTTCAGTCCCTCATGACCACGGCGCTGCAACCGGATGAGCTGCTGACCGCTGCGCGATTCCCGGTTTTGGAGGCGGGTGAAGGCTGGAGTTACCAGGGCTTTTGCCGGCGGTCGGGGGATTTCGCCATCGTGGCTGTGGCCGTCACCCTGACGCTTGAGGCTGGCCGCGTGAAGCGTCTGCGGCTGGGCGTGGGCGGCGCTACGCCCGTGCCCGTGCGGCTCGATAGCCTCGCGCACCAGCAAGTGGGTCAGTTGGCCGATGCAGCCTGGGCGCATGCACTGGGTGTCCACGCACGTGCGCAGGTCCCGGTGACCGAAGACCCTCGTATTCCTGCGGTGTTCCGTCAGGAGCTGATCGAGACCCTGGTCACGCGCGCCATCGAGGAGTCGCTGCAGCGGGCCTGCGCGCCGGTTGGTGTGCCCACTCGAGACGTGCCGGCAGGGTGTCTGCAATGAGCGTTCCGGTGCGTTTGCAGGTCAATGGGCAGGTGCATGCAATCGAGGTGCCAGAGCGACGCCTGCTGAGCGATGCCCTGCGCGATGACTGTCGCCTTCACGGCACCCACGTCGGCTGCGAGCACGGGGTGTGCGGCGCCTGTACGGTGCTGGTCGATGGTCGGCCGGTGCGCAGCTGCCTTGCTTTTGCCGTACAGATGGAGGGCGCACAAATCCGCACCATCGAATCGGTGGCCCGCGAGGGTGAGCTGTCGGTGCTGCAGCAGGCCCTGCATGAGTGCCACGGCCTGCAATGCGGCTTTTGCACGCCCGGCATCGTGATGACCTTCGAAGCCTTTCTGCGAGAGCATCCCGATCCCACCGATGACCAGATCCGCGAGGCGCTGGCGGGCAACCTGTGCCGCTGCACCGGCTATCACAACATCGTGGCGGCCATCCGGCTGGCGGCCCGCCGATTGCGGGAGGGCGAGCATGGGACGCGCTGAAGTCTTTGCAGCACCCGTGTTGCGCCATATCGGCCAGCCCATCGCGCGCCGCGAGGACCGGCGTTTTCTGACGGGCACGGCCCGCTATGTGGATGACATCGAGGTGCCGGGCGCGCTGCATGCCTGCTTCGTGCGCTCGCCCCATGCGCATGCACGTATCCTGTCGATCGATACCCGCATGGCCAGCACGATGCCCGGCGTGGCTGGCGTGTTTGTGGGCGTGGATCTGGCCCGCATGACCACGCGCCACCGCATGGCGCCTGCGATTCCCGGTTTGCTGCCGATGGAGTCCGACACGCTGCCGATCGACAAGGTGCGGTTTCATGGTGACCTGGTCGCTGTTGTGCTGGCCACCGATCGGTATCTCGCTGAAGACGCGGCCGAGCAGGTGCTGGTGGATTACGAGCCGCTCGCGGCTGTGTCCGACGCGCAAGCCGCCCTCGCCGAAGGTGCGCCACTGATTGATGAGTCACTCGGCACCAATCGGGTGTCGCAGCAGACCGAAACCTATGGTGAGGTTGATGCACGCATGAGCGATGCATACCGCGTCATCGAGGCGAGCTTTTCACAGCACCGGCAGACTCATCTACCCATCGAAACGCGAGGCTGCATTGCGATCTGGGATCCGGGTCGCGAGCATCTGACCATGCATGTGGGCAATCAGGTGCCCCATCCTTACCGCGGCATGCTGGCCGGCCGCCTGCAGTTGTCGGAGTCTCAGATCACGGTCGTATCGATGGACGTGGGCGGCGGCTTCGGCCAGAAGATCACGCTCTATCGCGAGGAGTTGATCTGCGCGGCTCTGTCGCGCTCGCTTGCACGCCCGGTGCGCTGGCGCGAAGACCGGCTCGAGAATCTCACTGGAGCCGCGCATGCCCGGGAGCAGACCTGCCGCACCCGGGCTGCGGTCGACGCTAACGGCCGCATCCTGGCGCTGGACTTTCAGATTACTGAAGACTTCGGGGCTTACTGCTTCTATCCGGCCAACTACATGGCGCGCGTGGTCGCGGTCATTCTCACCGGACCCTATCGGGTCTGTGCATATCGCTACGAGGTTCGTGCGGCATTGACCAACAAGGTCGGTGCGGCGCCCATGAGGGCGCCGATGTCGATCGCCAGCTGGGTGATGGATGGCACGCTCGATGCCGTAGCCCGAGGGCTTGATCTGGATCCGATCGAGGTGCGCCGGTGCAACATGCTGGAGGCTCACGACTACCCCTACACCATGGCCACCGGAGAGATCCTGCGCGACATCACGCCGCGGCAGACCTTCGAGGCGGCGCTCGTGGCCATCGATCTCCGGGGCTTCGAAGCCCGGCGAGCCGAGTCGCGTGCGCGCGGTCGTCTGCGCGGCCTGGGTGTGTGTACGGTGGTCGAATCGACCACCTACGGATCGGCGATGTACAAGACCGCCGGGATTCCCGGCTCGGGCCACGAGGCGGCCTGGGTACGGATTGAACCCAGTGGCGCTGTGAATGCCGCGACCGGTCTGGGTGCCACAGGTCAGGGCTACGAAACCGCGCTCGCCCAGGCCGTGGCCGAAGGTCTGGGCGTGCGCCCCCAGGATGTGCGCATCCTGATCGGGCATACCGATGTGGCGCCCTATGGCATGGGCAGTCGCGGTGCGCGCGGCGGTACGGCGGGCGGTGGTGTGCTTTATCTGTGCGCGCAACAGGCCCAGGCGCGGGTTCTCAAGATTGCTGCCAAGCTCTTGAATCTCGAAGGGCCGCAAGGCCTGCGCATGGTCGACGGCCGCATCGAACGCCAGCACGATGGCCTTTGGGTGCCGACCGAACTCACGCTCGCAGCCGTTGCCCGCACGGCTTACCTGGATCCGCTCGCCTTGCCCGAAGGCGTCGCGCCAGGCCTGGACTTCAGCCTGACCTACGATCCGCCGCCACTGACCTTCTCCAATGCCACCCATGCCTGCGAGCTCGAGATTGATCCGCAGACCGGGGGCCTCAAGCTGCTGCGCTATCTGGTGGCTGAGGATTGCGGCACCGTGCTCAATCCCGTCGTGGTTGAGGGGCAGCAGCATGGTGCGGTGGCCATGGGTCTGTCGGGCTCGCTCTTTGAGCAGGTGGTCTATGACCCCGACGGGCAGAACCTCACCGGCCTGCTATCGGACTACCTCATGGCCACCTCGGCCGAGTTGCCCGATATCGAAGTGCTGCCGATGAACACCCCCAGCCTGCATACGCCGGCCGGTCTCAAGGGCATGGCCGAGGGTGGTGTGATGGGCGCCATCGGTGCCGTATCCATTGCGGTCAATGACGCGCTGGCGCATCTGGGTATCGTCATCGATCGACAGCCCATCACCCCCATGGCCCTGCGCGAGCAGCTGCGCCAGGTTGCAAAGGAGCAGTTGTGAGTACACCGGAGTCTCTCGATATCGGCTTCATCGGACTGGGCATCATGGGTCGGCACATGGCTGGTCATCTGCAACAGGCGGGTCATCGGCTGCATCTGTACAACCGCTCCAGCGGTGGCGCCCAGGCACTCCTCGAACGCGGAGCAACCTGGTACGACCAACCCGCCGACGTCGCACGCGCCAGTGATGCGCTGTTCACCATGGTCGGGTTTCCTGCGGATGTCGAGGCGCTCTACCTGGGCGAGCGTGGCCTCATCGCGGCGGCCCGCCCCGGCGCCTTGCTGATCGATGCCACCACCTCAAGCCCTGCGCTCGCGCAGCGCATCGCCGAGCAAGCCTCCGCCCGGGGGCTGCATGCTCTGGATGCGCCGGTATCGGGTGGCGAGGTGGGCGCTCGCGATGCCCGGTTGTCGATCATGGTGGGTGGCAACGCACTGGCGTTCGAGCGGGCGCTGCCTCTGCTCAAGACCCTGGGTCAGAACGTTGTCCTGCAGGGCGATGCGGGCGCAGGTCAGCACACCAAGATGGCCAATCAGATTGTCATTGCATCGACCATGATCGGTGTGAGCGAGGGGCTGGCCTATGCCAGCCGAAGCGGCCTGGATCCGCACCGTGTGCTGTCATCGATTCGAGGCGGTGCGGCGGGTAGTTTCCTGCTCGATGGCATGGGTGCGCGCATGCTCAACGGGGATTACGCGCCCGGCTTCTTTACCGAACACTTCATCAAGGATCTGGGCATTGCCCTGGCCGAGGCGCAGCGCATGGGTCTGGATTTACCTGGGCTTGCGCTGGCCAAAAAGCTCTATGACGGTCTGGCGGCGGCAGGCCATGCCCGCGACGGCACTCAGGTGCTTTTCGAGCACTATCGCTGATCCCCGCGGTCCGGCGGCTTCGGACTCAAACGCGCGCAAGACCGGCTCGCCTTGCGCGGACGGGTTGGTCGATGCCGAGTCAGCGGCCCGGCCTGACCGGCGGCTGACTGTCCACGGAGTTCAGCATCGCCTCATCGGGGATTGAGAGCACCCGCTCATAGCGTCCAGGCGGGTAGTTGCTCATGTGGGGCCCGGGCGCGCTCGCCAGGTCGGGCTGAGGCACGGCACCACCCTGCCCT
>JBKCEY010000450.1:0-1790 GCA_046304115.1 Burkholderiales bacterium | reverse complement strand
GGCGAAACCGACGCTCGCCCTCACCCACCTTGCGCACGAGTGCTAGATTGCCGCATGGCGCGCCTCGTCCCTTCAGATATTGAGTCGATCTCCAGACCGGTGGATTCGCACTCCCCGGAGGCGCGCACGCTCTTGCGCCTGCACCAGGGGCTGAGCGACCGGTATGTGGTGTATCACGGTGTTCATTGGGCGCGCGCCGATCAGGAGGGCTCGGTCTATGGCGAGATCGACTTCATCGTGGCCAACGATGCGGGCCGCCTCCTGGCGATCGAACAGAAGGACACCCAGATCGTCGCGACCTCGAATGATCTCTTTGCGAGATACACCTTTGGGTCTGGCACGAGAGGCAGCCACGGTGCACACAGCGGCCCTGGGGGCCAGGAGGGCGGATCAGGCACCGACAAGAGCATCACCACCCAGGTCAACCGAAACCTGAACGCGCTGCGCTCGCAGTTTGCCAAGCGCCATCCGGGGCGTGTGCTCGAGATCGATCACCTGCTTTACCTGCCCACTGCGCGCCTGCAGGGCGCTTTGCCTGCGTCAATAGATCCCGCCCGGGTGG
The DNA here is from genome assembly GCA_046304115.1 of Burkholderiales bacterium. Lineage (GTDB taxonomy): Bacteria > Pseudomonadota > Gammaproteobacteria > Burkholderiales > Burkholderiaceae_E > UBA4615. The sequence goes on along the minus strand of JBKCEY010000450.1, from coordinate 1,228 downwards.
TGGATGCAGACAACGACGCCGACCTCGAGGCTGTGATCGAGCGGCTGCTTGGGGGGCTGCCCGCGCGCTGGAGCGACGACCACCTCGACGATCTGCCCAGGATCGAAGCCTTTTTGTCTGAGAAGCTGGGTGCCGCGCCCCATATCGGGCTGCTCGGGCGCTCGGCGCGCGAGGTGACCACGCGGCTCGCGGAAGGCCTGTCGATCTGGGCCTCACGCCTGAGCATGGAGCTCTGGCGGCTGAGGGTTCAGGGCACTGCAGGGTCGGGCAAGACGCAGCTCGCTTTGCAGGTGCTGCAGCAGGCCCACGACCGCAAGCAGGCTGCACTTTATGTTTGCTTCAATCGGCCGCTCGCCGATGCCATGAAGCGGCTCGCGCCGGATCCGCAGTGGGTGGTGACCTTTCATGAACTGGCCAGGGTTGGTCGAACTCGAAAGCCTGGGACGGTCCGAACCCTGGGTGGCGGCTTCATTGGCTTTTGCACAGCAGCTTCTGCGCGAGCGCGATGAGCAACGGATGTCCAAGGAGATGTTCTACAAATCTCACAAGATGCACAGTCGACTCTCGAGCATTGATGAGGCTGAGTTCAGCCTGGCAGCCGAAGTCAAAACGCCAGCCCACCTGCGTCGCAAATCAACTGAAGGCAGGCGAATGGAGCGGTGATTGGGTTGATGGCGCAGGTGGGTGACCATGGCTGACCATCGTCCGGATGCGACTGCGCACGAGGATAGCCCGGCTCACTCCACAAGCTTGTAGTTGGGATGCTGATCAATCTTGATCAGGAAGAGCTCCCATAGCCCGATCGGCATTTCCCGATGCCCTGACTCCCACCACTGCCAGGCCCGCAGGGTGACATGAACCATGCGGGCTGCTTCAGATTGGGTCATCCCCATCTTGCCTTTGCGCCAGTAGACGATCTGGGCGGGTGTGGGCGATGAAGGTGATCGATTCGTCATATGCACATTGTACGCAAAACAGTCGTTCCTCATCTAAGATGGCTCAGCCCATCCTGGATGAGCAGGGCTCTGGTTTTGCCGCCCTGCCGACCGAGCTTTTCAAAGGAAATGCCACCTTGAAAAAGACTGAATTTTTGAAGAAATCCGGTTGCGAGATGACTGTTGTCTGCGGCAAGACTTGGGAACAGCTTTCATCAACCGAAGACAACGGGCGCAGGTATTGCGCCGACTGCAAGAAGGATGTGTTTCTGGTTTCAACCCCCACTGAATTG
>JBKCEY010000449.1:0-10401 GCA_046304115.1 Burkholderiales bacterium | reverse complement strand
ACGAAATCGAGCGTAGGCCGATGCCCCGCCCGCTGGCGGGAAATTTCGCGGGTGGCGGTCTCGCGGGCCAGCTCGGCCTGACGGACTGCGAAGTTGTTCTCGCGAGCGTATTGCGCCCAGTCGGTTTCGCGGGCCTGCAGGGGTGACTGGATGTCGAGATCGGGCTTCAGGGTATGCAGGCTGTCGACCGGCTTGCCGGTGAGCTGCGCAAGCAGGGCGCGCTTGACCTCCAGGTCGTTGCGGATCGAGACCTCCTGCGCGCGGGTGAGGTCGAGTCGTGACTGCGCTTCCTGCTGATCGGTGATGGTGGCCGTGCCGACCTCGAAGTTGCGCTTGGCGGACTCGAACTGCTCCGTGAAGGCGCGCTTCTGGGCCTGAACCACGGCCAGGCTGTCCTGTGCGGCCAGCACATCGAAGTAGGCTGTCGCAACCCGGATGGCAAGATCCTGACGCGCCTGGCGAAGCTGCAGTTCGGCTACGGCCGCTGCCAGTTCGCTTTGCTGGAAGACCTCCCGGTTGGCTGGCCGGTAGAGCGGAAGGTTGCCAACGACGGCGAGCGTCTGGGAATCGTAGGAGCGCTGTGCTGTGATCGAGCTGTTGGTGCTGTTGAAAAAGGCGTTGGACGTGACGTTGAGGGTGGGCTTGAGGCCCGCTTCGGCCTGCGTCACGCGCTCGCGGGTGGCCTGCAACTGCAGCGTGGCCGCTGCCAGCACCGGGTCGATCAGGGCTGCGGCTCGTACCGCCCCGAGCAGATCGGTTGCTGCCGGCTGGGCTGAGGCCGCCTGAGCTGCGCCCGGCTGAGCTGCGACCGTTTGGGCTGAGGCCGTTTGTGCATCAAACAGGCCCAGGGCCATGACGATTGCCGCACCGTGCAACAGGAGGCGCCCCCGCTGAGTCGGAAAGCGCTCGGTCAGGCGACGGGTAGCTGGGTATCGGTTCATGGTCTGGCTCCGCAAACGCTCAGTAAACCGCCATGGCGGGATCGATTTCGCGGGCCCAGGCATCGATGCCACCCGTGAGGTTGAACAACGGGCCAAAGCCCTGACGGTTCAGGAAATGGGCGACCTGAAGACTGCGAACGCCATGGTGACAGATGCACACCAGTGGCCGATCCGGGTCGAGCTCCTGGAATCGGCCAACGATCTCGCCCATCGGGATGCAGACACTCTCGGGCAGTGCACAGGTCGCAACCTCCCAAGGCTCACGAACGTCGAGCAGTTGAGGCCGCTCGCGCGAGGTATCGGCCAGCCAGTGGGCCAGCTCGGCAACATGCAGCGCGTGCATCACAGACTGAACACCTCTCGGGCAACGAACCCATGCAGGGGGTGGGTCGCGGTTTCGAAGAGGATTTCTGTGGCCAGATGACCTTGCTCGCTGCGCCGGATGATGCAGGCCTTCATGACGGGCAGGCGTCCGACGATGGCCGCGATCCGGCCGCCGGGATTGAGCCGATCGAGCAGGGTTTGCGGTACCTCAGGCACCGCACCCGACAGCACGATGACATCGGCACGGGCCAGGGCCCCATGATCCCTGGAGCCATCAGCCTCGACCACGCGGGCGTTGCTGATGCCGGCTTGCGCGAGATTCCGACGGGCCGAGGCGGCGAGTCCGGAATGAATTTCGAGGGTCTCGACCTGCTGCGCCCGACGGGCGAGCAGCGCCGCCATGTAGCCTGAACCCGTACCGATTTCAAGTACGGTATCGGTACTGCGCACCTGCAACTCCTGCAGCAGACGGGCCTCGACTCGCGGAGGCAGCATCACTTCGCCGGTGGGTTGCCCATCGACCGACAGCGGAAGCTCGAGGTCTGCAAAGGCCATCGCCCGCAGGGCAGGCGGCACAAACTCTTCACGGCGCACAACCGCCAGAAGATCGAGCACCTGCTGATCCAGCACATTCCAGGGGCGGATTTGCTGTTCGATCATGTTGAATCGTGCGAGTTCGACATCCATCGGGGGCTCCTCAACGTTTCGGTTCGGCCTTGGTTTCGGTTCGGCCTTATTTTACCGGCTCGCCTGCAGGTCGGCGCCTGAGTCGACTGACGCCATCATCGAGCAGGGCATAGAGCACCGGCACGACCAGCAGGGTGAGCAGGGTGGAGGCGATGACGCCACCAATCACGGCGTGGGCCATGCCGGCGCGCTGCTCGGAGCCTTCGCTGGTCGAAATGGCCAGCGGCAGCATGCCAAACACCATGGCCAGCGTCGTCATCAGAATCGGACGCAGCCGCACCTGTGCGGCATCGAGCAGGGCCTGAGCACGTTCGAGCCCCTCGCGCCGGCGCTGATTGGCATAGTCGATCAGCAAAATCGCGTTCTTGGTGACCAGGCCCATCAGCATGATGAAGCCGATCACCGAGAACATGTTCAGGGTCGATCGCCAGGCGAGCAGGGCCACCATCACGCCGATCAGCGACAAGGGCAGCGACGCCATGATGGCGATTGGCTGCGAGAAGCTTCTGAACTGCGAGGCGAGGATCATGTAGATGAAGGTGATGGCGAGCACCAGCGCCTGCAGGGCATAGGAAAAGCTCTCCTGCATGTCCTTGGTCGCACCCCCGGTCACAAAGGCATAGCCCGGTGGCAGGGCGATCTCCTCATTCAGCCTGCGGGTGAGCTCGAGGCCCACGGTGCCGGGTGGTCGGCCACTCACATTGGCCGAGAGGGCGACCTCCCGAGTGAGGCTCTTGCGGTTGATCTGGGTGGGGCCTTCAGACGGTGTGAGCGTGGCGACCTGACGCAGCGGAATCAATCGTGGTGCTCCGCTGGCATCGGTCAGCGAGGAGGTGAGCGCGAGCCGCTCAAGGTCATCGATACCCCTTCGGGCCTCACGGGGCAGACGCAGACGCACGTCGTAGTTCTCGTCATCAGGAGCCTTCCAGGTGGTGGCCACTTCGCCGGCCAGAAGGGGCCGCAGCGCGGTGCCGATCTGGCCAACGCCAACGCCAAGGTCGGAGGCCAGGGCTCGATTGACCTCGATGGCGACCGTGGGTTTGGCGGGCTTGGAGCTGGTGTCCAGATCCACGATGCCAGGCACGCTGCGCATGATCTCCAGCGCACGCGCGGCAAGCGTCTCAAGTTGGGCCTGATCGGGCCCCTGGATGCTGATGTCGATCTGCTTGTTGGATCCGAAGCTGCCCGCCACGCCCACGGTGGTGACGGTCACCCCCGCAATTTCGGCCAACCGTGCCCTCACCGGCACCACCAGATCCTTGACGGCGCGGGTGCGCTGGGCACGGTCTTTCAGGCGCACGAACACGGTCGCGTAGTTCTTGCCCTGCACCGTACCGGTGTTGATGGTGGCGTAGGTGTAGAGGGCCTCAGGAAATTCCCGCAGCGCCGACTCCACCTGCCGGGTCTTGGCAATGGTGAGATCAAGCGACGAACCCACCGGCGTATAGAACTGCAGGTAGAGCTCGTTGTTATCGGCCTGTGGGACGAACTCGGAGCCCAGGGTGCGGCCCAACGCCAGAGCCCCCACCAGGGAGAGCACCGCCAGCACCATGGTGAGCGCCCGATGCGCCAGACCCCAGCGCAGCAGCGCCACGTACATCGACTCCAGGCGCGCCATGAGACGCTCAAAGGCGCGCAGCAGACGGGCAATGGGTCCGCGACCCCGTGCGCCCTCGGCATCGGGATCTTTCCAGATCGACGACAGCATCGGGTCAAGCGTGAAACTGATGAACATCGAGAGCATCACGGCAAACGCCACCGTGATGCCGAACTGCTTGAAGAATCGCCCGATGATGCCGCCCATGAAACCGACCGGCAGAAAGACCGCCACGATGGTGAAGGTGGTGGCCATGACCGCCAGACCGATCTCGGAGGTGCCTTCGAGCGAGGCGGTCTTGTGATCCTTCCCCATGGCCTGATGTCGCACGATGTTCTCGCGCACCACGATGGCGTCATCGATCAGCAGACCCACGCAGATGGAGAGCGCCAGCAGGGTCACCAGGTTGATGGTGAACCCCATCATGTACATCACGAGAAACGTGCCGATCAGTGAAATCGGCAGGGTGAGGCCGGTGATGACCGTGGAACGCCATGAGGACAGGAACAGGAACACGATCACCACGGTCAGGATCGCGCCTTCGATGATGCTGCGTTTGACTCCGGCCACCGAATTGCGAATGGAGGTGGACTGGTCGCGCACCACGTTGATCGAGACATCGTCAGGCAGCTGTCGTTTGAGCTCGCCCACGATGCGACGCACGTTGTCGACCACCGCAATCGTGTTTTCGCCCTGAGACTTGACGATGTCCAGTGAAACCGCAGGCTTGCCATCGACGAGCGCCATGGATTCACGGTCTTCCTGGCCATCAATCACCCGAGCGACCTGGGCCAGATAAACCGGCTGACCACCCCGTCGCGCGATGATGATGCGCTCGAAGTCGGCCACACTGGCGAGCCGCCCACGCACCTGGACCGACTGCTCGCGGTTTGCGCTCAGCACGGTGCCTGCGGGTAATTCGAGGTTCTCGTTGCGAAGCGCGTTGAGTACCTGATCCACGCCGATTCTGAGCGACTCCATATCGGCGGGCCGCAGCACCACCTGGACTTCGCGCTTGACGCCGCCCACGATCGTGACCCGACCGACGCCCCGGGCGTTCTCGAGTCGGCGCTTGATCACCTGCTCGGCGAGCGTGGTGATCTCGCGGGTATCGCGACTGCCCGAAGTGACCGCCAGCGAAATCACCGGCTGGTCATCGGGATTGATGCGTGAAATGACCGGTTCCTTGACCTCTTTCTTGAAGCCCACCTTGACCAGCGCGACCTTCTCGCGCACCTCCTGGGCTGCGACCGCCGGATCGGTGATCAGATCAAACTCGATGATCACCACCGAAGCGCCCTCGTAGGAGCGCGAGGAGATCTTGTTGATCCCGCTGATGGTGTTGACCTGTTCCTCAACCTTGCGGGTGACGTCGCTCTCGACGATCTCCGGTGCTGCTCCGGGATACTCGGTCTGCACGACCACCACCGGGAAGTTCACGTCCGGGAACTGGTCTACGGCCAGACGCTGATACGAGAACAGGCCCAGCACCACGAAGGCCGCCATCATCATGGTGGCCAGGACCGGGTTGGCAATCGAGATGCGGGTGAACCACATGGCGGTTCAGCGCTCGCCCGGTCGAACCCTGACCGGGCTGCCGGTGCGCAATCGCCCGAGGTTGTTGATCACGATCCGGTCGCCCGCCTTCAGGCCCGAGGTAGCCTGGACCCGCACGATGCCATCGGTGCCGTCATCGACCAGGCCCAGAACAATGTCGCGCTCAACGAGCAGGTCCTGCTCGATGGCATAGACGAAGTGCCGGGCACCTGCATCGCGGATGGCGCTCAGGGGCACGGCGATCTGCTCGCGCAGTTCCTCGACCACCAATCGGCCCTGGGCAAACAGGCCCGCCCGGATGGCCGGGTTCTGACTCTTCAGACGAATGTAGACCGGCACCGACCGGGTGCCCGCACTGGTGGCGGGGGCAATTCGGACAATCTGGCCAGCCTGCTCGCCCGGCACGCCCTCGATGCGCAATTGAACCGACTGGCCGATCCGGACGGTGCCGATCTCGCTGCCCGGTACGAGGGCTTCGATTTCAAGGCGTGACAGATCGATGACCGAGACCACTCTGGCGTCGGAAGGCAGTTTTTCGCCGGGCTGCGCAAACCGCTCGCCGATCACGCCGGACATCGGGGCGATCAGTTCGGCGTCATTGACCGATTTGCGAGCCAGCGCGATCTGGGCAGCGGCGGCATCCCGTTGGCCAATCGCCACCTCCATGCTGGATCGGGAGGCATCCAGGGCGCTTTGCGAGATGAAGTTGCGCTCGCGCAGCGCGAGGTTGTTCTCAAAAGTGCGCCGGGCTTGTGCGACCTGGGATTCGGCAGCCGCCAGCTGTGCATCGCGCTCATTGACCCGAAGCTGAAATTCGGTCGGATCGACGCGACCGATTCGCTGGCCCGCCCGCACGGAATCACCCTCACGCACCGTGAGCTCTCGCAGTTCGCCTGCAACCCGCGTGCGAACGACGGTCTGGTCGACCGCCCGCAGGCTGCCGGTGAGCGGCACCGCCCGGGCGAGCGTGGTGGGTGCGAGCGTGAGCAGGTCGACCGGGGCGAATTCGATGGTCGCCGCGCTGCCTGGGGCCCGATCGCCCGCCTCGGGCCGACTGGTCTGCGCACTGGGCGCGCCACTGCGCGAGGCTTCTTGAGGGGGCACCGCACCCTGACGGGCCTTCCAGAACCAGCCTGCGGTGCCGAGCACAATCAGAGCAACAAGCAGGAGGCCGGTTTTTTTCATCGTCAGCGTGCAAAAAATGAACCCGGAAGTATAGCTGCCGATCGAGCGCATCACGGCCGGCCCGACGCCCACCCGTATCATGAGCGGGTCATGCGTCCCGCCCATCTTGTGCAATTGCTGTTTCTGTCCCTGCTCTGGGGCGGCTCGTATCTGTTCATGCGATCGGCCGCCCCGGCCTTCGGGCCGGCGCCCATGATCTTTTTGCGCATGACGCTGGGTTGCCTGCTGGTGTTGCTGCCGCTCACCCTGTGGCGGGTGGGTTGGCGTGCCTTTTTGCCCCACCGGGTGCCCTTGCTCTGGATGGGACTGGTCTTCACGGCCATTCCGTTCCTGGGTCTGGGTTATTCGGCCTTGTCGATCGGTGCCGGCATGCTGGCGGTGCTGCAGTCGGCCGCCCCCCTCTTTACCGCGATCGTGGCGCGCCTGTGGCTGGGTGAGGCGATCGGCCGGGTGCGCATGCTCGGTCTGGTGATCGGATTTGCGGGCGTAACCCTGCTCGTGCACGACCGCATCGGTGCTCTGGACGATGCAGCCTGGGCGATTCTGATTACGTTGGCGGTGACGGCGATGTGGGGGGTCTCCTCGAATTTCGTCAAGGTGCGCCTGACGACTGCAGACCCCCTGGTGGTGTCGACCGCAGCAATCGGTCTGTCGGCGCTGGCCTCAGCCCCCTTTGCGCTGGCCGACTGGCCGCAGGAGTGGCCCGGCCCTGTAGCCTGGGCCGAGGTGACCTTTCTGGGTGTTGCCTCATCGGGGCTGGGTTTCATCATCTTCTACCGACTGATCAAGGCGATCGGTCCGGTCAAGGCAACTTCGGTGACCTTTTTGAATCCGGTGGTCGCCATGGTTTCTGCAGCCTTCTACCTGGGTGAACCCATCACCTGGACCATGGTGGCGGGCTGCGTCGTGATCCTGATCGGAACAGCCCTTACCCTGGGCTTGCTGCCCGTGCGGCCCAAGCGTCCGCCTGCTGCGGTGGCTGCGTTGGGCCGCCGCCCCGCCCCGCGGTCCGGTTCCTGATCCCCGGATGAATTCTCAGGAGTCTTCAAAGCCATGAATCCTTCAAGTTCCAGCCCCAGCGCGCGGCTCGATCTCGGTCCGGTGACCGTCTTTTTTGGTGACAAGAACGGCAAATACCCCGATGGCAACCAGGTTGTCGTGCAAGGGGCAGACAGCCGGGTCGTCTTCGACTCCCCCCTGGTGGCCAATCACATCGGTGACGCATTTGATTCGGCTGATCTGTGCATCCTGGGCCACGCCCATGAGGACCACATCACCGGGTTGCACCGGATTCCCGGCGCGCAGGTGCATGTTCATGAGCGTGATGTCGAGGCGGTCCGCAGTTGGGAAGGCCTGTCGCGCCATTACGGCTATCCGCCGGAAGTTCTGGCCAACATGCGGGTGAAGATCGAGCGGGAGTTCCACTATCAGGCCCGCCCGGATGCCGTGGCCTATGGCAATCATGCGCAGTGGTCGCTGGGCGGTGGGGTCACGATCCGTGCGATTCACATGCCAGGCCATACCTCCGGCCATTGTGTGCTGCTGGTCGAGCCGGTGGGTGTGGCATTCATCGGCGACATCGATCTGTCGAGCTTTGGCCCCTACTACGGCGATGGCACCTCGAGCCTGGCCGAATTCCGCCAGACCCTGGCCACCGTGGCTGACATTCCGGCGCGCACCTGGGTAACCTCCCACCACAAGGGGGCCGTCACGGATCGCGAGGAATTCCTGCGCGCGCTTGCGGCCTTCGCCTCACGCATCGACGCCCGCACCGACAAGCTGCTGGGCATGCTTGCCGAAGGGGCCAAGTCTCTGGAGACTCTGGTGCGCGAGCGGCTGATCTATCCCCCGTCCCATGGTGAGCTCTGGGTTGACTGCGTCGAGGCACGAACGATCACGCAACATCTGGATGAGCTGATCGCCCAGGAGCGCGTCATGCGCCAGGACGACGGTCGTTATGCCCTCTTGGCGCGCCACTGAATGCGTCTGGCGCCAATGGCGCTTCTGCTAACCTGACACCGACTGTTTTACGGAGTCCCTGCCTTGAACGCGAACCCGAAATTTCTGGCTGCCACTGCTGAGGTGGATGCCGACGCCATTGCCCCCTTGCCCATGTCGAGCAAGGTATATGCCACCGGGTCGCGGGCCGATATCCGTGTGCCCATGCGGGAGATCCGCCAGTCGGATACGCCCGCTGGCATGGGTGCCGAACCCAATCCGCCCATCTTTGTGTACGACACGAGCGGCCCCTATACCGACCCGCAGGCCCGCATCGACATCCGCAAGGGTCTGCCCGCACTGAGGGGCGCCTGGATCGAGGAGCGCGGCGATACCGAGGTGCTGTCCGGTCCGAGCTCGGCCTACGGTCGCGAGCGGCTGGCCGATTCGCGGCTTGCCGAACTGCGCTTCGATCTGGCCCGTGAGCCGCGCCGCGCGCGTGCGGGGGCCAACGTGACCCAGATGCACTATGCGCGCAAGGGTCTGATCACGCCCGAGATGGAGTTCATCGCGATTCGCGAGAATCTGCGCCGCCAGGAGTACATCGCATCGCTGCGTGCCGCAGGGCCTACCGGCCAGCGCATGGCCGATCTGCTGGGCCGCCAGCATCCAGGCCAGTCCTTTGGTGCAGCCATCCCGGCCGAGATCACGCCCGAATTCGTGCGCAGCGAAGTCGCCCGGGGCCGCGCCATCATCCCGGCCAACATCAATCACCCGGAAACCGAGCCGATGATCATCGGTCGCAATTTTCTGGTGAAGATCAATGCCAACATCGGCAACTCGGCGGTCAGTTCGTCCATTGGCGAAGAGGTCGAAAAAATGACCTGGTCGATCCGCTGGGGGGGCGATACCGTCATGGATCTGTCCACCGGCAAGCACATCCATGAGACCCGCGAATGGATCATCCGCAACGCGCCGGTACCCATCGGCACGGTGCCGATCTATCAGGCGCTTGAAAAGGTGGATGGCAAGGCTGAAGAACTCACCTGGGAGATCTTCCGCGACACCCTCATCGAGCAGGCCGAACAGGGCGTCGATTACTTCACCATCCATGCCGGCGTGCGGCTGCCCTATATCCCGCTCACCGCAAAACGCATGACCGGTATCGTCTCGCGCGGCGGCAGCATCATGGCCAAGTGGTGCCTCGCGCATCACCGCGAATCCTTCCTTTATGAGCGCTTCGAGGAGATCTGCGACATCATGAAGGCCTACGACGTGAGCTTCTCGCTCGGCGATGGCCTGCGTCCGGGATCGATCTACGATGCCAACGACGAAGCCCAGTTGTCTGAGCTTCGCACCCTGGGTGAGCTGACCCAGATCGCCTGGAAACATGATGTGCAGGTCATGATCGAAGGCCCGGGCCATGTGCCCATGCAGCTCATCAAGGAAAACATGGACATCCAGCTGAAGGATTGCCATGAAGCGCCGTTCTACACGCTCGGCCCGCTGACCACCGACATCGCTCCGGGCTACGACCACATCACCAGCGCCATTGGTGCTGCCCAGATCGGCTGGTATGGCACGGCGATGCTGTGCTACGTCACGCCCAAGGAGCATCTGGGCCTGCCCAACAAGAAGGATGTGAAGGACGGCATCATGGCCTACAAGATCGCGGCCCATGCAGCGGATCTGGCCAAGGGGCATCCGGGCGCGCAGATCCGCGACAATGCGCTGTCGAAGGCGCGCTTCGAGTTTCGTTGGGCCGATCAGTTCAATCTGGGTCTCGATCCCGATACCGCGAAGGATTTTCATGACGAGACCCTGCCCAAGGACTCCATGAAAACCGCTCACTTCTGCTCGATGTGCGGCCCGCATTTCTGCTCCATGAAGATCACCCAGGATGTGCGGGACTATGCTGCGCAGACCGGTGTCTCGGAGGAGCAGGCCCTGCACAAGGGCATGCAGGAAAAAGCCATCGAGTTCGTGAAGAAGGGTGCCGAGATCTATCACAAGGCCTGATCGCATGCCCAAGTTGCGCACCCTGATCGTCAGCCTGGTCGTCCTCGCCGCGGCGGGCGGCGGCGGCTGGTGGTGGACCCAGAAGCAGGCCGAAGCCGCCAAGCCGCAGTTGCGTACCGCCAAGGTCGAGCGGGGCACGATCACCGCCACCGT
>JBKCEY010000448.1:0-1631 GCA_046304115.1 Burkholderiales bacterium | reverse complement strand
GGCATGGACTGGACCAGAGGCCGGGCGAGGGCCTGCAAGCGGGCGCGTCCCTCGGGAGCGTCCAGATCAACCTGGCGGCTGAGTTCGCCCAGAAAAAACTCCGACAGCGGCATGGACCCTTCAAGGGCCTGGGCCCAGCCGCTGGCGCCCTGCTCGCGCACGAAACTGTCGGGATCATGCTCGGGCGGCAGGAACAGAAAGTCGATCCGCCGGGTATCGGACAACTGAGGCAGACACGACTCCAGCGCCCGCCAGGCCGCCCGGCGCCCGGCGGCATCGCCATCAAAGGCAAAGACCACCCGCTCGACCAGGCGCAGCAACTTGGCGACATGCTGCGGGGTCGTGGCGGTGCCCAGGGTGGCCACGGCATTGTGGACACCATGCTGAGCGAGCATCACGACATCCATGTAGCCCTCGACCACCACGACACAATCGGTCGCGCGGATCGCGTCGCGCCCCTCGAACAGGCCATACAGCTCGCGGCCTTTGGAGAAGACGACGGTTTCAGGTGAGTTCAGGTACTTGGGCTCCCCGGCTCCGAGCACCCGGCCTCCAAAACCGATGACCTGCCCACGGGGATTGCGGATCGGGAACATGATCCGGTCACGAAATCGATCGTACCGACGCGTTGGCGCCTCCGCCTCCTGCTGCTCGGGTTCGATCACAAGCCCCGCCTCGAGGAGCTCTCGGGCGAAGTAATCGCCAACTGCCGCCTGTAGACCACGCCATCCCTCGGGCGCGTAGCCCATCCCATAGCGGGCCGCCGTCGCACCTGAAAGACCTCGCCCCTTCAGGTACTCAACCGCCCGCGCATTCTCTTTCAGACGCGCCTTGTAAAACCGCGTTGCTGTTTCGAGAACCTCGAGCACGCCAGGCGTCTGGCGCGGCAAGTCTTCGCCCGGACCCGTGCTGGGTACCTGCAACCCCGCCGATCGAGCGAGATCCTGGATTGCGTCGACATAGCCCAGACCGGCCTGCTCCATCAAAAATCCAATGGCTGACCCATGGGCGCCGCAGCCGAAGCAGTGATAGAACTGCTTGCTGGCGGATACGGTAAAGGACGGCGACTTTTCGCCGTGGAAGGGGCACAGACCCAGCCAGTTGGCACCCGCCTTGCGCAGCTTCACATGGCGGCCGACAACCTCGACGATGTCGACCCGAGCGAGCAGTTCCTGGATGAAGGACTGGGGAATCACGAGCGGACTTTAACCCCTGGGTGCGTGATTCTGGGTCGCGGCAGCGGGCCCGGTTTCAGGACCTCGACAGCATGACGGCACGGCCTCGAGGGCGTGACATAGCACGAGGGGCCAGCACGCCAGGCGCCCCGTTCGGGACTCAGCGCGCCGCGCGCGCCTTGAGCAGTGCGCCAACGCGCGCCGAGATGGCCGAAAGATCGGCCCGGCCAGCGAGTTTGGGTTTGAGCCAGCCCATGACCTTACCCATGTCCTGCGGGCCGACCGCCTGAGCCGATTGCACGGCCTGATCGATCAGGGCGGCGATTTCGTCTTCGCTGGCCTGTTGGGGCATGTAGACCGACAGAACGTCGAGCTCGGCGCGTTCGGCATCGGCCAGGTCCTTGCGGCCGGCCTGATCAAACTGGGTGATGGAGTCGCGCCGCTGCTTCAGGAGCT
>JBKCEY010000447.1:0-28529 GCA_046304115.1 Burkholderiales bacterium | reverse complement strand
GGCCGGCGCGCTGCCGCGCGGCCGCCTGCGAGACCGGCTCGATCTGCAACTGCTCGACCTTGCCCCGATACCGGTAGCGCTTGACGCGGGCCAGGCCTGTGTCGATCACATAGCGGATGCCCGGTACCGTGAGCGAGGTTTCAGCCACATTGGTGGCGAGCACCACTCGCGGCTGCCCGGAGGGTGCAAAAACGCGCTGCTGGTCGGCGGCCGACAGGCGCGCAAACAGACTCAGAATCTCGGCCGAACCCACCAGCCCGGCCCGATTGCCCCGGCTCGCCCAGGCCCGCCGCAAATGCTCTGCAGTCTCGCGAATCTCGCGCTCACCCGGCAGGAACACCAGCACATCCCCCGGCCCTTCGCGCCAGAGCTCATCGATGCCCGCTTCAATGGCGCCTGGCAGGTCGGTCTCGTCATCGTCCTGGGCTCGCCCTTCACCTTGAGACCTGGCACGCACACCGCCCGCACCAGGCCCCGACCCCGACGCAGTCACGGCGCCGGATTCGACCAGGGGGCGCCAGCGAATCTCGACCGGATAGGTCCGGCCCGACACCTCGATCACCGGCGCACGTTGACCATCGAATCCAAAGTGCGTTGCAAAGCGCTCGGCATCGATCGTGGCCGAAGTGATGATGAGCTTGAGGTCATGGCGACGGGGGCCTTCGATCAGGCCTTTGAGGTAGCCCAGCAGAAAATCGATGTTCAGGCTGCGTTCATGGGCCTCGTCGATGATCAGGGTGTCATAGGCCTTGAGCATCGGGTCTGACAAGGACTCGGCCAGCAGGATCCCGTCGGTCATGAGCTTGATGCGCGTGTCGCGCCCGACCGTGTCATTGAACCGGATCTTGTAGCCGACATCGGTGCCCAGGGGCGATTGCAGCTCCTCGGCGATGCGGCGCGCCACGCTGGTGGCTGCAAGCCTGCGGGGCTGGGTATGGCCGATGAGACCCCGGGAGCCCAGGCCCTGATGCAGACAGATCTTGGGCAGCTGGGTGGTCTTGCCCGAGCCTGTTTCGCCACTCACGATGACGACCGGATGGGTGGCGATGGCTCGGGCGATGTCGTCCCGGCGGGATGAGACGGGCAACGCCTCTGGAAACTGCAGAATCACAGGCAAATTATAATCGCTCGATGAGTTCAGATCCCGCCCTTCCTGCGGCCTCGCCCGAGCAGTTTGTTCACTGGCTGCGAACGGTTGCGCCTTACATCCATGCATTCCGGGGCAAGACCCTGGTGGTGGCCTTCGGTGGCGAACTGGTCCTGGCGGGGCGACTGAACGCCCTGGTGCAGGATCTGTCCTTGCTTCATGCCATGGGCATGCGCCTGGTGCTGGTGTTTGGCTCCCGCCCGCAGGTCGATGAACAGATGCGCCTGAGAGGCGCGCAAAGCCGCTATCACCAGGGCCTGCGCGTCACCGACGCTGTGGCACTGGAGTGCGCCAAGGAGGCTGCCGGCGAGATCCGACTCGATATCGAAGCCTCCTTCTCGCAGGGGCTGCCCAACACACCCATGGCGCATGCCACCGTGCGGGTCATCTCAGGCAATTTCGTCACGGCGCGCCCCGTGGGCATTGTGGACGGCGTTGACTTTGAAGAGACCGGGCTGGTGCGCAAGGTCGATGTGCAGAGCATTCGCCTGGCCCTGGCCAACGATTCGGTCGTGCTGCTGCCCCCCCTGGGCTTCTCACCCACAGGCGAAGCTTTCAATCTGACCCTCGAAGATGTCGCCTGCGCCAGCGCGATTGCCCTGGATGCCGACAAACTCATCTTCCTCACCGAGCATGGCGGCGTACGCGACGCGCAGGGTGAACTGCTCAGCGAGATCACCGAAGGCGAGGCGCGCGCACTGCTTGAGGCCGCAGGGCTTGCGCCCGATGTGGCCGATACCCTGCGCCATGCTCTGAGGGCCTGTGACGGCGGAGTGGCCCGCGCGCATATCGTGCCGATGGGCACCGACGGCTCCGTCCTGCTCGAACTCTTCTTGCATGATGGCGTGGGCTCCATGGTGGTTGAGGAAACCCTCGAAGCTCTGCGCGAGGCCACGCCCGACGATGTCGGGAGCATCATCACCCTCATCCGTCCACTCGAAGCCGATGGCACGCTGGTCAAGCGCGATCGCAGCCTGATCGAACGCGAGATCGGCAACTTCTCGGTCATCGAACACGACGGTGTGATTTTCGGCTGCGCGGCCCTCTACCCGTTTCCTGAAGCCCGCATGGGCGAGCTCGCCTGCCTGGCCGTCAATCCCTCGGTCCAGGGTCAGGGCGATGGTGAGCGCATCCTTCAGCGTATCGAGCAGCGCGCGCGAGCCGCGGGCTTGAAGCAGTTGTTTGTGCTGACCACCCGCACCGAGCACTGGTTCATCAAACGCGGATTCGTCCCTGCTCCGGTCGAGGCTTTGCCCGATGCAAGGCAGAATCTCTACAACTGGCAACGCAAATCGCAGGTTCTGATCAAGACCGTCAGCTGAAACGCGGTCAGTGAACTGAAGCTCCGCAGGCATTGCGCCTCCTCCACCCTTTCACGGAAGCACGTCCTCATGGCACGCACCATTCAATGCATCAAGCTGCAACGTGAGGCCGAGGGCCTCGATTTTCCGCCCTATCCGGGCGACCTCGGCAAGCGCATCTGGGAGCAGGTCTCCAAGGAAGCCTGGGCGGCCTGGCTCAAGCACCAGACGATGCTAGTCAATGAAAACCGCTTGAATCTGGCTGATACGCGCGCACGCAAGTATCTGGCGCAGCAGATGGAAAGCTACTTCTTCGGCGGCGAGGTGGATCAGGCGGCAGGTTACGTGCCGCCATCCGCCTGATCGCTCAGCGGGAGCGGCTCAGCGGGAGCGGCTCAGGCTGGCCACCACGCCCATCAGCACCACCCCCACCGCCAGCACCCCGACACCTACCCAGGCGGCATTGAAGCCCAGGAAGGTGTTGCTGCCCACATAGCCCAGGCTCGATTGCAGCATGTAGGCACAGGACAGGCAAAAGATCAGGGGCAGCACCGGAAAGAGCGGCACCTTGAAGGGCCTGGGCGTGGCAGGCTCGCGCCAGCGCAGTACAAAAAGGCTGAGCCCGGACAGCAGGAAGAACAGCCAGAAGACCGGCGCGGTGTATTCGACCATGGTGGCAAATCCGCCGCCGGTGGCCAGCCCCAGCCCGACCAGAATCAGCGCGAATGCGCCCTGGGCGACCAGCGCATTGGCAGGTGTGCCGCGATCTTCGACCCACTCGCCGAGCTTGCCCAGCGCCTGCCAGTCGCGCCCGGCAGCGAAGTTGGAACGCGCACCGACCATCATGGTCGCATTGATCGAGGTGAGTGCTGCCACCGCAACCATCAGCGAGATCAGCACTTCGCCGGTCTTGCCGAAGGTGACACGCAGCAGATCGGCTGCAACAGCCTTTGATTCGGCCACGCCCTTCATGCCCAGTGCAGCGACATAGGCCCAGTTCGCTGCGAGATACAGCAGTGTGACGAGCACCAGCGAGCCCACCATCACCTTGACCATGTTGCGCTCCCGGTCACGCAACTCGGCACTGATGTAGGCGCCCTCGTTCCAGCCACCGAACGTCAGCAGAACGAACACCATCGCAAAACCGAAAGCGCCCCACGAAAAGGCCTTGGCCGGCGTCGCGGCCGCTGCGGCCGATGCGGCCTGCACCGCCTCGGGAGACGAAGCACCAAGCCCTGCCACTGCGGCCACCACGCCCGCCACGAAAACCAGAATCAGGCCGCCGACCTCAAGCCAGGTGAGCAGCACCTGGGTGGCTGCACCCTGTCGGATGCCCCGCACGTTGACCCAGGTGAGCAGCAGCACCGAAGCCACCGCCCAGATCGCTGCGCTGTATTGGCCGAGCGGAATGACCTTGGTCATGTAGTCGCCAAAGACAAACGCCAGCAGTGCGATCGAGCCTGTGGTGATGACCGAAAATCGACACCAGGCAAACAGGAAAGACACCTGGCGGCCAAAGGCGCGGTGCAGGAAGTGATAGTCGCCGCCCGCGCTCGGATAGGCGGTCGCGAGCTCGCAGTAGCACAGCGCGCCGATGATCGAAATGACGCCGCCCAGTACCCAGGCGGCCATCATCCAGGCCTCGCTCGGTGAGTTCATGGCAACCAGCGAAGGCGCCTTGAAGATGCCCGCGCCAATCACAATGCCAACAACGATCGCGATCGCCTGAACCGGCCCCAGGGTGGGGCGAGGCACCGCGGCGGGCGCGCCCGAGCGGTTGGCTTCAGACGCGGCGGGACTGCTGCTCATGAGGGTCTCCTGCGAATCTCGGATTCTTTGCTGGATTCTGGGTTCTGATTCAGCCGTCGGCTCTGGCCACCATCGACCGGATGCCCCTGGGATCGGCCACGAGCGCCACATCGGCGCCACGGCGGGCAAACAATCCGACGGTCACCACCCCGGGCCATTGGTTGATCTGCATCTCAAGGCTTACAGGATCGGTGATTCTCAGACCGCGAACATCCAGAATGGGATGTCCGTTGTCGGTCAGGTAGCCGGGGCGCTGAACCGCCTCGCCACCCAACTGACGAAATTCTCTCGCGATCCGGCTCATCGCCATGGGAATCACCTCAACCGGCAAGGGATACGCACCCAGCACCGGAACCACCTTGGAGGCATCGACAATGCAGACAAAGCGCTCGGCCGCCTGGGCAACGATCTTTTCGCGGGTCAGCGCACCGCCTCCGCCCTTGATCATGTGCAAGGCCGCGTCAATCTCGTCGGCACCATCGACATAGACCGGGATACGCTCGACCGATTCCAGGGGCAGCACGGTGATTCCCTGCTCACGCAGCAGGGCGCTGCTCGCCTCGGAGCTTGAGACCGCCCCGGCAACCCGATGCCGGACCGAACCCAGCGCACGGATGAAGTGATTGACGGTCGAGCCACTGCCCACGCCGACGACCGTGCCATCGACAAGGTGATCGAGCGCGGCAAGTGCCACGGCCTGCTTGAGTTGGTCCTGCGGGTTCATGTCCGGATCAGGCGGCTCGCGCCTGCAAAAATCAGAGAGATCGAGCCTCGGCCAGACCGAATGGCGCCTGCTGGCGAAGCCGCCACCATTGTGCCACTTGATCCGCAGGGATCGGTCGACTGACCAGATAGCCCTGCACATCATCGCAGCCAAACTGCTGCAGACACAGCAACTGCTGTCGGGTCTCGACTCCTTCGGCCACCGTGGACAGCCCCAGGGCCTGGGCCAGTGCCGTGATGGAACGCACCACGGCATCGCTCTGCGGCTGCGCACCCAGGGTATCCACGAAGGAGCGGTCAATCTTGAGGGTATCGATCGGCAGACGTGACAGATAGGACAATGACGAGTAGCCCGTGCCAAAGTCGTCGAGCGCCACGCTCACGCCCAAGCGCTTGAGTCCGCGCAGGCTCTCGATGGCCCGGTCGATATCCTGGATCAGCCCGGTCTCGGTCAGCTCGATTTCCAGGTCCTCGCCCTCGAGTCCATTGACCTCGAGTTCACGTCCAACCGTCTGGGCAAACTCATCAAGGCGCAGCTGCTGCGGATGGATGTTGACGGCCACTCCCGGCACCGACAATCCGGCGCTTCGCCACACCCGCAACTGGCGCAGGGCCTCCCGGACGGCCCACTCTCCCATCGGCACGATCGCACCGGTCTGCTCGGCCAGCGGAATGAACTCGCCAGGCATCATGAGCCGGTCTTCCCGTTGCCAGCGCATCAGGGCCTCAAAGCCGGTCACGCGCCCGCTGGCCGGATCCACGATGGGCTGATAGTGCAGGCGCAACTCGTCGCGTTGCAGGGCCAGATGCAGATGGGTTTCAAGGTCATCACGAACGCGTACGCTGGGCACCGGAGCCGCTTCCGGGCCATGCGCCGCATTGCCTCCTGCAGAGCGCGCGCTGCGCAAGGCCTGTGCAGCCTGCGTGAGCATGAGATCGATTGGCAAGCCAGCCAGATCCAGTGCAGGCCGATGCGTGGCAATTCCGATCGAAGCACCCAGCACAAACTCGCGACCCGCGCAGACCATGGGCGCGCGCAGCCGGGCCAGCACGATCTGGGCGGCCTGACGCGCAGCCTGCTCGGAAGGCAGCTCCGGAAAGAGCACCCCGAACTCATCGCCCCCCAGCCGACCGAAAATGACCTGAGGCAGATTGCGAAAAGCCTGTTGCAGGCGGCTCGCCACCTCTCGCAGCGCTTCATCCCCTGCATGAGGGCCAAAGGAGGCGTTGATCCGCTGAAAGCGATCGAGATCGATCAGCATCAGAACAGCCGGTCCCTGACTGGGCGGGGTGAGTGCCTGCGAACTGCCGGCTTGCACGCTGAGCTCGCCCTCGTCCGGGCCCAGAGCCATCCGGGCCTGCTCGCGCACCCATTGATGCTGCTGTGCTTCATGGACCGCCTGGGCTGCACGCAAAAACCCGGCACGGCCCAGCAGACCGGTCAGTCCGTCCTGATCCATGCGCGCGCGGGCCCTGAAGGCCGAGACCCGCTCACGGTGAGCGCGCTCTTCGGCATGCTCGAGCAGACGCTGGCTGGCCGACAATTCACGCGCCAGGCGATCGGACTCGAGCAATCGACGCAGCCGTGCCGCGAGCAGGGGCCAATAGGGCGCCCTGACAGCGACATCAGAGGCTCCTGCGGCCAGTACGCCCGCCACACAGGGATCGTCTTCGCGACCAACGAGCACCAGCAGGGGCAGATCAGACGTCCCAGCCTGCTTGCGAAGTCGGGCGCAGGCCAGTGAGGCCGGCGCGTCCTTGAGATCACTGTCGAGCAGGATGATCTGCGAGCGCAGCGTGGCCGCACGCAGCTGCACCTCGAGCAGCGTGCTGACCACCGTCACCTGAAAGCCCTGTTCGGTCAGCCCGGTGGCGAGCAGATGCTGCCAGGCAGGGTCATCCTGGATCAGCAGCACTCGAGGGTTGGAATCGGGGAGCCGGAAAGACAATGCAGCAGCAGCCATCCTGAGAATGGGCGGATGCTACCCGACAGTCTGCGGCCACGCCGAGGCAAACCTGCCCAGCGTGACGAATGTCTCGCCGATCTGTTGCTTCAAGGGCAGCGGCGCTGCACTCAGACGGGCTTCGATCCCGTCGGGCTAGCTGTGGGGGTCAGCTGTGGGGGTCAGCGGTTGAACGGCCCGGGTCAGAGGTAGCTGAAGAGCGACAGTCGGGCGATCTGGGCATAGCTCTTCATGGCCGCCTCGGCCGCTGTCGAGCCTTGCGAGAGCTGAGAGATGGCCTGGGCGAAATCCACATCCACAAGATCCGACAACCGACCCACGGTATCGATGCGGCCCGACTCGAGCGCCTTTTCGTGCATCTCCAGAGCATTCATGCGCTCACCAACCCGGGTACGGGCCGTTGAAAGCGCAGCGAGCGAACGATCCACCGAATCCACGGTTGCCATTGCGGTGGCCGCAGCGCTGGCCTGGGTCAGGCTGCTGTCGGACAGCGCCGTGATCGCTGCATCAAGCCTGGCAAAGATATTCTCGGGACCGCCAGGGCCCTGAACGGCCGCGAGGCTCGAGCGCCCGTCTACGGCGACCTCACTGGCCATTTCCTGGCCGACCAGCACCGTGCCGGCTGGCGCCGAATAGTTCAGGCCATTGCCTGTGAAGGGCGCAGCACCACTGCCCTGCCCCCCAAAGACATAGCCACCCACACCATCACCGCGGTTGGCAATGCCCAGCAACTGGTCACGCATCTGCTGCAGCGCCATGCCCAGACTCTGGCGATCCTGGCTCGAAACCGCGCCATTACCGGCCTTCAACAGGGTGTCGCGGGCCGATTGCAGAACATCATTGGCATCGGCAATCGCGGTATCTGCGCCCGAGAGCATCTGCCGGGCCTGGCCGATCACCCGCATCTCGGTACCGATGCGCGCATCGCGCGAGCGCATACGCTCGGCCTCGGCGGCAGCGGCCGGATCGTCCGAGGGTCGCTCGACCCTCAGTCCACTGCTGACGCGGGACTGGGCCTTGGCGAGCTGCGCCTGGCGATCGTTGATGCTGTCGACAGCGGCCTTGGCGGCATAGGCGGTGGCACTACGCATGGAACTCTCCGGTCAACGATCAGGAAATAGCAGCGAGCAGCGTCTTGAACATATCGCTCGCGGTCGAGATGACCTTGGCCGACGCCTGATAGGCCTGCTGGAACTGCAGCAAGCGCGCAGCCTCTTCATCCAGATTGACACCCGAAACCTCAGATCGGGCTCGTTCGGCTTCATCGGCAAGGCGAGCACTCATGTCGGCTGCCGATTGGGCCGACTGCGAGCGGGTTCCAACCTCACCAACAAGCTCGGCATAGCGATCGATGACCTTGCTGCCGTCGACCAGCGCAGCATCGCCAAGCGCCTGCATGGCCCGGGCATTGCGATTGTCACTGGCCGGATTGGGCGTGGGGCGGATGTTCAGGGTATCGCCCGCTGCGGGCGCGCCATTGAGCGTGGTGCTCCAGCCGTTGAACGACAGGGTCATGCCGGAGACGTAGGGCATGGTGATCGGGCCACCGGCCACGCCCGACACGGTCAGGTTGCCTGCACCGTCAAAACTCACGGCGACCGGGTCAGCGGTATTGGGGCCGATGGCGCTGATCTCGATCGAACCCGGGCGCAGGTCGCCGGTGTTGGCGGCGCCGGTTTCGGCGACGACAGGCAGGGCAGTCGCCAGACGGGAAGGGTTGGTCTGCAGGGCCTTCAGCCCCGAAACCACATTGGAGGCCGATCGCACCAGGAAGCGATCACCTGTAGCCGGTGCGCCGGAGGGCATTTCAATGCGCAGGCCATCCAGTGTCTGGGGCAGACTGCCGAAGGTGCTGACCTGACCATCGGACAGGCGGGTGATGCTGTACTGGGAGCCATCCCAGCCCACGCTGTAGTCGCTGGCCTTGAGCAGAGAGGCATCATCAATCGAGGCCTGCAGGGCGCCTGAGCCCGAGTTGCCGGCTCCCGGCACGATGCCGGGCTGCCCAAAGGCAAACAAGGGTTGACCAGGCTGGCCGGTCGCATCAAGGCCCCGCGCCTGCTGACCGTTGTAGGCGGCAGCCACACCGGCCACCATCTGACCCAGCCTCAGTCGGGCCGCATCGATGTCCTGATCGGCAAAACGGGCCATGCCCGCCAGACTGCCCCCAGCCTCCGCAAACGACAGTCGAACGCTTGATCCAGCCGTGCGCTCGAGGGTCAGTTGCAATCGGGTGGGGTCGGTATCGTCAGCGACCAATTGCAGGCGACTGGCGCGATCGCCGGTGACCAGCGGTTCTCCGGTGGACGTTGTGACCGTGACCTGACCATCGGCGCCGACCGTCGCGTTGGCCTTGATGATCTTGTTGAGGTCGCCCAGCAGCACATCGCGCCGATCCTGCAGCGCCAGCGCCTCGGCACTGCCCGGGTTGGATCCCATCTGCTTGTTGAAGGTCGCCAGCGAAGCCATGATGTCGTTGGCCCGCTGCGCATCGCCGCGCATGCGGCCTTGCGTGGAGGTTCGCAACTCGATCAGGCGAGCATCCATGCCACTGGCCCGGTTCACGAAGCCCTCGACCTGCGCCAGCGTTGAGGTTCGCACGGAGGCATCGGCCGGCCGGGTACTGAGGTCGCCAAAGCTGCTGACCAGTCGGTCGAAGGCGGCACCCATGCCCGCCTCGGGCTGCGAAAACAGGTTGTCCAGACGGCTCAGACCATCGCGGCGAGCGGCATCCTGAGCGGACATCGCCTGGCTCGAGACGGCCTCGCGGGTGATGTAGGCGTCGTAGATACGGCGCAGACCCTCCACCCTGACGCCGGAGCCCGAAAACCCGTTTGAACTCGCGTTGACTGCTTCGCTCAGCAACACTTCGCGCCGGACATAGCCGGGCGTCGATGCATTGGCAATATTCTGGCCGGTCGTCTGCAGCTGCAGGTAGGCCGCGTTCAGGCCACTGCTGCCGATTCGAAACAGGTCGCTCATCTGTGGCTCCGCAAGATCAGGTTCGCGTCGGACGCAGGCTCAGGGTCTGCTGGATGACTTGCGACAATTTGGACCCGTAGTGGGGGTCGGTCGCATAACCCGCTTTCTGCATGTTGGCAGAGAACTGTTCCACATTACCACCCGCCGCCAGAACCCCCGCGTAACGCGGATTGCCAGCCATCAGACGCGCCCAGTCATTGAACGCCTCTTCATAGCTGTTGTACGCGCGAAACCGCTCGACGGTCTTGACCATCCGACCATTGATGAACTCGGAGGTCATCGAGTCGACCGTCGCCCCCTTCCAGGATCCACCGGCCTTGATGCCGAACAGGTTGAAGGCGGTCCGGCCGTCGGGGTGGCTGAGCTCCTTGCGGCCCCAGCCGGACTCGAGTGCGGCCTGCCCGACAATGAAAGCGGCAGGCACACCGGTCGCACGCTCGGCCGACACCGCCGCGGGCCACATGCGCTGGACAAACTGCGCAGGAGCACCCTTGGCATCGGCGGCGCCAGAGGCCGGAACACCGGAAGAGGACATGCCCGCCATGGGCATGCGGCTCACTGCATCGCGACTCCAGGCCATGCCTGGCGCACCCTGTGCTCGCTTGCGCGCAGCCGCCCAGGCTGCGGCTGCAGCCTGATTGCCCGAAGGAAAAAGAGCTTCACCCGACTCGTCGATCGCCGAAGCGCGGGGCGCAACCCGGCCGGTTGCGGCATCAAAACGGGTGCGCGCCAGCGCATCCGTCGAGACCTGCGGAAGGCTGGCCTCGGTTGATTCCCTGGTGGCCGATGCGCCACCCATGTTGCGCATCAGTTGCCGCGCGATCTGTTCGCCCAGGCCGCCGGGCCTGCCCGTCATGGACTGCGTGAGCTGCGTGTCGAGCATGCCCTGGTACAGGTCAGCGCCCGCGCCCTCAAACAAGCCGCTCTTGGGCGAGGCATCCCGCATGCTCTTCATGACCATCTGCATGAAGAGCGCTTCGAACTGATTCGCGGCCGCCCGCGCTGCTGCCTTGGGGTCGCGCGCCGCGTTGCCCTTGAGGGCATCGAGCGAACGAACATCCGTGGCCAGCGCAGCCGGCATGCGTGCGGTCATATGATTTCCAGTTCAGCCTTCAGGCTGCCCGCAGCCTTGAGCGCCTGCAATATGGCGATCAGATCCTGCGCGGTAGCCCCCAGAGAGTTGAGTGCCTTCACCACATCGGCCAGCTTGGCTGCACCGTCCAGAAGACGCAAAGCCCCGCCGTCCTGCTTGATGCTGATATCGGCCCGTTCGCCGACAACTGTAGTCCCCTGCGAAAATGGCGCTGGCTGGCTGACAACCGGCGTGCTGCTGATTGCGACCGACAGGTTGCCATGGGCCACCGCGCTCGGATCCAGGGTGACCGACTGGTTCATGACAACCGATCCGGTTCGGGCGTTCACAATGACCTTGGCGGGCGGGGTCACCTGCGAAACGTTGATGTTTTCAAGCTCCGACATGAACGCCACCCGACGGGAGGACTCCGGCAGGCGCACCTGAATCACCCGTGCATCGAGCGCCTGCGCAATCGGGCCGTTGTTGCCGGCGCGCCGGTTGATGGCCTCGGCCACCTGGGTGGCTGCCGAAAAATCGGTTACCTTCAGTTCGAGCTGGATGGTCTCGCCCTGCAGGACGTCGTTGGCCACGGCTCGCTCCACCGTGGCGCCCGCCGGTACCCGACCCGCCGAAAGATGGTTGATCTGGACCTTGCTGCCACCGGCAGAAGCACCCGCACCACCGACCACCACATTGCCCTGCGCCATGGCATAGATTTGGCCGTCGGCACCCTTGAGGGCGGTCAGCAGCAGCGTGCCGCCCCGCAGGCTCTTGGCATTGCCGATCGAGGACACGGTGACATCGATGGTCTGGCCCGGCTGGGCGTAAGCGGGCAGCTGGGCAGTCAGGATCACGGCGGCGGTGTTCTTGAGCTGCGGGTTGACATTGGGTGGCAGGGTCACACCGAGCTGTTGCAGCATGGTGCCCACGCTTTGCGAGGTAAAGGGCGCCTGGGTCGTCTGGTCGCCCGTGCCATCGAGGCCCACGATCAGGCCATAGCCGATCAGCTGGTTGGAGCGAACGCCCTGGATGGTGGCCAGATCCTTGATCCGCTCCGCCTGAGCCTGGCCGGCCAGTCCGGCCCAGAGGGCAAGCGCGAGACCGACTGCAGCAACCGCGCGCAAGGCACCGCGCCAATCCTTCGAAGGGTTGGACCGTGAAGGGTTTTGTAGGGTTTTCATGGCCTCAGGATGCCTCGAGATCAGAGGGGGGCATAGCTGAAAAAGAACCGTTGCAACCAGCCAGTTGTCATGGCTCGGTCGATGTCACCGCGGCCCCGGAACTCCAGCCGGACATCAGCAACCTGGGTGGAGTTGATGGTGTTGCCCGGCCTGATCAGCATGGGATCGACCAGCCCCGAGAAGCGCAGCGTGTCTACCGTCTGGTTCACGCCCACCTGTTTTTCACCCACGACGACCAGATGGCCGTTGGCCAGAACCTCGGCCACGGTGGCCGTGATCGTGCCCTTGAAGACATTGTCACTGCCGCTCTCGCCCTTGGCAGCGGTATCGTTGTCAAGACCGGCGCCGATCTTGGCTCTGGCCAGCGGCGTGATACCGGGTCGCACGAAGGGCAGCGCCGAGATCGATCCGTCGAGCTTGCTGCCCCGGTTGATGGAGGTGTTCGAGCTCTGCCGGGCCGTGGTGTTCTCCTCAATGGCCACGGTCAGCACATCGCCCACATGGCGCGCACGAACGGTTTCGAAGAGTGGCCGGTAGGACTGGCCCTGAAAGATCGCGCCTGCCGTGCTCGGCGCAGCGACGACCGGGCGAGGGGTCATCACCCCCACGACCGGCTGGGGGACACGGGCTACCGAGGGCATGCGTGGCGGTGTCTGCTGGACTTCAACGCTCGGATTGTTGAGGTTCAATGAAGCACAACCCGACACTGCAATGGCGGCGATGGTCACGGCTGCGCGCAGCAACGTCTTGAGGGATCCGTTCATGGTGGCAGGACAGTTCATCCGGTGGCCCCTTTTCAGTTCAGGTCAGTCACTTGGGTTGAGTGCGTGAGGTCAGTCAGTCAGGCCGGGAGATCAGAGCTGCGACAGACGGCCCAGCATCTGGTCGGCAGTCTGGATGGCTTTCGAGTTGATCTCGTAGGCACGCTGGGTCTGGATCATCGTGACCAGTTCCTCCACCACATTCACATTGGAGGTCTCGACATAGCCCTGGCTGATCGTGCCGGCACCGTTCAGTCCTGGCGCCCCCACGGTGGGCGCACCTGAAGCCTCGGTCTCGCGAAACAGGTTCTGGCCTGCTGGCGTCAGTCCGGCCGGATTGATGAAGGTGGCCAGCTGCAGCTGACCGAGCTGCACCGGGGTGGCGTTGCCGGGTACCAGAGCGGTCACAACCCCATCCGACCCCACGGTCAGGCCGGTGGCATTGGCCGGTACGGTCAGTGCCGGGTTGATGGGCTGGCCGTTGGCGGTCACCAGCTGGCCCTGCGAGTCAACGCGCAACGCGCCGTCTCGTGTGTAGGCGGTGGTGCCATCGGGCAGCTGGACCTGCAGGAAACCATGGCCATTGATCGCCATGTCGAGCGGGTTTTCAGTCCGATTGAGATTGCCCTGACTGAAGTTGCGTGCAGTGCCCACCGGCCTCACGCCAGTGCCCACCTGAAGGCCGGCAGGCAGGGTGTTCTGCTGAGTCTCCTGGGCGCCTGCCTGACGCAGGTTCTGATAGAGCAGGTCCTCGAACTGCGCATGCGAGCGCTTGTAGCCATTGGTGCTGACATTGGCGAGGTTGTGCGAGATGGTGTCGAGCTGCATCTGTTGTGCATCGAGACCGGTCTTTGAAATCCACAGTGAGCGCATCATGGTGCGGGTTCCTGTCAGCTGTTGGAGAGCAGCTTGGAGGCGCGCTGCTCATTGTTGTCGGCGTTTTGAAGCATCTTCATCTGCATCTCGAATTGCCGGGCCGCGGCGATCATCCCCACCATCGCCTCGACGGCATTCACGTTGCTGCCCTCGAGCGCGCCCTGGGTAACCCTGACCTCGGGGTCAGCATCCGCAGGATCACCATTGGCGGTGCGTACAAGCCCATCTGCGCTCTTGCGCAGTTCGCCCACCGGTGGGTTCACGAGCTTGATCACGCCAACATTGACCGATGGGGTATTGCCCACCCGCGCACTGACCGAGCCATCCGAACCAATACTGACCTCGGCACCCTGAGGCACCACGATCGGCCCGCCATCGCCCAGCACCGCCAGGCCATTGCGGGTCTGCAGCGTGCCGTCGGCAGAGAGCTCCAGCCCGCCTGATCGGGTGTAGGCCTCGTTGCCGTCGAGTCCCTGCACGGCAAACCAGCCCGGCCCCTGAATCGCGATATCGAGCGAGCGGCCGGTGGTATTGACCGGTCCCGCGGCCGCGCTGAAGCCTGCTGTGGCATCAACCGAGTGAACCCGGGTCGCCAGACCATCGCCGCGGACCGGAACGGCCCGAAAAGCGCTCAGATCGGCCCGAAAGCCGGGCGTGTTGGCATTGGCCAGATTGTTGGCCAGTGCGTCCTGCCGGGCCATCGTGGCCTTGGCGCCCGACATGGCGGTGTAGATCATGCGGTCCATTCGAACTCCCGCGGTCTGTGGGTCATGGCTGGCTCAATCGGTGGTGATGGGTGGTGCTGATTCAATCGACGAAGCCAGCTCAGTGAACGATGGAACGCTCATCAACGCAGATTCACGACGGTCTGCAGCAGCGAATCAGCCGTCTTGATGGTCTGCGCATTGGCCTGGAAAACCCGCTGGGCCGTGATCATGTTGACCAGCTCAGCCGTGAGATCCACGTTCGAGCTCTCAACCGCGCTGGCCTGCAGGGCACCGAGAGCGCCAGTGCCAGGCGCACCGACCGTCGGCTGGCCCGAGCCCACGCTTTCCGACCAGGCGTTGTTGCCCAACGGCACCAGCGCCTGCGGATTGTTGAAGTTGGCCAGGGCCACCTGACCCTGCACCTTGGACTGGCCATTGGTGTAGCGGGCGACGATGTTGCCCGTACCATCCACGCTGATGCCCGACATCCGGCCGGTGGTGTAGCCATCCTGAAGAATTTCGCTGGTGCCAAAGGGTGCGCCGAATTGCGTGGCCTTGGTCAGGTCCAGCGTGTAAGTCAGGTTGCCACCCGCACCGGCGCCCACCGGAATCGTCACGCTGGTCGGCGCAGCGGGCGTAGTCACCAGGCCCGAGGTCGAGAAATTCAGTGACTCGATCGGCGCACCCAGATCGACGCCATCGGCTGCGGCATAGACATCCCAGGTGTTCTCCGCGGTCTTGCGGTAGTAAAAGGACACCAGATGGTCCTTGCCCAGGCTGTCGAACACCGTCATCGACATCGCACCGTTGTAGGTGGTCGTGTCGCTGGAGTCAAACGCACTGGTCGGCACCGCTGCGCGGGCATCCAGATTGAGCTGGGCGCTGCCCGAGGTGGTCGGCTGGGGCGAAATATCGGCCAGGCTGATGCGAAGGTCCGACGGCGCACCCACCGCCACGCTGCCGTTGGCATCGATCGGAAAGCCGCTCAGGCGCGCCCCGCGGTTGGTCACGATGTAACCATCCTTGTCCATGCGGAACTGACCGTTGCGGGTGTACTCGATATCACCGGCCATCGAGGTCCGGAAAAATCCTCGACCATTGACTGCCATGTCGAGCGGGCTGGCTGTGGTCACGATATCGCCCTGCGTGAACTGCTGGGCAATGCTCGAGACCGCCACGCCGATGCCGATCGAACCCGATGAAGAGCCGTTGAGCGAATTGGCATAAATGTCGGCGAACTCAGCGCGGGACGATTTGGCGCCCACGGTATTGGCATTGGCGACGTTGTTGCCGATCACGTCGAGATTGCGTGCGGCGGCGTTCAGTCCGGACAGGCCTTGCTGGAAGCTCATGTTGACTCCTGGGGGTGATCGGATTCAGATCGGGGATCGGTTCAGAGGTAGGCCTTGACATCCGACATCGGTCGGTTGCCAAAAGAACCCAGATTCAGTTGGGCGCCGCTGGCGCCGGGCTGCACGGCCTGGACCGCCACGGCCGAATAGGTCCGTACCGGGCTTTGCTGGCTGCCATTGATGGCGGTCACCTGAAGGGCGTAGTCACCCGGAGGCAGGCTGCCGGCCTTGGCATCCCAGACAAACTGCTGCAGACCGGCCGGTTGATTGTTCAGGGTGCGGCTGTCGACCACCTTGCCCGACTGATCCAGCACCTCGATGCGCACCGACGCCGCGGGTCCATCGAGCTCGAAAGCGCCTCGGCCCGGGCCGCCCTTGGGCACCTCCATCAGGTTGCCATCGAGCAAGACGCTGCGGCCCACCAGACCCATTGCCTGGGAGGTCTGGGAAGTCTGCGATTGCTCGAGCAGTTTCTTGACGGTGCCGTTCAGTGCATCAATGCCCTTGACGGTATTGATCTGCGCGAGCTGGCTCGTAACCGCTGCGTTATCCATCGGATTGAGCGGGTCCTGATTGTTCATCTGAGCAACCAGCAGCTTGAGAAAACGGTCTTCATCGGCGCCCTGGCTGCCGGTTGCGGCGTTGGCCGAGTCCTTGGCGCCGCTGCCACTGCGCAGCGAATTGACCAGAGAATCGAAGGAAGCGCTGGTCTGGCTGCTGCCCGAACCCGCGGCCGTGATGCGCTGCGTGGCTGAGGTTGCAGCAGCGGGTTGAACAGGCTGCACGGAGCTCACACTCATGATGGTTTTTCCTTGTAAGGCTCGTTAATCAGCCCTGGCCGAGCTGCAGCGTCTTTTGCAGCAGCTGGCGGGCGGTATTCATGACTTCGACGTTGTTCTGATAGGAGCGCGAGGCCGAAATCATGTTGACCATCTCCTCGACCACATTGACGTTGGACTGCGTGATGTAGCCATCCTGATCCGCCATCGGGTGGGCCGGTTCGTAGACGCGCCGGGCCGGGGAGTTGTCCTCAACGACCGACGAAACCTTCACACCAGCGCTGCCATCGGGCGTGGCCTGGGTCTGAAAGACCACCTGGCGCGCCTTGTAGGACTGACCATCGGGGCCGGCCACCGCATCGGCGTTGGCCAGGTTGCTAGCCACGACATTCAGGCGCTGGCTCTGGGCCGATACCGCTCCACCCGAGATGTTGAAAACCTTCATGAGGGACATGTCAGGACTCCTGGCTGATCAGGTGCGGGTCATTCGCCGCGAATGGCAGACAACATCGTCCGCACCGAGCCGTTGATGAAACGCAGCGAGGCCTCGAATCGCACCGCGTTGTCTGCAAAGGAGGCCCGCTCGCGGTCCAGATCCACGCTGTTGCCGTCGATGCTCGCCTGCTCGGTCGTCCTGTAGCGCAACACGGTGCTGTCGATCCGGGCACCTTCGCTGGCTCGCTGCCCCAGATGGCCGGCCTGTGTGGCCTGCAAAACCGCAGGCGAACCGCCCTGCGAGGCTGGTGACGCGCGGTTCATGCTGTCGGACTGGCCCCGGGTGGCATCGGCCAGCGCAGCACGAAAATCGAAATCCCGTGCCGAATAGCCCGGTGTGTCAGCGTTGGCGATATTGCTGGAAATGACTTTCTGGCGCTCTGCTCGCAGCAGCAGCGCACGGCCATGAAAATCGAGACTGTCGGTAAGGCGGTTCATGGAGATCGACTCCATCAGCAACGGATGGCCCCGATCATCGGCCTGAGTGCGACACACTGAAGCCGCGATGAACGTCGGAAAACCGGTCTTATTCCGGTCTTCACAGGATCGGCACGGACGTAAGGTTGCACTCCTCTGCACTGGAGTCTGCTTCCATGTCCGTCGGTCAAATCACCCGTTCACTGTTGTCTGCGGTTCAGGCCCTGACCCTGGTGGGCCTCGGTATCGCCATGACGGACACGGCCCGAGCGCAGGCAACGGCATCCGCTGTCGCGGCCGCCCCGGCAGCACTGCTGGCATCCATCCAGCAGCCGTCGCCCGTTCAGACTTCCACGCCTGCGGCCCATGACCCGGTTCGGGAGTTTGTGCAACGAAGCCTGCCGGCGACCCAGACGAATACTCGGGTGGACATCACGGTTGGCCAGCTCGACCCCCGGCTTCGCCTCGCCCCCTGCAGTCGGGTCGAGCCTTATCTGCTCCCAGGAACCCGTCTGTGGGGTCGGACCTCCATTGGCGTGCGATGTCTGGAGGGTGCTCAGTGGTCAGTGAGCCTGCCCATCACGGTTTCGGTCCATGGCACAGCCGTTGTGGCCGCCGAACCTCTCGCGGCAGGATCAGCCGCCGCCACCGCGGCGATTCGGCTTGAAGAAGCTGACCTCACCCGAGAACCCGGCACCCCGCTGACTGACCCGGCTCAGCTGGTCGGACGCAGCCTGATCCGGCCGATTGCTGCCGGCCAGGTCATCCGACTGGAACATCTGCGCGTGCAGCCGAGCATCGCAGCCGGTGATCCGGTACGCATCGAAATGGTCGGCAAAGGCTTTGTCGTCCAGGCTGAGGGGCATGCCCTGGCCGCCGGAGGTGAAGGCCAGCCGGTCCGGGCCCGCACTGAAAACGGTCGCATTGTGGCCGGCACCCTGCGCGGGCGAACCATCGAAGTCCGCATCTGAACGGCCACCAGCCCCGACCTTGTGATGCTTTTGGCAATCCGAACCCTAAAGTCCCCCGATTCAGGGACGATAATGAGCCTGAGGGTCGTTTCCTGACCGGCCCTTCGGAGAATTGCCATGAAAATCGGACCCAACAATCCTGATGCCCTGAGAGTCGACGCCAAGTCGGCCGGGGCTGATCGCGCCGCGGTTGTTCGCCCTGGCGTGAGTACCGAGCCTGTTGCAACGCCCAAAGAGGTCGACCGCGTGTCGCTCTCTGGAATGCCGCCACGCATGGGCTCAGACGGTATGGCCGTCCCCTACGACGACAAGAAAGTCGAGGAGGTGCGCCGTGCCATCCAGGAAGGACGCTTCCCGGTCGACGCCAAAAAGGTTGCTGACAGCCTGCTGGCCGACACCCGGGACCTGA
Organism: Burkholderiales bacterium; assembly: GCA_046304115.1. Taxonomy (GTDB): domain Bacteria; phylum Pseudomonadota; class Gammaproteobacteria; order Burkholderiales; family Burkholderiaceae_E; genus UBA4615. The sequence goes on along the minus strand of JBKCEY010000447.1, from coordinate 9,580 downwards.
TCAACGCCCCCCCGAAACAGGCCCAGCCATGAACCAGAATCCCGCTCCGACCACGCCGCAAGCCACCATCGAGCAGGTGCTCGAGACCTTTGCGACGTGTTTGTCGATGCAGCGGGATGCTCTGGTTCGCGGTGATCTCGACCACCTGCGCGAGGCCCAGACCCGGCTTCAGGAAGCCGTTCATGGTGCCGACCTGCGCAGGCATCTTGATCGGGTGGCCTCCGACGAACGTGACGCCTTGCGCCAGTCGCTGCGCAACATGCTGTCGTTGTGTGCCGTCAATGCCGGGCTGGCCGCTCGTGCCGAGTCGGGCATCCGTCGAGCCCGCGAAGCCCTGGGCCAGCGCGATAACGGACTTTATGGCGCTGCCGGACAGGCTCTGGGCAGCGCTCGCCAGGGTCGACGAATCGACGCCTGAGTCAGTTACACTGGTCTTGTGCGTGTTTCGATGCGCGCACTGCGATCCGGATCACTCCGCGATAGCGCCCCACAACATAGGGAGACCACCATGAATCGCAGATCGCTCGTTCGTGCCGCTGCAGGCATCGGCGCCCTTTCGGTTTCTTCCCCCGCATGGACGCAGGCCAAGTGGCCTGCCCGTGAAATCACCCTCATCAACCCCAACGCTCCCGGTGCGTCGACCGACCTGACCGCGCGACTGATCGCCCAGGCGCTCGAGAAAAAGATGCAATCGCCGGTGATCGTCAAGAACGTGGTGGGTGGTGCGGGTGCGCTCGGTCCGTCCACGCTGGCCTCTGCCGCACCCGATGGCTACACCATGGGCCTGGTAGCCATCTCCAGCCACATCACGGTCCCGGCCATGATGGACGTCAAGTACAACCCCTGGGACGCCTTCGATGTCCTGGGTCAGGTCGCCGAGTTGCGCTACGGCGTGGGCGTCGCCGCCAATTCACCCGTCAAGACCCTGCAGGATCTGGTAGCCCTCAGCAAACAACGCCAGGTCACCTACGGCTCCAACAATGTCACCAATGTGGTCGCCATGTACCAGCTGGCCAAGCTCACTGGCGGCCGTTTCCGCTGGGTGGTCTTCAGCGGTGGCATTGAAGCGGTCGCGCAGGCCGTCGGTGGTCATGTCGATGCGGTAATCCAGACCGTCAATGAAATGCGCCCGCAGATCGAAGGCGGCAAGCTGCGGCTGCTGGCCTCGGCTGGCACCGAGCGCTGGCCCGACTACCCCGACATCAAGACGCTGCGCGAGCAGGGCTATGACGCGGTCACGCGAGGCCCATTTGGCTATGCCTATCCCAAAGGAGTCGACCCGGCGATCCACAAGCGCATGGAGACCGCGCTGGCTGAGGTGATGGCCGATCCCATGGTGCAGAACCAGATCAAGAATCTGGGCATCGTTCCGGTCCATCGCAGTGGTGCCGATTACAAGGCCTACCTCAAGGGCATCGAAACCGACCTGCTGCCCATCCTGGGCGAAACCGGCATGCTGAAAAAGCGCGGTTGATTCGCTCATGAGCGGTGTACGAATCGCCACGGCCAGCCTGCTGGTCGTGGGGCTGATCGGCCTCTGGAAGGCGCTTGAGCTTGAGCGCTGGAGCTTCGAAGGGCCAGGGCCCGGGCTCTTTCCCACCCTGGTGGCTGTCGTCTTTCTGGCGCTCGCGGTCTGGGTTCTCATTCGTCCGGGTCGTGAGGCCAGTGACCCCGAGGCCGAAATCGAGCCGGCCGACTCCGGCCCGATCGACCGCGCTTCACCAGGCGCTGCAGCCTCTCCCAAGAGCACCTTTGCCTGGACCTGCGCAGCCGTGCTGGTCCTAGCGATCGGACCGCAATTCGCAGGATTCGCGCTGACCACGTTGGCAGTCTGCACTGTGGTTTTGCGGGGGGCCGAACGGCGCAGCTGGGCACTGGCCCTGGGGTATGGGGTGGGCGCTGCCCTCATCGGACTGGTGTTGTTCGGCGGCGTGTTGCGCGTGGATCTTCCGGCCACCGCCCTGGACAAAGCCATCGTGAGCTGGATCCGCTGAGATCATGGACGCACTGCTGGGTGGTTTTGCCGTTGTTCTGACGCCGGGCAACCTGCTTTATTGCTTCATTGGTGCGCTGCTGGGCACGATCGTTGGCATCCTGCCCGGACTCGGGCCGCTCACCACAATCGCTATTTTGCTGCCTATCACCTTCAAGATGGACGTGACCTCGGCCATCATCATGCTGTCGGGCATCTATTACGGCGTGGCCTATGGCGGAACGGTCACATCAGTCCTGATGCGGATTCCCGGCGAAGCCTCCTCGGTAGTCACCTGCCTGGATGGCTACGAGATGGCTCGCAAAGGACGGGCCGGCTCTGCCCTATTCATTGCCGGAGTGGGTTCTTTCGTGGCTGGCACGCTTGGTGTGGTGGCCATTAGTTTCCTGTCGCCGCCCCTTTCAAAACTGGTGCTGGCCTTCGGTCCGTCCGAATACGCCATGATGATGCTCGCCGGTCTGGCCATGGTCACCGTGATGGCCGGCGGGTCCCTGGGGCGCGCCCTGCTGATGGCCGCGTTCGGGCTGCTGCTGGGTACCGTGGGATCTGACCCCATCACCATGACGCAGCGACTGACCTTCGGTCTGATGACGCTGGGTGATGGCATCAACCTGGTGCCGCTTGCCATCGGGCTGTTTGGTCTGTCGGAAGTGCTCTTCATGGCCCAGCAGCGCGAAAGTGATCTGCGCATCCTGACTCCTCCGCGCGGGTTGTCGGGATTCCTGCCCACGCGCGAAGAAGCCCGCCGCTCGATCGGTCCGATCGGGCGTGGAACCGTGCTGGGCTTTCTGGTGGGCCTGCTGCCGGGTGGAGGAGCGGTGATGGCCTCGTTCCTGTCCTATGGCGTGGAGCGACGGTTGTCAAAGCATCCCGAGGAATTCGGTAAGGGAGCGGTCGAAGGGTTGGCCGGACCCGAGGCCGCCAACAATGCAGGCACATCAGGCGCCTTTGTGCCGCTGTTGTGCATGGGCATCCCGGCCAATGCCATCACAGCCCTGCTGCTCGGGGCCTTCATGATTCACGGTGTCACGCCCGGGCCGACCATCCTGGAGCGTCAGCCCGAGGTTTTCTGGGGGGTGGTGGCCAGCATGTATGTGGGCAATCTCATGCTGCTTGCCCTCAACCTGCCCCTGATTGGTCTGTTCGTGAAGATCCTGCTCGTGCCTCGCGCGCTGCTGGCCCCGATGATTCTGGTGGTCTGCTTGATCGGGGTGTATTCCAACAGCGGTAACCCGGACGATGTCGCGGTCGCAGTGATCTTCGGCTTTGTCGGCTGGTTTTTGCGCAAGCACGGGTTTGATCTGGGGATCGTGATCCTCGCCTACGTGCTGGGCCCGATCTTCGAGCGCTCGGTGCGGCAGGCGCTGGCCATCTCCGATGGCGATCCGGCAATCTTCCTGCACAGCCCATTGTCGAGCGGCTTCGCGATTGTGGCGGTACTGGTGCTGCTGGCAGGGGTTTGGCCGCGGCGGGCGAGAAAGACGCCCTGAGCGCCGCAGCCGTGGCCCTCACCACTCCTTGAGCTTGGCCCGCAGACGAGAAACCGCCTGCGCATGCAGCTGACAGACCCGGGATTCGGTCACACCCAGAACGGCGCCGATCTCCTTGAGGTTCATGTCGTGCTCGTAATACATGCCCATGATCTGCTTCTCACGCTCGGGCAGGCCCTCAATCGCGAGAATGAGGGCGCCCCGAAACCGTTCGCTGCCCAGAAGCCGTTCAGGATCGGCAGTGTCGTCGCCCGCATGGCGGTCCAGAAAACTGTCCTCTGAATCAGCGCCGGTCAGTTCATCGAGATAGACCAGTTGCGCGCCGTGGGCATCGCCCAGACGATCCTGATAGTCGGCCAGGCTCAGTCCCATCTGGGCTGCAACCTCGGACTCGCTCGCCGAGCGCTTGAGTTTTTGCTCCACGGCATGAATGGCCGCATCGATGGCCCGCTGGTTGCGGCGGACTGAGCGCGGCAGCCAGTCGCCACCGCGCAACTCATCGATCATGGCGCCCCGGATGCGCTGGGTCGCGAAAGTCTCGAACTGTGCGCCATGCCCCGACTCAAAACGCGAGAGCGCATCCATCAGACCGATCATGCCGGCCTGAATGAGGTCATCAATGTCGACATTCGATGGCAGCCTGGACATCATCTGCGAGGCCAGTCGACGCACCAGGGGTGCGTACTGATTGACTGCTGCCGAGCGATCGAGCGTGCCCCGAGGGGTATACATCCTGCCTCCGTGGTTCAGTGCAGCGCCACCGGTTGTGCCGCGACAGAACGCTGCCCTGCCCACCGACCGATCGACCCGGCCAGTCGCTGCCAGGCCTCGACAGCGATGGGCTCCGGCGCAACTCCCGCGCAATCGAGGCGCAACCCCAGAAAACGGGATGCTGCATGCGCCAGTCGCTGATGGGCGGCCAGCGCCACTGTCGGCGCGCTGCCACGGTCGAACAGGGTACACACCTCTGTCGGACTTCCCAAACCGGCGCAGGCCTTGAGCCGGACATAGGCGGTTGCGACCGCCTCGGGCGAACTATCCGAGAGCACCAGTTGGGCGCAGGCCGGTAGGTCAAATCCCCGGGCGAGACGGTTGTCGTCGAGCGCCAGTACGGTGAGATCAGACTCCAGCGCGATGCGCTCGATTGCGCCCCGCGAAAGACCCAGCTGCATTGCATGCAGGACGGTCAACCCGAATCGACGTCGGTTCTCGCGCAACTGGCTGAAGACCAGGTCGAAGTCCGTGATGACCGTGATTCGTCCGCCCGCATCGGCCCAGATCTGAACCAGTCGAGCCAGCAGCGGGGCATGCTCACCCGCCCCAAGCAGGTTCACCAGCGCCCCGGAATTCTTGTCCCGATGGGCCATGACCTGGCGCAGACCGCTGGCCTGATCGGCAGCCCGGTCACGCATGGGCCTGCTCCGAAGGCCTTGCAGCACCAACGCCCACGACTGTGGACAGGGAATGCGACTCCAGGCTGAAGGCCTTGGGTGTGCGGCTCTGCAGGGCCCTGCGGATCAGGCGGGAGGCATCGGCCTGCTGCCAGTCCTCGGGTACGCGCTGTCCATCACAGAAACCCATCAGTGGCAGACGGGCCCGGATCGCGCAATCCAGGGCACCGCCCAGACGTGCGGTCTCATCGAGCTTGGTCAGCACCAGGCCTCGCGCCTTGGGCGCCTCGAAGGCCTGCAGCGACTCCTCGATCGACTCGGGCTGCGCTGCCGCGCTGGCCACCATCACGCGCTGAACCTGTGAGGCCGGCAACATGCCCAGCAAATCCGCGATGCGTTCATCATGCTGGCCCATCCCCACGGTATCGATCAGCACCAGCTGGCGCTCCTGACGCAGGCGCAGCAGATCGTGCAGCGCCGCCGCATCATGGGCTACATGAACGGGCACGTTCAGAATCCGGCCATAGGCACGCAACTGCTCATGGGCCCCCATCCGGTAGGTATCCACCGTGATCAGCGCCACCGACTGCGAGCCATGCCGGAGCACGTGCCGGGCCGCGATCTTGGCGGTGGTTGTGGTCTTGCCCACACCGGTCGGCCCGACCAGGGCGTAGACACCGGCGCCATCAAAGCCCTCATCGGGCGTCAGGCAGCGCAGATTGCGCGCCAGAACGGCTGCAAGCCAGGCCTGCGACTGCACAGCGTTGAAGCCCTGCGGCAAACGCCCGACCACGGTACGCGCCAGAGGCAGCGAAAAACCGGCCTCCATCATCTGCCTCAACAAGGCAGCCTGGCCGGGATCGCGGGCGACATCGTCAAACCAGCGCATGGTGTCGAACTGATTGGCAATCATGCCTTTCAGTGACTGCAACTCCTGGACCATGGCGTCATGAGCGGGCATGCGAGCCGATGTTGCAAGGCTCAGCCCGTCCCGATCGGCCGAATGAGAGTCAGGTTGAACGGCCGACGTGTCCACAGATTCAGATCTGATCGGGGCAGCTTTAATCGGGGCAGCGTCAGTCGGGGCAGCTTTGACCGGAGCGGTTTTGACCGGGGCGGCTTTGACCGGAGCGGTTTTGACCGGCGCAGCTTTGACCGGGGAGGCATCGATTGGCTCGGTGCGGGTCGCTGCCTGAGCGGCAATCTCGCCAAGCGTCGGCACGGGCTGCACGGGCTGAGCGAATAGCCCGCGTCCCGAGCGAGTCGGTACTGCGAGGCCGTCGTCTGCTGTGACCTTGGGCTGGGTATGGCCGCCCTCCTGCGAACGCTCGCGCAGTCGCTGGCGGACATAGTCCTGGAACGAGACCGTGCTCATCGGTGCCAGATCAGCCCCGCCCAGCGCATCGCGAGCGGACTGGCGCCCGGGCCCGGTGTCGGCTGCGGCCCGGGACTGAAGCGCCTCTGCACGGGCAGGAACGCGAGCGGGTATTTCGGCTGCCATGGGCTGAAGGGCAGCGCCCAGCGTCAGGGTATCGGCTGCATCGGCCGAAGCCGCCAGGATCTCGACCCCTTCCGGGCAGGACCGGTTGGCCAGGATGAGCGCATCCGGGCCCAGTTCTTCGCGCAGCAGGCGCATGGCATCGCGGGTTGATCGACCCACATAGCGTTTCACATTCATGACGCGTCTCCGATGATCCGACCAATACGAATGGCGTGAGTGTCAGGGATTTCAGCGTGGGCCAGTACGCGCAGGCGCGGAGCGGCCTTCTTGAGCAGACGTGCGACCGATACGCGGATCCGGTCGGGCACCAGCAGGCAGGCCGGCACCCCGGCCGACTCCTGGCGGTTGGCTGCATCGGCGGCAGCCTTGACCACCAGATCGGCCACGCCCGGCTCGAGCGCGCCGGCCGAACCGGGCGCCAGTGCCTGCAGCAGCAGGTTCTCAAGGTTGGGATCAAACGCGATCACATCGAGCTCGCGAGCGGCGCCGTAGATCGCATCAACAATCGCAGGCGACAGCGCAATACGAACCTCGCGGGTGAGTTCAGCGGCATCCTGGGTGCGCAGCGACTGCTCGGCCAGCGACTCCAGGATCGTACGCAGGTCACGCACATGCACGGCTTCATCGAGCAGGTTCTGCAGAACCTTCTGGAAGATCGGCAGCGACAATTGCTTGGGCACCACGTCCTCGGCCAGCTTGCCGGCGAAACGTCCGATGTGATCGAGCAGTTGCTGCGACTCGGCACGACCCAGCAACCGGGCGGCGTGCAGTCCCATCAGATGATTGAGATGAGTCGCAATCACGGTTGCGGCATCGACCACCGTATAACCATTGCTCTGCGCCTCATCGCGCACCGGCGTGTCGATCCAGAGCGCTGGCAGGCCATAGGCCGGGTCCTGGGCCGGCGTACCGGGTACGGCGAGCAGGGCATGGCCGGGATTGATCGCCATGAGGCGCTCCGGAAAGACCTCGCCCTCGCCAATGACTGCGCCCTTGAGCAGGATGCGGTAGCCATTCGGACGCAACTCGAGGTTGTCCTTGATATGTACCGCCGGAGGCAGAAAACCCACTTCAGCCGCGAACTTCTTGCGCACACCCTTGATGCGGGACAACAGATCGCTGGCCTCGTTGCCTTCGAGCAGAGGAATCAGGCGGTAGCCAACTTCCAGGCTCAGGGCATCCACCGGCGCCACATCATCCCAGCTGGCTTCATTGGAGGGCGCAGCTGCAGGCGCTTGCTCGGTCGGCGGCGCGGCCGCCTGCTCAGCCTGCTTGCGGGTCAACCAGTGGGCCGCCCAGCCACAGGCTGCGGCCAACCCCAGGAAGGCCAGATGGGGCATACCCGGGATGATGCCCAGCAGCGCCATCACACCCGCAGTCAGCCCCAGCGCGCGGGGCATGGTGAAGAGCTGGCTGGTGACCTGTCCGCCGATATCCTCGTCATCACCCACCCGCGACACGATCAGGCCCGCGGCCAGCGAAATGATCAGTGACGGAATCTGCGCCACCAGCGCATCGCCAACGGCCAGCAGGGTGTAGTTCGAGAGGGCACGATCCAGCGGCATGTTGTGCTGCATGAGACCGATCGCCAGGCCGCCCACGATGTTGACCCCCAGAATGATCATGGCGGCAATCGCATCGCCGCGCACAAACTTGGAGGCACCGTCCATGGAGCCAAAGAAGTCGGCCTCCTGGCCCACTTCCAGGCGACGACGGCGAGCCTCCTTTTCGTCGATCAGACCTGCACTGAGGTCGGCGTCGATGGCCATCTGCTTGCCCGGCATGGCATCGAGCGCGAAGCGGGCCGAAACCTCGGCGATCCGTCCGGCGCCCTTGGTCACCACCATGAAGTTGATCACCGTCAGGATCAGGAAGACGATCAGACCCACGGCAAAATTGCCGCCAATCAGGAAGTTGGCAAACGACTCGATGACCTTGCCTGCCGCCTCGGTCCCGGTATGCCCGTGCTGCAGGATGGCTCGAGTCGAGGCCACGCTCAGGCCCAGGCGCAACATGGTCGTGAGCAACAGCACCGTCGGGAACGATGAAAACTGCAGCGGTTTGACGTTGTATGAGGCCACCATCAACACCACCAGCGAAACGGCGATGTTGAAGGTGAACAGCACATCGAGCAGGAACGGCGGCAGCGGCAGCACCAGCATCGAGAGCAGGATCATGATCAGCACTGGCACGCCCAGAACCTTTGCCGAAGGCAAGGGGAAAGGCAGCCAGTTCAGAGCCAGGCGGGGATTCATCGATCAGCCTCCAGGGGATCCATTCCAGCGGGCACAACGATGCCCGGTTCGCGCGGCCGGACACCCCGGCCACGCGTGAATTGTTCGAGTTGCCAGACCCAGGCCAGCACCTGGGCCACAGCGCTGTAGAGCGTTGCAGGAATCTCCTGCTCAAGCTCCACATGGCGATACAGGGCTCGCGCCAGAGGCGGAGCTTCGAGCAGCGGCACACCGGCCTCGCTCGCAATCTCCCGAATACGAGCCGCCATCAGATCGGCGCCCTTGGCAACCACACGCGGCGCGCCCAGGCCACCCTCGTCGTACTGCAGGGCCACGGCATAGTGAGTCGGGTTGGTCACCACGACATTGGCCTTCGGAATCGCGGCGAGCATGCGGTTGCGCGACATGGCGCGCTGACGCTCCTTGATCTTGCCCTTGATGTGCGGGTCGCCTTCGGTTTCCTTGTACTCCTGCTTGGCCTCGGCCGGAGTCATCATCAGGTCCTTGCGATGACGCCAGACCTGCAACGGGCCATCCACCGCAGCGGCCACGATCACCACCGCGCAGGCCCAGAGCAGCCCGAGGCGCAGATCCTCGCCGGCACTGGCCAGCGCCAGCGGCAGCGGCATGCCGGCATACGCTGCAAAGCGCGGCAGGCTGTCGGCAACGATCCAGAAGCCCACGGCCCCGATCGCGAGCGCGATGCCTGAGAGCTTGCCCAGCTCGATCAGCGATTTGACGGAAAAAATCCGGCCGATCCCGGTGATCGGATTGAGCTTGTTGAGATCGGGTGTGACGGGCTTGAGGGTCAGCACGAGACCGCCGATGCCCAGGGTGGCCAGACAGGCTGCCGCAACCGGTGCAATCAGAATGGGCAGCACCGCCAGCAGGGCGTGGCCTGCCTCGCTGGCCGCAGCATTCAGGGCCAGTTGCGGATCCTTTGCTAGGGCCGGTTCGATCCGCAGACTGCT
>JBKCEY010000446.1:0-2475 GCA_046304115.1 Burkholderiales bacterium | reverse complement strand
AACAATCTTTTTCATCTGGATGGCGGCAACATCGAGACCTACCGCCGCATGATTCATCACATGGATGAAGGCATTGGCCAGGTGATGGATGCGCTCAAGCGTACCGGGCAACTCGAGAACACCCTGGTGGTGTTTACCAGCGACAACGGTGGCGAGCGGTTTTCTGACAACTGGCCGCTGGTGGGCGGCAAGATGGACCTCACCGAGGGCGGCATCCGCGTGCCCTACATCGCGCACTGGCCAGCAATGATCCGACCGGGCAGCACCAGTGCCCAGCACTGCATCACCATGGACTGGAGCGCCACCTTCCTGGATGCAGCCGGCGTCGCGGCGCACCCGGACTATCCCCTGGATGGCGTGTCTTTGCTGCCGGTGCTGCAAGACCCCTCAGCGCAGACGCCCCGACCCCTTTACTGGCGCATGAAGCATCGCCTGCAGCGCGCCCATCGTGATGGCCGCTGGAAGTACCTCAAGGTCGATGACCATGAGTACCTGTTTGATCTGGCGAGCGACGAGCGCGAACGCGCCAATCTGGCCAAAAAGGAGCCCGCACGGCTTGCCGCCATGCGCAGCGCCTGGGCGCAGTGGGAGGCGAGCGTGCCGCCCATTCCCGAAGATGCGAATGTGCATCTCGGGTTTGGGCTGGCGGATATGCCGGGTCGTTAAACAAAAAGAGGGTTATAGAGCCCTCTTTTTGTTCGCGACTGAGGATCTGCAGTCTGCGACAGATTCGGGGCATTACCGGCCTGCCCCCAAGAGCCTGTCGCTTCAGCAGTCCTGCATTCAGATTCGGCGTGCAAGCATGAAGAAGATGCGGGGGTCGCGATCGCGATCATCGGCAGTCGCCTTGCCACCCGTTGAACGCCAAGAGATCGTTGCGTCGGCACTCCATTTGCCGAACAGGGATCGCACGCCAAAGCCCGGCCCTGCAATTTTCCGCGAGCTTGCGCTGGCTGCATCCCACGGATCGACGTTGGCGTCCGATTTGCCGATGTCATAGAAGGCAAACGGTGTGACGCCGCCCATGTCGTAGCGCAGTTCGAGCTGTGCAAGCCAACCCTTGTCGCCGCTTCCTTCGCCGAGTGAATAAGACCTGACGCCGTAATAGCCACCGAGGTTGAACTTCTCGGAGGAGTCGAGGTTCTTGCTGGCCCACTGCGCCGAGTAACGTCCGTAGGCACTGAAATTACCGAACAGGCTCTGGATGCGCGCGACATCCATCGTGATCTTGTTGAAGCTGCCTTCGGTCTGAGCGGTAGCCGAGTCAATCGCCCTGCCCGCAGCATCGAGTTTGAGCGAGCCATGAACAAAGCTGACCAGGCCGTAGGTGATACCACCGCCACCGAAACGGTCGCGATGGTCAAACTGCAACGAGACCGGAATCAGGTTGCTGGACTTGTCCCTCAGTACAGAGACCGAGCGATAGTCGTCCTGGAGTTGTTTGTTCTGGTAGCCGATAGAGCCGAGCACGTTGGTCGCCTGGGAGCGAACAATCGGGTAACTCAGGCGAAGTGTTGCCACCTTTGCGTACCCAACAGCGTCGAGCGATGCGAACTGCCTGCCGAGCTGATAGTTGGTGTAGGCATAGCCGATAAGGCCACGCAAACCCGAACCACCGATGGGCGCATCGTAGTCGACCGAGCCGAGCCACATCTGCTCGTTCGTGGTCAACAGATTGACTACGATGCGATCACCAAAACGGAAAGGACTGTCGAAATTCAACAGGCCGCGCAGACGGTATTCCCCCGTGCTAGGCGCGCCAACGTTGTCGAAACCGACGTCACCACTGAAATGGGTCTCACGCACGACCGTTACGGTCAGGTCGGAATCGCCCTGCTTGGGACCAGGGGAAAGTACTGGTGTCACACCAATACCGGGCTGGTCATCCAGAATCAGCAGGGTGCGCTCCAGTGCTTTGTTTTCGATCGGATCGCCCGACTTCAAGCCATAGTCAAGAAACGGCTGGGCGCCGCTGGGCAGGTCGTCCTTGCCAGCAGCACGGATGGCCGCATAGCGGGCTTCCAGCACCTGGATCTGGAGCTTGCCATCCGTGAGGGACTGAGCAGGCAGAAAAACCTGCGCAAAGGGATAGCCCTGTGCCCGGTAGTAGGTCTGCATCTTTGCAGCCAGCTCGGTGAGCCCCGCCAGGTCGTATGACTTGTCTTTGAAGTCGCCGAGGCTGGCAACCAGAGCATCCGTACTGATGGACTGATTGCCCGTCACGGCAACGCTTGTGACCTTGGCTGTCGCGCCACCCTTGGCCACTGCCGCAGGTTTGGTCCCCGCGGGCGTCAGCGGCACGACCGCTGGGTTGGACTCGACCGGCCGAGGGACTGTGCCGCCCTGCAAGGGCGCGGCAGGCTGCGCAAGTGCATGACCGGTTACACCCAGAGCAGCCATTACCAGCGCGTATCGAATTCGATTCATTTTTTGCGGCATGGATCAGTTTCCAATCGCGTTCAGACGCTTGAGATT
>JBKCEY010000445.1:0-1838 GCA_046304115.1 Burkholderiales bacterium | reverse complement strand
GCCGATACACCTGAATCGGAAGGGGCAGGATGCGGGGCCTCGGGGTTCTGGACGCCTTCCCGGGAGGGTCCCGCCTGCAACAGCGCAGCCCGTGGGGTTGTCGAGCTTGCGGCGGCGGTTGCCGGCAAGGCCGCCGGCGCGGCACTGGACGCGGATCGGCGGGGCGCAGCCTGTTGGGCGACCTGTTGCGCTAACTGTTGTTGGGGTGCCTGGCGCGCAGGACTGCTGGCAGCGCCTGAATCGGTAACCTCCGCACTCGTCTTGCGACGGGCCCGCGCGATCACGGCTTCATTGAGGTCGAGCAGGGTGGCAGGGCGGGTCGGGGCTTTGGGCAGCGGCATGATCAGCCTGCGGTCGGGCGTTTGCCCTTGAGGGTCTGGGCCGCGGTGAGGACCTCCTGGACATGTCCAGGCACTTTCACGCCCCGCCATTCCTGGGCCAGGGTGCCATCGGCTGCAATCAGGAAGGTCGATCGCTCGATGCCGCGCACCTGCTTGCCGTACATGTTCTTCATCTTGATGACTTCAAACAGGGCGCAGAGCGACTCATCGGTATCCGCAATCAGCTCGAAGGGCAGCTCGAGCTTGGCCTTGAAGCCTTCGTGAGAGCGCAGGGTGTCGCGCGAAACCCCCACAACCTCGCAGCCCGCCTGGCGAAAGGCGGCGTGGGCCTGGGCGAAATCCGCACCCTCGGTGGTACAACCGGGTGTGTTGTCCTTGGGGTAGAAGTAGAGCACCACCGCTTTGCCGTTCAGGGCGGAAAGCTGAAACTCGCCTCCGGTGGCAGGGGCTCGAAAATCGGGAATGGCTTGACCGACAGGGACCGGCATGTACAACCTCCAAAGGGCGAATCGACGATAGCACAGGCGCTTTTCGGGCCTGTGAATGGTCGAGGCGGTCACTCAGAGGGCGAGGCTGTCACTCGGAGGTCGAGGCGGTCACTCAGAGGGGAAGCAGGGCAGCCAGTACCCGCCGGCCCTCGGTCATCAGGATGTTGTAGGTCCGGCAGGCCGCCGCCGTGTCCATGCACTCAAGCCCGATGCGGCGGGAGGCCAGAGCGGCGATCAGTCGGGGATGCACAAAGCGTTGCCTCTCGCCGGTCCCCAGCAGTACGAGATCGGGCTGCAAGGCCGCGATCGCCTCGAAGTCCGTGGCGGCCAGTGCATCGAAGCCCTTGACCGGCCAGGGGACGACATCGGCTTCGGGTTGAACCAGCAGTGCGCCCTCATGGCGCACTGCGTTGATCTCGATCCAGCCTGGCCCATAGCCGGTGACTGTGCGCAGTGTTCCTGCGGCCTGCGGATGCAGTTTCATACCGGGAAATCCTTGAAAATACGGTACATTCTAGGTTTTTTCCGGCCCGATTTGCCTCCTGTCATGAGCTCTCCGAGAGAATTCTCGCGCATCAAGCGCCTGCCGCCCTACGTCTTCAACATCACCGCCGAGTTGAAGATGGCCGCACGGCGACGCGGCGAGGACATCATCGACATGAGCATGGGCAATCCCGATGGGCCCACGCCGCAGCACATCGTTGACAAGCTGGTCGAGGCCTCGCAGCGCATGGACACCCATGGCTATTCGGTCTCCAAGGGCATTCCGCGGCTGCGCAAGGCGATTGCTGACTGGTACCAGCGGCGCTACGCGGTGGAGATCGACCCCGACTCCGAGGCCATCGTCACGATCGGCTCCAAGGAGGGCCTGGCCCACCTGATGCTCGCCACGCTCGATCGGGGCGATACCGTCCTCGTGCCCAACCCGAGTTACCCCATCCACATCTATGGTGCGGTCATCGCGGGTGCCGACATCCGCTCGGTGCGCATGACCCCGGGCGTTGATTTC
>JBKCEY010000444.1:0-2063 GCA_046304115.1 Burkholderiales bacterium | reverse complement strand
TGTTGGGCTTGGCGCCGGTGGCGGGGGTGGGGTTGGTTGAAGACCTCACGCAGCGCATTCGCCCGCGCATTCGCCTGCTCTGGATGCTGCTGGGCAGCCTCACCTGGCTGCTGGGCACGGGATACTGGCTGCAGGGTCTGGGTGTGCCGGGGGTGGATGTGCTCATGGCCTGGCCGGTGGTGGGCGTGTGCTTTTCTCTGTTTGCCTGTCTGGGTGCCATCAATGCCTACAACATCATTGATGGCCTCAATGGCTTGCTGGCTGGCGTAGCGGGCTTGTCTTTGCTGGCCATTGCGATTGTGGCCGCTCAGGTGGGCGATGCGCTGGTGCTGCAAGGCGCGTGCTGCCTGGCGCTTGCGCTGCTGGGATGGTTGCCGTTCAACTGGCCGAGGGCCCGGCTCTTTGCGGGCGACGGCGGGGCCTATTGCATCGGGTTCATCACGGTCACGCTGCTCTTTGCACTCGTGACCCGCAACCCGGCGGTCAGCCCCTGGTTTGGCCTCACGGCCGCTGCCCTGCCAGTGGCCGAGACGCTTTACAGCATGTGGCGGCGCTTTCGGACGGGCATGCATGCCATGGAGCCCGATCAGTCTCATCTGCACCAGCTCATGCGCCACCAGGTCCACTGGAACCGCTCTCGAAGACTGATGCATGAGAGCGGTCTGCTCGGCCATCAGGCCGTGGCGGCGCTGCGTCGCAGCCTGCATCTGCATGGCGAGCTGCCCGCCCGCGCGCCCAATGGGTCAGTCAGCCCGATGCTGTGGAGCCTGCACGGCGTGGCGGCACTGCTGGGTGTGCTGCTGCATGACAACACAATCGGTTTGATTGCCCTGGGCCTGGTTTTTGGGGTGGTGTATGTGGTGCTGCATCGCAAGCTCGACGATGCGCGGGACCGGGTGAGTGCGGTGGGTGGGGCGGGCTGAGCACCGCGTGAGGCGTAGCCCAGCGGGCTGCTCAGGTCATGATTGCGGAATCGGTGGCCACGGCCAAGGTGAGCCATGCCACCCCGGGTTGCTTCTCCACCACGATCTGATCGCCTTGCAAGCGATAAGTCAGCTGGCAGTTGAGCCTTGGGTTAGACAGCACATCGGGGTTGAAAATCGCAGCGTTTTCGCCAGCAGGCCTGCGAACCGACGGCGTCAAAAGATCCGGATGTTTGTGGCTTGCTTTTCGGAAGTCGAGCAGCGCCGCACTGCAGGCCTTTGTACCAGTGGTAGGCCGACTCATAGACCGTCGTTTCGACCGATTCTGATCCGTACCACACCCCGAATGTGCCATCTGAGAATCGGCTTGCTTGCCAGTTTTTGACGGGCCACGCAATGGCGTTGAACCATTCGGCGTCCTCAAACGGACGATCAATCACCGGCGTGCGGGAACGGTACGGCGGCGGCTTGACTTCGTCTTCCACCTTGTGCGCCAGCAACCACTCGGCCGGGTCCTCGGTCAGGTCGTCAAACAAATCCTGCGACTCGCGCAGGGAGACGATGTTCCGTGCAACAAGGAACCCGCGTCCGCATATGAGGTTGGTTAGCAAAGCACTGTTCTTGAGGGTACCCATCTCTATCTGGGAGCGCCATCCCGATGCCGAGCCGTGGCCATTGCGTACAAGTTGCAGATCGTCTACGTGAAGTTTGTCGGCACCCACAAGGAGTACGACGCAGTGGACGCAGAAACCATCGAGTCGGCCTGACCGGCTACGGAGGAAAACATGGACATTCGCCCTATCCACACCGAAGCAGACTACAAAGCCACGCTCAAAGAGATTTCGATCTTGATGGAGTCCGACCCTGATCTGGGCACGCCAGAGGGGGATCGTCTGGACATCCCAGCCGATGTGCTGATCGCGGAAACGGCTGCAGGGTGATCATCGAACACTGAACTTGGCTTCTACAGGGAACAGCGTTGTCATGGGGGCATCAGTCTTGGAGAAAAAGATGCACTGCCCCGTGATGACCGAACGGCAGGTTGCCGTCCGATGGAAGATCAGCCTGAAAACCCTGCGGCGCTGGCGCCTCGACGGCGATCGGCCTGCCTGCGCACCTATTCACTGACCGAATCGAGCG
>JBKCEY010000443.1:0-9635 GCA_046304115.1 Burkholderiales bacterium | reverse complement strand
CGTTCGCTCTGAGGTGGCGGGTCGGGTTGTGGCGGTCGGATTCACAGACGGTGCCCGGGTCGCGCGCGGCGCCGTGCTGGTGGCGCTGGATCGGTCGGTCTCCGAGGCCGAACTCGAGCAGGTTCGTGCCGAGTTGGCTCTGGCCCGTGCCAATTTCGAGCGGACGTCCGAACTGGCCTCGCGCAACTTTGTCTCGCAAAGCGCCAAGGATCAGGCCGGCGCCAACCTCAAGGTGATCGAGGCCCGGGTCAGGCTCGCAGAGGCCCGTCTGGCCAAGCTGGACATCCGTGCTCCGTTCGACGGTGTGATGGGTCTGCGCAATATCGGCCCGGGCGATTTCATCAAGGACGGCAACGATCTGGCCGTCATCGAAGACATCCGCACCATG
Organism: Burkholderiales bacterium; assembly: GCA_046304115.1. Classification (GTDB taxonomy): domain Bacteria; phylum Pseudomonadota; class Gammaproteobacteria; order Burkholderiales; family Burkholderiaceae_E; genus UBA4615. Next base: position 9,247 of record JBKCEY010000443.1, on the reverse strand, counting down.
AAGGTCGACCTCAGGTTGCCGGAGCGCTACTTCGGTCGCATCAAGCCCGGCCAGTCCGTTGCCATTACGGTCGACTCCATGCCCGGCCAGACCTTCACGGCCAAGGTGAAGGCGATTGATACCCAGGTTGATGCCAATGGCCGCTCCCTTTTGGCGCGCGGTGAGATGGCCAACCCCGGAGGGGCCTTGCGTACCGGCATGTTCGCCAAGGCCCGGGTCGTCCTGCGAGAGACGCCGGCCGCGCTCATGATTCCTGAAGAGGCCGTGGTTCCGATCGGTGCAGACAGCTTTGTCTACCGGGTGCAGGAGGGCAAGGCCCAGCGTGTGAAGGTCTCACTGGGCCAGCGTCTGGAGGGCCGTGTGGAGGTCCTGAGCGGACTGAGCGAAGGAGATCCGATCGTCACGGCCGGGCAATTGCGGCTGCAGCGCGATGGCCAGGAAGTCCGCATCCTCGACCCCAACCGGCGGCCACCCGCAGGCAAGGGGGAAGGGGCTGGTAAAGGGGATACGCCCAAGGCAGACGCTCCATCCAGGGGCGACGCTGCGCAGAAAGGCGATGCTGCGCAGAAGGGTGATGCTGCGCCGAAGGGAAATGCTCCGCCCAAGGCAGACGCCCCAACGTCATCTCGCTCCGGTTCCTGATCGCTGACGCTCGGCAGGAGACTTCAACATGTCCATTTCAGACATCTGCATCCGCCGGCCGGTTTTTGCGACCGTGATCTCTCTGGTCCTGATGCTGCTCGGACTGGTGAGCTTTCAGCGCCTGTCCGTGCGTGAATATCCCAAGATCGATCTGCCGGTGGTCAATGTCGAGACCAGGTACCTCGGCGCTTCTGCGGAGATCATCGAATCCCAGGTGACCAAACCGCTGGAGGATTCGATCGCAGGGATCGAGGGCGTGGATGTCCTGACCTCGATTTCGCGGCCCGAGCAAAGCCAGATCACGGTGCGATTCAGGCTCGAGCGGGATCCCGACTCGGCTGCGGCCGATGTGCGTGATCGCGTGGCCCGGGTGCGCCAGCGCTTGCCGCAGGATGCCGATGAGCCGGTGATCGCCAAGGTCGAGGCCGATTCAACGCCCATCATCTGGCTGGCCTTCTCGAGCGAGACGATGAGTCGGCTGGAGATCTCCGACTACCTGAATCGCACGATCAAGCCTCGTCTGCAGACCCTGCCCGGTGCTGCCGATGTTCGGATCTTCGGTGAGCGACGCTATTCCATGCGGATCTGGCTCGATCCTGAACGTCTCGCGGCGTATCGCCTCACGCCTCAGGATGTGGAGGATTCACTTCGGCGTCAGAACGTCGAAATCCCCTCGGGTCGAATTGAAAGTTCACAGCGGGAATTCACTGTGGTCTCGCAGACCGATCTGCAAAGAGCCCAGGAGTTCGAAGCGGTCATCGTTCGCACCGTCAACGGCCATCCGGTTCGCATCCGTGATATCGCCAAGGTGAGCATCGCCGCCCAGAACGAGCGCTCGGTCACCCGCCTCAATGGACGCGACTCCGTGTCGGTGGGCATCCTGAAGCAGGCCACGGCCAATCCGCTGGTGCTCTCCAAGGCTGTGCGCGCCCAACTGCCTGCCTTGCAGGAAGAACTGCCGCCAGGGCTGAATGTCGCGATTGCCAACGACAACGCGGTGTTCATCGACCGCTCGATCCAATCGGTCTTCAAGACGATTCTCGAGGCGGTCGCGCTGGTGGGCTTGGTGATCCTCGTCTTTTTGCATTCCTGGCGCGCCAGCATCATCCCGCTGGTCACCATTCCGGTCTGCCTGATCACCACGTTTGGTCTGATGCTTGCAGCCGGGTTCACGATCAACACCCTCACGCTGCTGGCCCTGGTGCTGGCCATTGGTCTGGTGGTTGACGACGCGATCGTTGTGCTCGAGAACATCTATCGGCATATCGAGGAAGGCATGTCGCCGATGGGAGCCGCCTTCAAGGGCATCAAGGAGGTCGGGTTTGCCGTGGTGGCCATGACGCTCACGCTCGCCGCCGTCTACGCGCCTGTGGCTTTCACCCCCGGGCGTACCGGGCGACTGTTCGTCGAGTTCGCCCTGACCCTGGCGGGTGCGGTGCTGATCTCGGGCTTCATTGCGCTCACGCTGTCGCCCATGATGTGTTCACGCCTGCTCAAGCCGCATACCGGGCGGGGCCGTATCGGCGGGGTCATCGAAGACGCTCTTGATGCCCTGACGCGGGGCTATGCCTGGTTGCTGGGGCTGTCGCTGCGCCAACGATGGGTGGTGCTGGTGGCCTATGTGCTGATTGGCTGGGGCTGCTACAGCCTGTTCATGTCCATGAAGAAGGAGCTCTCGCCGGTCGAAGACCGAGGGACGATTCTGTCCATCATCAACGGCCCCGATGGTGCCTCGATTGGCTATACCCTCAAGTACGGCCAGCAACTGGAGGCGATTGCCAAGCAGTTCCCCGAAATCGATCGGGCCTTCGTGGTCTCGGGTAATCCCACCGTGGCTCAGGGCATCGCCTTCTGGCGACTGGTCGATTGGGATCAGCGCGACCGTAAGGTGCCCGACATCATCAAGGAACTGCAGCCCAAGTTGCTCGCCATTCCGGGTGTGCTGGCGTTTGCAGTGGCGCCGCCTTCTCTGGGTCAGTCGCCGCGCGAGCGGCCGATCAATTTCGTTGTGCTCACTTCGGAGCCCTATGACAAGCTGCAGCGTACGGTTGCCCCGCTTGTACGTGACCTGCAGCAGTGGGGGGGGCTGTTGGGCGTAGACAGCGACCTGCGCCTGAACAAGCCTGAACTGCGTCTGGCCATTGACCGCGATCGTGCGGCTGATGCGGGCGTGCAGGTGGATGCCATTGGCCGGGCGATCGAAACCATGCTGGGCGGCCGACAGGTCACACGCTTCAAGCGCAACGGCGAGCAATACGATGTGATCGTTCAACTTGAGGCCACGGCCCGCAACTCGCCGCAGGACATCGCAGCGATCTTCGTGCGCGGGCGCAATGACACCATGGTGCCGCTCTCCAGCCTGGTGAGCTGGAATGAGTCGGTCACGCCGCGCGAGCTCAATCACTTCGGCCAGCGCCGAGCAGTCACCATCACGGCCAACCTGGCGCCCGGTACCTCGCTGGGCGAAGCCGTGGAGTATCTCGAGTCGGCAGCCCGCAAGCATCTGCCCAGCGGTTACGCCATCGATTACAACGGTCAGACCCGTGAGTTCAAGGAGTCTTCGTCGGCTTTGGGTCTGACCTTCCTGCTGGCGCTTGCCTTCATTTACCTGGTGCTGGCTGCGCAGTTCGAAAGCTTCATTGATCCCTTCATCATCATGCTCACGGTGCCGCTGGCGATCACAGGTGCTCTGTGGCTGCTGCAGGCCAATGGGGGCACGCTGAACGTGTACAGCCAGATTGGCCTGATCACACTGGTGGGCCTGATCACCAAGCACGGGATCCTGATCGTCGAGTTTGCCAATCAGTTACGAGAACAGGGGCGTGGCATCCGCGAGGCGGTCATCGAATCGGCTTCGCTGCGTCTGCGCCCGATTCTCATGACCACCGGTGCCATGGTGCTCGGTGCAGTACCTTTGGCGGTCGCCACCGGAGCCGGTTCAGAAAGCCGGATCCAGATCGGCATGGTGATCGTGGGCGGCATGTCGCTTGGCACAGTGCTCACGTTGTTCGTGGTGCCCACCTTCTACACCCTGCTCACCCGCAAGAACCGTGATGCCACCACCCGAGCCGAGGCGGCCATGGCCGAAGCCCGCGGTGATGCGACGGTCGCGGCACACGCACCGGTTGGCAGCGCCGCGGTGACCCCCTCGGTGACGGCCGCCGCGTCCGTCTCGAGCCCGGCAGCAGGATCCTGATGAGGCAGATCGTTCTCGATACAGAAACCACAGGGCTGTCGGCCGAACAGGGGCATCGCATCATCGAGATCGGCTGCCTCGAGGTGGTCAACCGTCGACTGACGGGGCACAACCTGCATCTGTATCTCGATCCCGAACGCGAGATTGACGAGGCGGCGACCGAGGTTCACGGGATGCGCTGGGAGGACCTGCGCGGCAAGCCTCGCTTCGCAGACATCGCAGGCGAGCTGATGGAGTTCGTCAAGGGTGCGCAGGTCCTCATTCACAACGCGGCCTTTGACGTGTCTTTTCTCGATGCCGAGCTCGACCGACTCGGGCAGGGCCGGTTCAAGGCAGCCTGCCCGGACGTGCTGGATACACTCCTGATGGCACGTGAATTGCACCCGGGCAAGCGCAATTCACTCGATGCACTGTGTGACCGGTACGGCGTATCCAATGCCCATCGCAAGCTTCACGGCGCTTTGCTGGATGCAGAGCTGCTCGCGGAGGTGTACCTGGCCATGACCCGTGGTCAGGACAGCCTTGAAATGGCGCTGGAGTCGGCGCTGTCCGATGGCGATGGTGATCTGGGGGCCAGAACCTGGCCTCCGATCGGATTGCGAGTCCTTGGGGCCGCAGATCAGGACCTGCAGGCCCATGAGGCCGTGCTGGCTGGCATCGACAAGGAGAGGCGTGCTCCGGCAATCTGGCGGCAATCCTCCGACACCTGATTACCGAGGGTGATTCTGCGGGTCGATTCTTCGCGGCTCCGGCTTCCGCTAAAATCGCTCCTCGCCTTTGCAGGATTCCCCATTGAAATCCCTTCGTCCAGCCCGCCCCGGGCGTGATCGCAAATCCCACCTGTCGGGTGATGCCGAGCGACTCGTCTCCGCTTCACTGGGCCTGGCCCATTCCGGCAGCCGGATCGAAGATGCCTTCTGGGAGTCCCAGCTGGCGGCCCGGCTGGAGCGGCTGCTCGATGGCACGCATCCTCAGGCCATCTATGACGCGCTCGACCGGTTGCACCAGACCGATACCGAGGCCTACGCAGCCCTGATCGAGGCGGTAGAAACAGCCGGCGAATCCATGCTCATCGAGCATGAGGGGCAGTCCTGGGAGGTTCTGCTGGTGGCAGCACCCCTGGTCGCCTGGACCCGGTTTCGCATTCCATCAGGCCCGATCCCGGCCGACGCCGCGACTGCGCTCAGCGCGCATTGGCAGGCCCACGTGCTGGCGCGAGATGCCCGCTTCTGTCTGTCGCCCTGCCTCTACAGTGTTGATCAGCTGCCTCGCGACTTTGCCGAGCTGCGCCGCCTCACGCGCAAGCTTGCGATGGGCGCGCTCAATCCCGAAGCCCCTGCGCGCATCGATCTTCGCACCCTGCCCGAAACCGCCGACATGCTGGCCGATGGCCGCTTTCTGCTGGCGGCGGTTGCGGTTCCCAAGGGTCAGCCAGTGTTTCGCTGGCAGTTGCTCGACTCCCAGGACCATGCCTCTCGGGTCCAGTGCCTGGAGCACTGGATCGCCCAGGCGCGACCCACCCTCGAGTCTTTGGTGGCAGGGTGTGGCTTTGAGTGTCTGCTGCCAGACGCCTATCACATCAATCTGCGTGAAACCGACCGCCGTGTTCGGCCTTATGCCGTCAAGGCGGGTGTCCACTTCCTGACCAACACGCTGGATATTCCGGCACAAACCGTCAAGGCCACGGTCGCGGCCTTTGGCGAGGACCGCGCCGATGAATACCGCATTGGCCTTTCGGTGGCCGAGGCGAGCGAGGTGGCTCAAGGCGTGGTCTGGCCCCTGCTGGGCCCCGAGAGCGAGGCGGACGAGCCGGCGCCGCTCGATCGCATTCGCGAGGCCCTGCGCGAAGCCGGCGTGGTCGAGATCCGGATCTGGCCAGATCTGACCGAGCCCGAGTACTGCGAGGACTGCGGTGCACCGCTCTTTCCCTCGCCGGCCGGTGAGGTGGTGCATGCCGAGATGCCTGAAGATGCGCCGCCCGAGGCGACGCATTTTCATTGATTCGCAGTGCCGGTCTGTCAGCCCAGCATGTCGGCCCAGATGTTGTCGGCCCAGGCCAGGGCATAACGGCCCTCAAGCGCGCTGGCCTGAGCCGAGACACCGCCCGATCCAGGCACGGTCTTGAAGGTCTTGTCCTTGGCGTCGTACTGATGAACCGAGGCCACATGCACCACGTCGGTCGCGGTCACGAAGCTGTAGCAGGTGTTCATCACCACGGGCTGGCTGTTGACGGGCTCACCCTTGAGCAGCTGGATGATGGCCGCCGCCGCCACCTTGGCCTGCTGATTGGCCATGTGCCCCGACTTGGGCATGAGCGGGGCGGGGAAGGTGGCGTCGCCCAGCACATGCACGTTGGGGATTGCGGTCGACTCCATGGTGAGCCAGTTGACCCCGGCCCAGCGCTGGTTGATGTTGACTACACCCGCCTGCACTGCGAGGTCAGCCGCCCGCTGCTCGGGGATGACGTTGAGCACATCAGCCCGTACATCTTCGAAGTCGAACTTGGCGGTTGTGCCCGAGACTTCCTTGAGTTCGGCATTGGGGCGGTATTCGATGATGCCCTTGTAGTGCTCGGCAAAGGCTTTTTCAAAAAGCCCTTTCTTCGAGATGATCTCGGGGTTGGCATCGAGCACCAGCACCTTGCTGCCAGGCTTGTTGGCCTTGACGTAGCTCGCCACCATGCAGGCCCGCTCATAGGGGCCCGGAGGACAGCGATAGGGGGCCTTGGGAATGGTGATGGCAAACACGCCACCCGTGCGCATGGATTCGATCTGCCTGCGCAACGCGACCGTCTGCGCACCAGCCTTCCAGCTGTGCAGGATGCGGCCACTGTCGAGCGCAGCCTTCAGGCCGCCCACGCTGTTGGGATTGAAGTCAATGCCGGGCGAGAGCACCAGCCGGTCGTAGGGCAACTCCGCACCGCTGCGAAGGCGTACCTTGCGTGCAGCCGCATCGATCGCGATCACGTCGCCCTGGACCCGCTTGACGCCCGAGGCCGCCAGGCTGTCATAGCTGCGGGTGACGTCGCCGATCTGCTTGTGTCCGCCGATGACGAGGTTGGAGATCGGGCACGAGACAAATGACGCTTCGCGTTCCACGAGGGTGACATCGATGTTGCCACCCCAGCGTTTGAGGTAGCGGGCAGCAGTGGCCCCACCGTAACCGCCACCCACGACCACCACGCGCCCAATCGAAGGCGCGCTGCTGCCGATGGATGCGCAGCCAGCAAAACTGGCGGCGCCAAGTGATGCTGTGGCACCGAGCAGGACACGGCGTGACGGCGAGGTCGGTTTGCTCAGGGTTGAGTTCATGCGATTGCTCCAGATGCGCGGGCTTGATGAGTTCATGGCAATGTCTGCGGGCTTACTGGCGGGGCTTTTGAGCGGCGAAGTAACCCGCGATCAACTTGAGCTGATCTTCGGTATAGCCCTTGGTGATCTGATGCATGATGGTCGCGGGCAGTGTGCCGTTGCGGTAGAGGTTGAGCGTGTTGAGCAGTCGCTGCTCGGGCATGCCGGCCAGCGGTGCCGCCTCGCCTCGGGCCTGGCCATCCGTGCCATGGCAATTGGCGCAGGTGGCAGCGAGGTTGCGAGCGAGATTGGGGTCGGCCGCCTGGGCGAAGGCAGGGGCATGCAGGCTGAGCGCAGCAGCGCCAAGTCCGATCAGTGCAGCAAACGAACGGGTCATGGGGTCTCCCAGATGCAGGTTAGGGGTTGTGACCGGACGATACCATCGGGCGGGCGGGTTGCCATGCGCTCCGTATGGCATGAACTTGTGCAAAAAAGAAGCCTGTTCCACGGCATGTTCATGAACTTCTGAGGCGTTTTTTTGCCGCATCGATGCGGTCATCGAGGTAAGCCGGATAGAAATCCCGCGAGGCATAGCCCACCAGCCTCGGAGCCAGCTCGCCCTCAGGCCCATGAAAGGTGACCGTCGGCGAGACCCGGATTCGAAAGCGTTCGGCCAGCAACGCCGGGCTGGTCTCAGACTGGCTTGCCAATGCACGCTTGTCGGTGAGATCGACCTCGAACACCTCCACCGCACGCCGTGATGCATCGCGCCACAGATGAATCATGACCTCGCGGCGCAGGGCGTCACACCACGGGCATCCCGCGGTTCCCCAGAGCACAATCACCACGCGCCCCTGACGCGCGGCCTGCGCAAGCATCGCGTCCCAGGTGTCGGGCTGTGGCAGACGCAATGCGCCTGGACTGGCTTGAGCATCAGAGGGCCGGGCTGTTGATCGGTCATGCCAGCCAAAAGCCCAGAGCATGGCCACCGTGCGAGGCAGCGTCTGCAAGGCCCATTGCCGACGGCTCGATGTCGGACGGCAGCTCGATGGATGGTCAGGAATTTTCATGTTCAGTGGCGTTGCCGAATGCCCCGGCCCGGGCCGCAGGTTGATACTTGACTATATGCGGATATCCGCATAACCTGATTTGAACAAAAACCGATCAATTCGGGGGCATGGTTGGTCAATGGACGAGCTGACTGGGGTTTTCGAGACTGTATCGCGGTATTTCTCGATTCTGAGCGAGCCGGTCCGGGTACGGATCGTGCATGCGATCTGCCAGCAGGAACGCACCGTCAACGACATCGTGGCGGCAACCCATGCAAGCCAGACCACCGTGTCGCGTCATCTTGCGCTCATGTATCGCGAGGGCGTCGTTGCGAGGCGCCGCGACGGTGGATTTGTCTACTACACGGTCAGCGATGATGCGCTGGCCGAAATCTGTCGGACGGTCTGCGTTCACATCGCTTCGCGCGACGATGTTGCCATGTCTCCAGCCCGGGGAGCGCTGCGGATCGCCAAGGCCTTCGAGCCCGCCAAGGCCAAGGCTGAGGCAAGCCGCAAAAAGCCGGGCGCGAACTCTGCATCCAGTGATTTGAAATCCCGCGCCAAGATCACAGACCCTTCCAAGGAAAAGTCCCGTCTATGAGCCTCGATCCCAAGATCGGAGTATCCGGACAGCCAGCAGACCCCGAGTTGGGTCGTCTGACTCCTGGACGTCTTCAGAAGGCACCTGAGCATTTCCTGGCCCCGGATGATCTTCGTGAGGCAGCCACGGCACGGCGCAGTTTCATGGCCAAGGCGCTCGCCATGGGCGCAGGGGCTGCAGCGATCTCGGGTGCTTCGGCTGCGCGCGCGCAGGTGCCTGTGGGGCAGCCTGCGGCCGATTCAGCCCGACTGGCGCAGGGCGACCCGGCGATTCTGGATCTGCCCGAGCACACCCGAGGGCTGGGTCAGCCGGTGGCCGCCCGTGGCTACGGACTGCCGTCGGTCTACGAGAAGAACCTGGCTCGCCGCGAGAGCCCGGGGCTCACGCGAGTGGGCGCCGCATCGGTCAGCTTCACGCCCCTGCAAGGCCTGTTCGGCATCATCACGCCCAATGGCCTGCACTTCGAGCG
>JBKCEY010000442.1:0-739 GCA_046304115.1 Burkholderiales bacterium | reverse complement strand
ATATCGGTGGCCACCAGTACCGGAATGCTGCCTTCCTTGAAGGCGGCCAGTGCACGGGTTCGCGCACTCTGGCTCTTGTTGCCATGGATGGCCATGGCCTCGATGCCGTCCTTGCACAGCTGCTCGGCCAGACGGTTGGCGCCGTGCTTGGTGCGGGTAAAGACCAGCACCTGATCCCAGCGATGGCGGTGGATCAGGTGGGCCAGCAGATGCCGCTTCAGGGTCTTGTCGACCATGTACACCGACTGCTCGACCAGTTCGGAGGCGGTATTGCGCCGCGCGACCTCGACACTCTCGGGACGTTGCAACAGGCCATCGGCCAGTTCGCGGATCTCATCAGAAAACGTCGCTGAAAAGAGCAGGTTCTGCCGCTGACGGGGCAACAGCGCAAGGATCTTGCGGATGTCCCGGATGAAACCCATGTCGAGCATCCGGTCGGCTTCATCGAGCACCAGAATCTCGATGCCCGAGAGATCGACGGTGCGCTGGCCGACATGATCGAGCAGTCGGCCCGGCGTGGCGACCAGGATATCCACCCGGCCCTTGAGGGCCTTGATCTGAGGATTGATGTTCACACCGCCAAACATGACCAGCGAGGTCAGGGGCAGGAACTTGCCGTAGGTTCGGACCGAATCCTCCACCTGAGCAGCCAGTTCGCGCGTGGGCGTCAGCACCAGGGCCCGCGGGCGTCCGGCCCGGGGTGGCGGAATCTGGCCGGCGGGGCCCGGCGGGGTCAGTC
>JBKCEY010000441.1:0-8338 GCA_046304115.1 Burkholderiales bacterium | reverse complement strand
TCGTCAAGCTCACGGCCCATCGCCAACGGATACCATGCCGCGCCGGCAGCCTCGATCGCGGCCACATCCGAAGGCTGCGCGCCCTGCGGGGCACGCACCGTAAAGGTGGCCTGACGACGGGGGCGGTCGATCACGACGCTGACATGCTCATAGTGAAGCGCATCACCCTCATAACGGGCCTCGACGCGCGGCAGCGGCACGCCCTGAGCCTGCGCCGGACGCTGGCTGGACTCACCCATCGCAAGGGCGCGCTCCCGGACGGACTGGGCGAACGTGGCCGGCTTGGCCAGGGCATCCACCAGACGCCAGTCCACAGCCTTCTTGCCGCGAACGCCTTCAGTGGTCGTGCAGAAGATATCGGCCAGGTCATGGCGAACGCGACGCTTGTCGGTCAGTCGGGTGAGACCGCCCGTTCCGGGCAGCACACCCAGCAGCGGCACTTCAGGCAAGGAGACCGACGACGAGCGATCATCAACAAGCAGGATTTCGTCACAGGCCAGGGCGAGCTCGTAGCCCCCTCCCGCGCAGGCACCATTGACCGCCGCGAGGAACCTGATGCCCGAGAACTGGCTGGTGTCCTCGATGCCGTTGCGGGTCTCGTTGGTGAACTTGCAGAAGTTCACCTTCCAGGCATGGCCGGAAACGCCCAGCATGAAGATATTGGCGCCCGAACAGAAGATGCGGTCCTTCAGGCTGGTGATGACCACCGTGCGAACGGTGGGATGCTCAAACCGCACCCGGTTGAGGGCGTCGTGCAGTTCGATGTCAACGCCCAAGTCGTAGCTGTTGAGCTTGAGCTGGTAGCCCGGACGCAGGCCCGCGTTCTCGTCGACATTCATGGCCAGGGTGGCCACGGCGCCATCAACGCTGAGCGTCCAGTGGCGATAGATCGCAGGCTCGGTACGGTAGTCGACGCGGTTCAGTTCGGCGGTCAGGGGGGCGTTCATGCGGGCTCTCCTCGGGAAGGGGATGTTTCCATAGGATGCAGCATCTTACATCTTTAGTTCGCTGCAGTGGTATGCATCATACTGCATATTGATCACCTGTCAAGCGATAGATGCAATTTATTTCCTATCACATGGAGCCAGTGATCGTGCCGGTGGATTCAACGCCCCAGCGTCTCGGTTATACCGGTCCGCAAGGCGGCGTAGGCCTCGGCGAGGCTGCGGTGACTGGTATCGATCTGCAGATCAGCCCGTCCGTAAAAGGCCGCGCGGCCCTCGATGATCCGGCGCAGGTCGTCCATGGCCTCGCGGTTGCCCGACATGGGGCGCAGGTCACCCTGCGCAACCACCCGCCTCATGTGTTCTTCGGGCGTGGCCTTGAGCCAGACGGTAAAGCAATGCGACAGCATCATGTTGTAGCTCGCGGCATCACTCACGATCCCACCCGGCGTTGCGATCACGGCCTCCGGATAGCGTTGAATGGTTTCTTCGAGGGCACGCAATTCGTAGCGGCGATAGGCGGCCGGCCCGAGCAGGTTGTGAATCTCATCGAGGCTGCAACCAGCCACCTGCTCGATTTCCCGGTTGAGTTCAACAAAGGGCAGCCTGAGCTCATCGGCAAGCATTCGCCCCAGCGTTGATTTGCCCGCGCCCCGAAGGCCGATCAGTGCAATTCGCGCGCTGCGGCTTTGCAGTTCACTGCGCACGCCGAAATGATCGGCGAGCGCGAGTCGCGCGCCGCGCAATTCATCCTCGGCACGGCCTCGAAGCAATTCGCGAATCAGGATCCACTCAGGGCTTGAAGCGGTTTCGTCGCCGATCAGTTCTGCCAACGAAGCGCCCAGAGCCTGCGACACCTGCCGCAGCACCAGCACCGAGGCATTGCCCACGCCGAGCTCGAGGTTGGCCAGATGACGCTCCGAAACCCCACTGGCCTGCGACAACACCCGGCGGGTCATGCCACGACGCGCTCGCAGGGAGCGGGCGCGCTCGCCAAGACTGACCAGGAAGGGATCCCGGTCGTCAGGAGGATTGGGCAGTGTCATGAAGGGAACCGACTCGCAGGGGCCATGGATTCAAACGAGGGGATTCGAACAAGGGCATTCGAACGAGAGCCAGCGCGGCTTGAATCCGCGGAAATATGCAATATAGTGCTTGACATTCGTCAGGAGCGTGGTTAAGTTTGCTTCATGAACTAAATTTCCGCAACTTGAACCCGCGCCGACCGGCGAACTGGGACGGAGACTTTCATGAGCGCTGACGCATCCCCCGGCACCCCCTTGCCTGCGGCGCCGCCCGCCCGATTCAATGCGGCGGTCTGGCTGGCCGGCCTGAATGCTCACCGACCCGACAGGACGGCTTACATCGATGATTCCGGGCGGCTCACGTACTCCGATTTGTTCGCGGAAGTCGCACGGTTTGCGGGCGGTCTCAACGCCCTGGGCCTGCGGCCCGAAGAGCGCGTGCTGCTGCTGATGCACGACTGCAACGACTGGCCGGTTGCCTTTCTGGGCTGTCTGCGGGCGGGTGTCGTACCGGTCGCGGTCAACACCCTGCTCACCGCCGAAGACTATGCCTACATGCTCGAGCACAGTCGGGCGCGGGCTGCGATTGTCTCCAGCGGCCTGCTCGGCGTGCTTGACCAGGCCATGGCCAAGGGCCCGCACGGGCTGCGCCAGGTGCTCGTCTCAACCCGCGGCGGCGCGTTGCCAGACCCTCAGCCTGCTTGCGGTGCCGTGCCGATGCACGACCTCGCTCACTGGGTCAGCACGCAGCTCCCCGGCGAGGCCGCCCCAACCGCGCCCGATGACATTGCGTTCTGGCTCTATTCATCAGGCTCAACAGGCCGACCCAAAGGCACGGTTCATACCCACGGCAACCTCTACTGGACGGCTGCTCTCTATGCCCAGCCGGTGCTGGGTCTGAGCGAGGCCGATGTGTGCTTCTCGGCGGCGAAGCTCTTCTTTGCCTACGGCCTTGGCAATGGACTGAGTTTTCCCTTGTCGGTCGGGGCCACAACGGTGCTGATGGCCGAGCGCCCCACGCCAGAGGCCACCTTCAAGCGCTGGATTGATCATCAACCCACCGTGTTCTTCGGGGCCCCTACGGGCTATGCCGGCATGCTCGCCTCGCCCAGGCTGCCCTCACGCCAGCAGGTGGCGCTGCGCGTCTGTTCCTCCGCAGGAGAAGCCCTGCCGCGGGAGATCGGCGAGAAATTCACGGCCCATTTCGGCGCCGAGATCGTTGATGGCATCGGCTCGACCGAAATGCTGCATATCTTTCTGTCCAATCGGCCGGGTGACGTCCGCTATGGCACCACGGGCAAGCCGGTGCCGGGCTATCGGGTTGAGCTGCGCGATGACGCAGGTCAGGTGCTCGAAGGCCCGGATCAGGTCGGCGATCTGTTCATTGAAGGTCCGTCGGCTGCACTCATGTACTGGGCTGACCGCACCCGCTCCCGGGCCACCTTTCAGGGCACCTGGACCCGCAGCGGCGACAAGTATTTCCGGGATGCCGACGGCTACTATGTCTATGCAGGGCGGGGCGATGACATGCTCAAGGTCAGCGGGCAGTATGTCTCGCCCTTCGAGGTCGAATCAGCCCTGATGCAGCACGACGCCGTGCTCGAGGCCGCGGTCATTGGTGTGAATGATGACAACGGACTCACGCGCGCCAAGGCCTTCGTGGTCCTCAAGCAGGCCAGCCAGTCCACGGAAGCCCTCTCGCAGGAGCTCCAGACCTTCGTGAAGGGCCGGCTTGCTCCCTACAAGTATCCGCGCCTGATCGTGTTCGTTCCTGAACTGCCCAAAACGGCCACCGGCAAGATCCAGCGCTTCAGACTGCGCGAGGCTGAGCACACTGGCGCAAAGGGATGACCTTCCAGTCAGCCCCCTCTTTTAGCCAGCGCTTTCAATCATGAGTCAGGTCACCCTGGATTCACTCAGGCTCTCGATCGAGGTGGCCTGGATCCATTGCGAATCGATCGACGATGGAGAGGAGTCAGAGATGCGACCTGATGGCGCCGGCGTCGGCGATCGCCATCAGGCAGCACCAGCAGCGCCGGTCATGATCTTTCTGCATGAGGGCCTGGGCTCGGTCGCCCTCTGGAAGGACTTTCCTCAGCGTCTGTGCCATGCCACAGGACTGCGGGGCCTCGTCTACTCGCGCCCCGGCTACGGCCGATCCACTCCGCGCAGACCCGATGAGCGATGGGGCACAGACTTCATGCACCGTCAGGCGCTTGAGGTGCTGCCCGCTCTGCGCTCGGCGCTCGGTCTGGCGAGCACGCCAGTCTGGCTCTTCGGACACAGCGATGGCGCCTCGATTGCACTGCTGCATGCGGCTCATCGGTTGCAGCCGGTGGCTGGCCTGATCGCCATGGCGCCCCATGTCTGTGTGGAGCCCATTTCGATCCAGGGCATTCAAACCGCAAGCCAGGCCTATGGCGAGGGGCTGCGCGAGCGTCTGTCTCGGTTTCATGATGATGTCGATTCGGCATTTCATGGCTGGGCCGGGGCCTGGCTCTCACCCGAATTTGTCCACTGGAACATCGCCGCCGAACTGGCGGGCATTCAATGCCCGACCCTGCTGGTCCAAGGCCTGCAGGACGACTACGGCACGATGGCCCAACTCGATGCGATCGGTGCGGCTGTTCCTCAGGCACAACGACTCGAACTCGACCCCTGCGGCCATTCGCCTCACCGGGATCAGCCCGATGCGGTGATTTCAGCGACCTGCCGTATCGTTGCGGCTTCAAGACCCCCAAACGGAGACCTTCCATGACCCAAAGCACCTCGAGTCGACGCGAATTTCGGGCGCGCACCGGCACAGTGGCCGCGGCCACCGCGCTGCCTGCTCCCTTCATTCAAGCCCAGCCCGCCAAGATCAAGGTCGGCATGATGCTGCCCAGCACCGGCGCCTTCGCGCCGCTGGGTGCCGCCATCACCAATGGCTTTCGGATGGCCGTGGCCGAGCGCGGCGGCAAGCTCGGCGGCCGCGAGATCGAGTACTTCACGGTCGACGATGAATCCAACCCGGCCAAGGCGCCCGAGAACACCAACCGCCTGGTACAGCGCGACAAGGTCGATGTCCTGATCGGTACCGTGCATTCGGGCGTGGCGCTTGGCATGGCCAAGATCGCCCGCGAGACCAATACCCTGCTGCTGATCCCCAATGCCGGCGCCGATGACATCACCGGCCCGATGTGCGCGCCCAACATCTTTCGGACCTCCTTTTCCAACTGGCAGCCGATCCATCCGATCGGCAAGGCGATGGCCGAGCGCGGCCACAAGACCGCCGTGTGGATCTCCTGGAAGTACGCTGCGGGCGACGAGAGCCTGCGCTCCTTCAAGGAAGGCTTCGAGAAATCAGGCGGCAAGGTGGTCAAGGAACTCGGCCTGCCCTTCCCGAACATGGAATTCCAGCCCCTGCTGGCCGAAATTGCTGCGATCAAGCCCGATGCGGTGGCCTGCTTCTTTGCAGGCCCGGGCGCAGCCAAGTTCATTGCCGACTACGCCGCTGCAGGCCTGAAAGGCAAGATTCCTCTGTACGGCTCAGGCTTTCTGACCGATGGCGTTCTGCAGGCCGTCAAGGAGCAGGCCCAGGGCATCATGACCACCCTGCACTACGCCGACTCCCTGCCCAGCAAGCGCGATCAGGCCTTCCGCACCCAATACGCCACCCAGTTCAAGATGCAGCCCGATGTCTATGCGGTGCAGGGCTACGACACGGGGCTGGTGCTCGCTCAGGCGCTTGAATCGGTCAAGGGCGAGATTGGCAACCGCAAGGGCATCGTTGCCGCCATGGAGGGGGTGAAGGTCGATAGCCCCCGTGGCACCTGGACCATGTCCAAGGCGCACAACCCCATCCAGGACATCTATCTGCGCCGCGTGGAAGGTGAGCAGAACAAGTATGTCTCGGTCGCCTGGAAGGCGCTGGCCGATCCGGCTCGCGGCTGCCGCATGGGCTGACGCCCGACCGCTGGCCCAGGCAGTCTTGAGCCGCCTGGGCCGCACAACCTCCTGAAATTTACGGTTGCAATGGACCTGCTGGCCTCGATTCTCATCCAGGTGCTGAACGGCGTTCAGTACGGACTGCTGCTGTTTCTGGTGGCTTCGGGGCTGACCCTGGTCTTCGGCATCATGGGCGTGATCAATCTCGCCCATGGCAGCTTCTACATGGTCGGGGCCTATCTGGCCTATTGGCTCACCCGCGAGATCGGTAATCTGGGGTTGGCCATTGCTGCCGGCATTCCGATTGCCGTGCTGGTCGGACTCGCGCTCGAGCGTCTGCTCATCCGCCACTTCTATCACCGGGATCACCTGTATCAGGTGCTCCTCACCTACGGGCTCATCCTGATCTTCGAGCAGATCCGCTCGCTGCTCTGGGGTGACGATGTCCAGGGCGTCAAGATCCCGGCCCTGTTCAATCACTCGATCCCGCTCACCGACACCCTGTCCTATCCGGTCTACCGATTGATGATCTCGGTGGCCTGCATTCTGATTGCCATCGGCATGCATCTGCTGATCCAGCGCACGAGGCTCGGGATGATGATCCGAGCTGGCGCCCACAACCGCGAGATGGCCGAAGCGATGGGCGTCAACATTCGCATGCTCTTTGCGCTGGTGTTTGCGCTGGGCGTGGCGCTGGCCGCCTTTGCCGGCATGCTGGCCGCGCCGGTCTCCTCGGTCTATCCCAACATGGGCAGCCAGGTGCTGATCATCTGCTTCGTGGTGGTGGTGATCGGTGGCATCGGCTCGGTCAAGGGCGCGCTGGTTGCAGCGCTGCTGATTGGCCTGACCGATACCTTCGGGCAGGTCTATCTGCCCCAGGTCGCCGGCATGATGGTCTATCTGCTCATGGCCGCAGTGCTCGTCTTCAGGCCCGAGGGCCTGTTCAGGAAAACCTGAGCGATGAACGCCGAACGATTTCTGCGCCTGCTGATGGCTCTCGCCGTGACGGCGCTGGCGCTGTTTCCGCTCGCAGGCGACAACACCTTCTATCTGCAGCTGCTCACCAAGGTGATGATCATGGCGATCCTGGCCATGAGTCTTGATCTTCTGGTGGGCTACACCGGACTGGTCAGTCTGGGCCATGCCGCGGTCTTTGGTATTGCAGGCTATGCGCTGGCGCTCATCCAGCCCAAGTACGATCCGATGTCGGTCTTCATCACCCTGCCTGCGGCTCTGGCCCTCTGTGCGCTGTTCTCGCTGATCACCGGTGCGCTGGTGCTGCGCACACGGGGCATCTACTTCATCATGGTCACCCTGGCCTTCGCTCAGATGGCCTACTTCGTGTTCCATGACACCGCGCTGGGCGGCGGCTCCGACGGCATCTACATCAACAACAAGCCGCTGGTGGGCTGGGGCGACCTGAAGCTGCTCGATCTCGAAAACCGCATCGTGTTCTATTACACCGTGCTGGTGTTGATGCTGCTGGTGTACCTGCTGCTCTCACGCATCCTGAAGTCGAACTTTGGCCGGGCGCTGCAAGGCATTCGCATGAATGAGCACCGCATGCGGGCCATCGGCTTTCCGGTGTTTCGCTACCAGCTGGGCGTCTATGTGCTGGCCGGAACACTCGGTGGATTGGCCGGTTATCTGTCAGCGGCGCAATTCGGCTTCGTCAATCCCGAGATCCTGTCCTGGCATCAATCGGGGGCCGTACTCATGATGGTGATCCTGGGCGGCATGGGCACGCTTTCAGGGCCGGTGATCGGCGCCTTCGTCTTCGTGCTGCTGGAGGAATTCTTCAAGGACGACACGGTGTTCGGTCCGATTGCCAAACACTGGCAACTCATGATGGGTGGACTGATCGTGCTGGTGGCCTGCTTTCTGCCTCGGGGCGTGGTAGGTCTGGCCGATCTGTTCCGTCGCAAACGCGAGCCCCGATAAACGCCGCCCCTCATTCGAGATGAACCCTGCACTCGACCCGAGATGAACGCCGCTCAACCTGATTCCTCGACACCGACTGCTGATGCCCACGCGCCCGCAGCGGCGCGCGCCAACACCGAGGTCCGCATTCCCGCGCAGGACCGTGCGCGCGCGAAGCAGCCGGTGCTCGTCGTGAGCGCCCTCAGCAAGCAGTATGGTGGCCTGCGGGCCAACAGCGACGTCAGTCTCGAACTCCATCAGGGTCAGGTTCATGTCGTGATCGGGCCAAACGGCGCCGGCAAGAGCACGCTGATCAACATGCTCTCGGGCGAACTGCCGGCCAGCAGCGGCACGGTGGAACTGCTGGGGCAAGACGTCACGCGCTGGAGCCAGCCGCAGCGCGCGCGCGCCGGCCTGGGCCGCAGCTACCAGCGCAACACCATCTTCCCCAGCTTCACGGTGCTGGAGAACTGCCGCCTCACGGCGCAGGCGCGCGTGCAGAAGCCCTGGGCCTTGTTCAGC
>JBKCEY010000440.1:0-5671 GCA_046304115.1 Burkholderiales bacterium | reverse complement strand
AGCAGGCCATGGTTGCGCAACACCAGGGCCTCGCGCTGGCCCAGGCTCTGAACCAGTCGTTCGCGCTCATCCAGGCGAACCGCAATGCCTTCGAAGTCGTGATAGGCGATGTCCGTAAATCGCATGGAGGATTGCGCGATCGGCAGGATGCCGCACTTCATGGCCGAGACAGCCATGCCGGCCAGCGAATGGGTATGGATGATGCAATCCACATCGTGACGGGCTGCGTGGATTGCGCTGTGGATCACGAAGCCCGCCTTGTTGATGCCGTACTCGGTCGCATTGAAGAGCACATTGCCTTCCAGATCAATGCGGATCATGGACGAGGCCGTCATCTCCTCATACAGCAGGCCGTACGGATTGATCAGAAATTCATTGTGACTGCCTGGGACCCGCACCGAGATATGGTTGGCAATCATCTCCGTGAGCCCCTCGAGCGCGATGAGCCGATAGCAGGCGGCCAGGTCTACCCGGGCCTGCCACTCCTGCGGGCTGACGAGTTCGCGCACCGGGCGCGTAATCATGATGGCAGGGGCGTTCATGGCGGTTTTCCTTTGTTCGGTGAAGACCGCAGTCTAGGCTCGGGTGGATGGGCATGCAACGCGGCAGGCCCCTGCCCATGAAACGGCAGCACTCAGCAATGCTGCAGTCCTCCCGCTGCCAGCAACGCTGAAGTCGTCCCGCTGCATTCGACACCTCGACAGTCGTTGAATTAAAGTCGCTTGCTTTCATTTCACCCCGATTGCAGGAGACCTGGATGCTGCCCTTGGCTGGATATGCCGAACGCCTGTCGGTGCGCCCCGGAGAGAGCCTGCGCTTTCATGTTGCCAATGCCACCGGTACGGCGGTGCAGGCATCCATGGTCAGGGTCGGATGTGCCGACCCCAATCCGGCCATTGGCGGTGTGCACTTCGAACCGGTGCCGGTTGCTGTCCGTGCCCTTGCACCTGCGCAGCCTCAGACGGTGCCCTGTGGGTCCTATGCAGTACTGGGCAACGAGCAGCTTTTTGCGCCCCTCAAGGACTCCCCCAGCCTCACGCTGTCACTGTCGATTCAGCCAACGCTGGGCCTGCGGCGCAGGCAGGTGATCCTGTCATGGCGCGATCAGCAGGGTCGAGGCCTGCTGTTGTCGATGCAGGCGGATCAAAGGGTGCAGGTCGAGCTGGGTACGTCTGCCGGGCCCGTCGTGCTGACCAGTCTCAGACCCCTGGCCTTGCAGGCCTGGGACTCCATACGGGTTCAGGTCAACCCTGACGCGGGGTTGCTCACCCTTGCACTGGGCGCTGAAGCTCCGGTGACCTGTGCGCTCCCGGCGGCGCCTCAACTTCAGCCACAGGGGCGTGTGCTCAGCCTGGCCAGCGCCAGCGATCAGGCTCCCGTTGACACCTTCAACGGACGGCTTGAAGGATTGAGTCTGTGGGCTGATGCCCAGCACACTGAAGCCGGGTGCCTGGCCAGCTGGGACTTCTCTCAGCAGATGCACACCCAGACGGTCATCGATACCAGCCTTCGGGCGCAGCATGGACAGCTCGTCAACACGCCGACCCGTGCGGTCCGGGGCGTGCGCTGGAACGGCACCGAGCATTGCCATCGACATGCGCCGCAACACTATGGAGCGATTCATTTCCACGACGACGACCTGGATGACTGTCGCTGGCCCGCCACCCACGAAGTCACGATTCCGGCTGATCTGCGTTCCGACGCCTACGCCCTGCTGCTCGAAGCCGGACAGGTCCGCGAGAACATCCCTTTTTTCGTGGTTCCACCCAAAGGTCAGGCCCAGTCACGCATCGCCGTACTGATTTCAACCTTCACGTACACCGTCTACGGCAATCATGCTCGCCCGGAGTGGATGCATGATGCGCGCTGGCGGCAGGCTCATATCGATCAGACCCGGGCCTGGAATGCCTATGCCTATAACCCCGGGGAACACCGCGACTACGGGCTGTCGACCTACAACGTCCACACCGATGGCTCGGGCATCGGACTGGTCAGCTGGCGCAGGCCGATGTTGAATCTGCGGGCAGGCTACTTCACCTACCCCTATCCCGAGATTCGCGGTTCAGGCTTGCGACACTATCCGGCCGATAGCCATCTGCTGATGTGGATGGCCCATCAGGGCCATGCGGTCGACCTCATCACCGACGCGGAGCTTCATGCTGAAGGCCAGGCGCTGCTCGCTGCCTACACGGTGGTAGTGACGGGCTCTCATCCGGAATACCACACCCCGCAGATGCTCGACGCACTGCAGGGCTACCGGGATCAGGGTGGGCGTCTGGTCTATCTTGGAGGTAACGGCTTTTACTGGAAGATCGCCCTTGACCCAACCCGTGATGGCGTCATCGAAGTGCGCCGCGCCGAAGGTGGCATCCGGGCCTGGGCCGCAGAGCCTGGCGAGTACTACCAGCAGTTCGACGGCCAGTACGGAGGCCTGTGGCGCCGCAACGCCAGGCCACCCCAGCAACTGGTGGGCGTGGGCTTCAGCGCCCAGGGCAACTTCGTCGGATCGCACTACCGCATTCATGACGATGCGCGCAGCAATCCAAGGGTGAGCTGGATTCTGGAGGGCGTACAGGCTCAGACCGTGGGCGGCGAAGGTTTTTCAGGCCATGGCGCCGCTGGCTTTGAGCTGGATCGAGTGGATGTTCGACTGGGCTCTCCGGCAAATGCGGTGGTGATCGCCACTTCTGAGAACCATCCACCCGAGGCGCCCTGGGTGCTCGTGCCCGAGGAGCAGCTGACCCACATCACCACCCTGCCCGGCGAATCGCACAAAGCGCTGATCCGCGCGGACATGACCTACTTCGACGTGCCCGGAGGCGGCGAGGTCTTTTCGGTCGGATCAATCACCTTCTGTGGCTCGCTGCCGGTCAATGACTACAACAATGACATCTCGCGCATTCTGGACAACGTGATCCGCCGGTTCAGTCGCTGAGCCCTTCGCCACCCGAAGGCTTAGTCGGCAAATCCTCGGAACACGGCTGCCTCGTCCACCGACTTGCGGGTCGAGACCACCGCATTGGCCGGAAAGCTGTCGTCGGGCCAACCCATGGCGACACAGGTCTGGATGACCTGGTCGTCCGGGATACCCGCTTCAGCCCGAACCACGGGCGATTGCATGATGCCCTGGCTGTTGATGACGCACCCGAGGCCTCGCGACCAGGCCGCATTGACCAGACAATTGACCACGCCGCCACAATCAAACGGCGCAATGTCGCCGCCATGAATGGAGCGGTCGTAGGTCACCACGATCGAGACCGGCGCATCAAACTGCCGAAAGCCGCGCAACACCCAGTCCTGGCGCTTTGCCTTGTTGTCGCGCTCGATGCCCATGGCGGCAAAAAGCTGCTTGGCAATGCCGATCTGCCGCTCACGATGCACACCGTCATAGCCCGGCCCCATGCGGAACTCGCGGGAATCGGGAACGCCCGCGAGATTACGCTCGACATTGCCCTTGCGAATGCGATCCAGAACCTCACCGGCCACCACGTAAAAGTTCCAGGGCTGGGTATTGAGTGACGTAGGCGCGCGCATCGCAATCTCGATCACCTCACGCACCAGGGCCTTGGGCACGGGCTTGTTGAGATAACCGCGAATGCTGCGCCGGCCGCGAACGACTTGATCGAAATCCATAGGGGTCTCCTGCGTGGGATGATGGGCAATGACGCACCGCAGATAAAACCCGAGGTGCAGCCTGTAATGATCTGTGCATGGTACCGGCAGACAGGAGACTGATCACCATGAACCGTTCTGAAGATCGCGTGCTTGTCCAGAAGGACGCCCGAGGCGTGGTGACGCTCACCCTCAATCGCCCCGAGCGCAACAATGCCTATGACGGCGCTCTGCTCGATGCCGCCCATGCAGCCATTGACTCGCTTGAGCGGGCCATCGGCGAAAACCCATGGCCGTCAGATTCAGACTCGGATCGTCCGCCTCGCATCCTCGTGATACAGGGTGCCGGCAGGCACTTTCAGGCGGGCGCGGATCTGGCTTGGCTCTACACGGTGAGCCAGCAGTCTGCACAGGACAACCTCAGAGCCTCGCAAGCCACTGCCCGCCTCATGCATCGCATCAACACCCTGCCGATCCCCGTGGTTGCGC
The DNA here is from genome assembly GCA_046304115.1 of Burkholderiales bacterium. Taxonomy (GTDB): domain Bacteria; phylum Pseudomonadota; class Gammaproteobacteria; order Burkholderiales; family Burkholderiaceae_E; genus UBA4615. Next base: position 1,570 of record JBKCEY010000440.1, on the reverse strand, counting down.
GGGTTCAGGGGGGCTGCTTTGGCGGGGGTACCGGTCTGATCGCCTCCTGTGACATCGTGATCGCAGCCCACGATGCCCAGTTCTCGATTGCTGAGTCCCGCTGGGGCATGGTGGCGGGCATCATCATCCCCCAACTCAACGACGCCATGAGCGTACGCCAGGTGCGCCGCTATGCGATCACGGGCGAGCGCTTCAGTGCCGAAGAGGCGCTGCGAATCGGATTGGTGCATGAGGTGGTGGCTGCAGCCGATCTGGTGGCCGCGAGCGAACGGGTGATTGATGCGATCCTTCACAACGCCCCTGAGGCCACCGCCCTGACCAAGGCCACCGCGTTACGCTCCTGTTGGGCGAGGCTTTCCGGCGAGTCTCAGGACCAGCTGGTGCTTGAGCATGCACTCAAACGCCAGTCGGCCGAAGCCACCGAAGGCCTGACCTCGTTCAGGGAAAAGCGCGAGGCGGCGTGGTATCCCCGCTTGAAAAGGGATTGACTACTTCGCTGGCACCGGCTGATACCAGGGCACATCGCCCCGCGTGCCGTAGCGACGCACCCGCAGATTGGCCTGTTCGCCATGGCCTGCAAAATTTTCCATGTGGCACAGGCGCGAGCAGACCTCGCCCATCAGTGCGCTGGCCTCGTCGGTGAGCACCCGCTGGTAGGTGCAGGTCTTGAGAAACTTGCCGACCCACAGGCCACCGGTGTAGCGCGCTGCCTTGTTGGTGGGCAGGGTGTGGTTGGTGCCAATCACCTTGTCGCCAAAGCTCACGTTGGTGCGAGGGCCCAGAAACAGCGCGCCAAAGTTGGTCATGTTGCGCAAAAAGTAATCCGGATCCTCGGTCATCACCTGCACATGCTCGAAGGCCAGCTCATCGGCCATTGGCAGCATCTCCTCCCGGGTATCGCAAACGAACACCTCACCGGAATCGGCCCAGCTTTGGGCGGCAATGCCCGCGGTGGGCAGGATGGTGAGCTGACGCTGCACTTCAGCCATCGTGGCGCGGGCGAGTGTCTCGCTGTTGGTGAGCAACACCGCCGGCGAGGTCGGCCCATGCTCGGCCTGACCGAGCAGATCCACCGCACACATCTCGGCATCGACCGACTCATCGGCAATCACCAGGGTTTCGGTGGGGCCGGCAAACAGATCGATGCCCACGCGACCAAAGAGCTGACGCTTGGCCTCGGCCACATACATGTTGCCCGGGCCCACCAGCATGTCCACGGGTGCGAGGCTTTGCGTACCGATCGCCATGGCGACCATGGCCTGCACTCCGCCGAGCACCAGAATCTCATCGGCTCCGGCCATACTCATGGCGGTCACGATCGCGGGATGAGGCTCTCCCTGATAGGGCGGCGCCGTGGACACCACCCGAGGCACGCCCGCCACCTTGGCGGTCAGCACGCTCATGTGCGCCGAGGCGAGCAATGGATATTTGCCGCCCGGTATGTAGCAGCCCACCGCATTGACCGGAATATGTCGATGACCGAGCACCACGCCCGGAACGGTCTCTACCTCGACCGGCTTCATGGAGTCCATCTGGATCCGGGCAAAGCGCCGAATCTGCTGTTGCGCGA
>JBKCEY010000439.1:0-2564 GCA_046304115.1 Burkholderiales bacterium | reverse complement strand
ATGCAACAAGGCAGCGTTGATCGGCGATGGCGGGTCCGACTTTGGGGCTGCATGCGGGGGCACCTCCACCATCAGGTCGGTCTGAGGGATTGCTGCAAGGGCAGCAGCAGGCGGGCGGGTTTCAGTCGCCGCAGCAGAGCTGTCGGTCGGGGATGGCGCCGCGCTCTTGGTGGCCGCTAGCGACTGCGCGCCTGCCATGGGTTCTGCAGAGAGCATCGGTGCGCTGCCGCCTCCGATACCCGCACAGCCGGCCATCGACAGCACAATGAGGGGAAGCGCTGCGCGAAAGCGCGTCAAGAAAAGTCTGCAAACCATTGATGAGCATGCGCCTTCACGAAACAGTCATGCTACAAAGTGGGTCAGGTCTCGTCAAGGCCGATCCCAGGAAGGTCAGCCCGCATGACGCTCAGCCCGCATCTTTCCATGCACGAACCGCAGCGAGACAGTCGCCTGGACTGTTGATGGGCATTTTGCGCCAGGCGCTTGCAGCGGCCAGCACGCTCGCCTCGGTCACTCTCAGGAACGGATTGGTGTGCTGTTCGGTTTTCAGGCACGAGGGCACGGTGGCTTCATCGGCAGCGCGGGCGAGACCGACCTGCGCAGCGCGGCCCTGAAGAGCGGTGTTGCCGGGTTCGACCTTCAGAGCGAACTTCAGGTTTGACTCGGTGTACTCATGCGCGCAATACACGAGCGTCTCGGGCGGGCAATCGGCCAGCGACTTCAGTGATGCGCGCATCTGCTCGGCTGTTCCTTCGAACAGACGACCGCAGCCGCCAGCAAACAGGGTATCGCCACAAAACAATAGCGGGCGTGGGTCAATGCCCAGCCGGGGTGAGAAGTAAGCCAGGTGATCCAGCGTGTGTCCCGGCACAGCCATGACCTGAACAATCAGGTCGATGTGTTCCAGTCGAACCGTCTCGCCACCACGCAGCACACGATCGGCCTGAGGAATCCTGGCGTGCTCGGGGGCGTGGATGCAGACTTCAGGCCACAGCGCCTTCAGTTCATCGAGGCCGCCTACATGATCGGCATGATGGTGGGTGATCAGGATGTCGGTGAGCGTCAGCGCGCGTTCTTTCAGCGCCAGGGCGGCTTTCTGTCCATCGCCAGGATCAACCAGAGCGGCCTTGCGACCGGACGGGTCCACAATCACCCAGATATAGTTGTCCTTGAAGGCACGAATGGCCTGCACCCTCGGATGCGGTGGTTCGGCTGCCAGGGGATGTGCGCCCGGGACAGGATGGGTTTCAGTCGGGGTTGGGTTCACAGGGCAGGGGCTCGGGGTTGCACACGGACAGGACAGCTTTGCTTGCCAGGGATTTGACTCCAAAAGGCCCGATCGATGACCGAACCTGATCCGATTGTAGGCGACCATCGGCCCGTGCCGCCCGGCCTGCCTCACGGTTCTGCGTTGAAGCTACCTGAAGGTCGGCCATCGGGCTCTTCGTCCTGGTGGCAGACGCCCGCGGGGCAACTGATCCTGGCCTGGGAGCAGGCTCAGTTCGATCGGCTGCTTGCCGATATCTTCGGGTTTCATGCAGTCCAGTTGGGAGTGCCTCAGTGGCCCGCACTGCGCGCCAACCGGATGCCGCTGCATCTGGTGGTCAGTCAGCCCTGCCTCCAGGATCCCCCATCTCTCCAGGGACCCGCATCTCTCCAGGGACCCTCATCTCTAGAGGATCCCCCATCGCTCCAGGGGCCCGCTGCCCTGACTGTCGGAGACTTCCAGAGTCTTCCCTTTGCAAGCAGCAGTCTCGATCTGGTCGTCGCGCCCCATGTGCTGGAGCTTGGCGCCGACCCGCGCCAGACCCTGCGCGAAATCGAGCGCGTGCTGCGGCCTGAAGGTCGGCTGGTTCTGACGGGGTTCAATCCGGTGAGTCTGTGGGGCGCCCAGCACCTGATGGGCAGGACGCCCGCCGGCCTGCAGCGCTCGCCCTGGATCAGCCTGCCGCGCCTCAAGGACTGGTATGCACTGCTCGGGCTCGAATGTCTGCCGGCCCATCATGGGGTCTACCGGCCCCACCTGGCCGAAGCGAAATGGCTTGAGCGAACCCGGTTTCTGGAGCGAGCCGGAGACCGGTGGTGGCCCATTTGTGGCGCCGTCTACCTCACGGTTGCGATCAAGCGGGTGCAGGCAATAAGAACGGTGGGGCCTGATTTTCGTCGTTCGCGCTTGAGAGCTCACCCCGCCGCCGTGGGTGCCCGACGTCAATCGGAGCCTGCGCGGGACCCTGCCTTGCAGTGCACCTTCCAGGACAGTCCAGTGGATCCGCACAGGCCTGGCTGATCCCGAGGGGGCGGTGCGCTAGACTGCGCCGCCATGAATGCTGACCGATCGCCTCACTGGACCGCCTACACCGACGGGGCCTGTGCACCAACCAATCCCGGCCCGGCCGCCTGGGGAGCCGTCATCCTGGGGCCCGATGGGCAGACTCAGGAAGAGGCTCGCGGCTTCATCGGGCGTGGCACCAACCAGATCGCCGAAATCACGGCCGCGCTCGAGGGGTTGCTACGGGTGCCCGAGGGCGTGGTCGTCGAACTGGTTTCCGACAGCCAATACGTGC
>JBKCEY010000438.1:0-1910 GCA_046304115.1 Burkholderiales bacterium | reverse complement strand
GCTGCGTGCGCAGGCCAATGACTGGGAAGGAGCCCGCCAGGTGCTGATCCGGGCAGTTGCCGCCTTGCCCAGCTATGCGCTGGCCCAGGACAATCTGGGTGAGGTTCATTTGCGTCTGGCCGAACAGGCCTTTGCCAGGGCCGCGCAATCCGCCCCACCCGGTGAACCGTCGGCCCGCAAGCTATCGCTTACACGAGAGCTGATCGAACGACTGACTTCCCTCCCCACCCCGAGGCCGAGCGCCGCGGGATCTCCCACGCGCTCCGGCGCGGCCTCCAATCCGCGCCCTGAGGCGCCTCTTCCTGCACGCTCCCAATGAACCGAACCCTGCCCCTGCTGAGCGCCCTGCTCTTTTCCCTGGCCATGCCCGAAGGTGCTGGCGCTGCCCCCAACCCTCAGGTCACCATCAAGACCAGCAAGGGCGAGATCGTGCTCGAGCTTTACCCCGAGAAAGCGCCTGCCACGGTTGAAAACTTCCTCAAGTATGTCGATGACAAGCACTACGACGGCACCATCTTTCACCGTGTCATCAATGGTTTCATGATCCAGGGCGGTGGCTTTGCCGCCGACATGCGCCAAAAGCCCACACGCGCGCCGATCAAGCTCGAATCAAAGAATGGTCTGAAGAACGACACCGGCTGGATTGCCATGGCCCGCACCTCGGTGCCCGACTCAGCCACCGCGCAGTTCTTCATCAACGTGAGCAACAACGCCATGCTCAACCATCCCCAGCCCGATGGCCATGGCTATGCGGTCTTTGGCAAGGTGATCAAGGGCATGGAAACCGTCAATGCCATCAAGGATGTGCGCACCACCTCCTCAGGCATGCATCGCGATGTGCCCGCCGAAGCCGTGGTGATTGAATCGGTGCGCCGCGTCGCGCCCTGAGCTGAGCCCGAATTGACACCGAGCTCCAGGCCAGGCGCGCCAGCCCAAGGCAGGGTCGAATGATCGAAGTCGCACCGGATGAGTCCGCCCTCTTTGGGTCGGACTTTCATCTATCGGCCGACGACCCTCAGACCGCCGAGCATGTGCTCTCGGCCCTCGCCAGGCACGGCCCCGAGAACGCGCATCTGTTTTTGCTCGGTGATCTCTTTGAGGTCTGGGTGGGCGATGACGGGGCCGACCCTCTGGCGGATCGATTGGCGGGGCAGCTTCGGCAACTGGCCGAGCGCGGTGTGCGCGTCTGGCTGATGCAGGGCAACCGGGACTTTCTGCTGGGCTCGTCCTTTGCCGCACGGTGCAAGGCGCAGCTGATCGACGACCCGACGACCGTGATGCTGCAAGGCCGCCCCGCCCTGCTGGCCCACGGCGATGCCCTGTGTACCGACGACATCGCCTACCAGCAGTGGCGAAGCACCTGCCGCAACCCGGCCTGGCAGGCCGCCTTTCTGGCCCGCCCGCTGGCTGAGCGACAACAGATGGGGCGCCAGGCCCGCCAGGCCAGTGAGGCCGGCAAGCGCGAGCGCTCCGATGACATCATGGATGTCAATGCCGAGGCCGTGGCACACGCCCTGCACGAGGCACACTGCAGCTGGCTGATCCATGGTCATACCCATCGACCGGCCGATCATCATGACTCGGTGCAGGGCCATACGCTTCGGCGAACCGTGCTCACGGACTGGTCCGCTTCAGAAGACCGTGGCGGTTTGCTTCGAATCAGCCGCAGCGCAATCGAAACCCTGACCTGAACTCCGGGACCAGCCCTTGCAGCCCTTGTCTTCAGACCCGATGGGCCTGAGACAAACCTTTGCTAATAGACCCGATCGGCCTCTGATCAGTCCACCATGCGATTGAGCCTGCTCGCGTCAAAGGCCTGAGGCGCGGCAACATCGAGCGGGGTATTCACACCCGCCGATTGCAACGCCCGCATCAGTTGCTCGATACGCTGATCCTGGGCGGCCACATGG
>JBKCEY010000437.1:0-7858 GCA_046304115.1 Burkholderiales bacterium | reverse complement strand
TCTACCAACTGAGCTACAAGGGCATGAAGTCTGGATTTTAAACTGCGGTCCCTTCAGAAGGGGCCACAACCGCCTTTACTGCCTTTACTGCCTTTACTGCCTTTACTTGATCCGGGTCAGACGCGGCCTGCCACCCGCCGGTGGCGTCGAGGGCGGGTCGGGGCGATCCGGCGAGCCCCGCAGCCCTGAATCACCGCTGCCCGGGCGATCGGATGGCGCTGGCCCCGAGTCGACCGCTGAAATGGTCGGTACCGCAGGCATCGCCGCCGCCCGCTCATGATCACCGAGCTCATCCGCCTGCTGATCCGGTGCAACCGCCAGCGGCTTGGGCACTTCGAAAGCCATGCCCTGCCCGTTCTCGCGGGCATAGATCGCCGACACCTGCTCGATCGGAACCGAGATCTGACGGGCCACACCGCCAAAGCGCGCCTGGAAACTGATGAGCTCGTTGCCCAGCGTGAGCCGGTCAGTGGCACTCATGGAGACATTGAGCACGATCTCGCCCGCCCGCACATACTCGCGGGGCACCGAGGTGCGCTCATCCACTGTCACGGCCAGATAAGGCGTGAGGCCGTTATCCGCGCACCACTCATGGATGGCGCGGATCAGGTAAGGCTTGGTCGATGTGACCGAGTCGCTCACCGGCGCATCACCTTCTCTGAGGGCGTGAGCGCCTCGATATAGGCGGGTCTTGAGAAAATGCGCTCGGCGTACTTCATGAGCGGCGCCGCGCTTTTGGGCATTTCGATCGAGTAATGGTCGAGTCGCCAGAGCAGCGGCGCGATCGCGACATCGAGCATCGAGAAGTCTTCGCCCAGCATGAACTTGTTCTTGATGAAGATCGGTGCAAGCTGCGTAAGCCGATCACGGATCTGCTGACGCGCACGCTCCATCAGCTTGGCGCTGTCCTTGCTGTGCTCACGACGCTCGAGCTGCTGCACATGGATGAACAGCTCGCGCTCGAAGTTGAAAAGAAACAGCCGGGCACGGGCACGCATCACGGGGTCGGCCGGCATCAGCTGCGGATGCGGGAATCGCTCGTCGATGTACTCGTTGATGATGTTGGACTCGTACAGGATCAGATCCCGCTCGACCAGGATAGGCACCTGGCCATAGGGATTCATGATCGAGATGTCTTCCGGCTTGTTGTACAGGTCGACATCACGGATTTCAAAGTCCATGCCCTTTTCAAAGAGCACGAAGCGGCAACGCTGGCTGAAAGGGCAGGTCGTGCCGGAGTACAGGACCATCATGGTCGACGCTCCTCAGGGTCAGGGCCACAATGAAGGGCCAAAGCAAATCAGGCGGAGATTGGAGGTTTCGTGGATGGATCCGGGTCCGCAAACCCGGATACAACCGCATTCAAAACACGAAAAGGGTGAGCCTGCGACGACTCACCCTTTCGTTTCAGGCCGCGCGGCCAGCGCGCGCCCGCATCACTTGATGTCTTTCCAGTATTCGCGATTAAGCCACCAGGCAAAAACCGAGAAGAACAGCAGGAAGATCAGAACGCCCACGCCAAGCTTCACCCGCGAGCGTGCAGACGGATCAGCCATGTAGGTCAGGTAGGCCACGAGGTCGGCGATCTGTCCGTCGTACTCGGCCTGCGACATCTTGCCACCAGATGCTGCAGTCAGTTTGATCTGACTGCTCTCATGCGGATAACCCGAGGTGATCTTTTCGGACTTCTCCGACCGGTTGCCCTGGGTATCGAAGTTGATGACCGTCTTGACGAAACCGCCGTCGGCCCTCTTGACTTCCTCGATGGTGGCCCCCCGGGTGCCTTGCAGTTCCCAAAGCACATGGGGCATGCCGACGTTGGCAAAGACCGCGTTGTTCCAGCCCGTGGCCCGGGTATTGTCGCGGTAGTAGCCACGCAGGTAGGAATAGAGCCAGTCTGCACCCGATCCTGCATGCGAAGCGCGCGCGCGAGCCGTCACCGACAGATCGGGCGGCAGCGCGCCGAACCAGGTCTTGGCATCCTCGGGCGCCATGGCGATCTTCATGGTGTCGCCCACCTTGTTGCCGGTAAAGAGCAGGTTGTCCTTGATCTGCTGTTCGGTCAGACCGATGTCCTGAAGCCGGTTGTAGCGCATGAGTTGCGCACTGTGGCAGTTCAGGCAGTAGTTCACGAACAGGCGCGCGCCATTCTGGAGCGCAGCCGGATCATTGAGCTTGGCTGTCGGAAAGCGATCGAGAGGCACCTCGCCACCGGCAGCCTGAACGGCCACCGGGCTGGCCAGCAGGCCCAGGGCCAGCGCCGCCGAAGCGATGCTGGAGACGAACGGAATGCGGAGTTTCATGCGCGTATGTCCTGTCGGCGGGGCTCAGTGCGCCTCAAAGGTGACCCGATCGGGAACGGGCTTGGGATCGCCCATTGCACTCCACCAGGGCATCAGCAGGAAGAAGGCGAAGTAGAGCAGCGTGCCGGCTTGCGAAATACGCTCGCCCATGAGCGACGGCGCCTGCACGCCGAAGTAGCCCAGCACGATGAACACCACCACGAACACACCGTAGATGTATTTGTGCCAGGACGGGCGGTAGCGAATCGATTTGACCGGGCTGTTGTCGATCCAGGGCATCGCAAAGAAGATCACCACCGAGGCGCCCATCGCCACCACGCCCCAGAACTTGGCGTCGAGGACGAAAAAGCCGATCACCAGGGCACCGACCGCAGCCGTGGCGATCAGCTTGGACAGCTGCTTGACGCGACTCATCCAGATGATTGCCAGATAGACCAGCAGGAAGGGAGTCAGGCCCCAGGTGAGGAACTCGGTCGTGATCGCCCGCAGGATCGAGTAGTAAGGCGTGAAGTACCAGACCGGTGCGATATGCGCCGGGGTCTTGAGCGGATCAGCCGGGATGAAGTTGTTGAACTCCAGGAAATACCCGCCCATCTCGGGAGCGAAGAACACCACCGCCGAGAAGGCCATCAGGAAGACCGCCACACCCAGGATGTCGTGCACGGTGTAGTACGGATGGAAGGGAATCCCGTCGAGCGGCCGGCCCTCGGCATCCTTGTGCTTCTTGATCTCCACGCCATCGGGGTTGTTGGAGCCGACCTCGTGAAGCGCCAGGATGTGTGCAGCCACCAGGCCCAGCAGCACCAGCGGAATGGCAATCACATGGAAGGCGAAGAAGCGGTTGAGCGTGGCATCGCCCACGACATAGTCGCCGCGGATCCAGACGGACAGCTCAGGCCCGATCAGCGGAATGGCCGAGAACAGGTTCACGATCACCTGGGCGCCCCAGTAGGACATCTGGCCCCAGGGAAGCAGGTAGCCAAAGAAGGCCTCGGCCATCAGCACCAGGAAGATCAGGCAGCCGAAGATCCAGATGAGTTCGCGTGGCTTGCGATAGGAGCCATACATGAGGCCACGGAACATGTGGAGATAGACCACGATGAAGAAGGCCGAGGCCCCCGTGGAGTGCATGTAACGCACCAGCCAGCCCCAGGGCACATCGCGCATGATGTACTCGACCGACTCGAACGCACGCGCTGCGTCGGGCTTGTAATGCATGGTGAGGAAGATGCCGGTGACGATCTGAATCACCAGCACCAGCATGGCCAGCGAGCCAAAGAAGTACCAGAAGTTGAAATTCTTCGGAGCGTAGTACTCCGAAAGATGTGCCTTCCAGTTGGCTGTCAGCGGGAAGCGCTGGTCGATCCAGCCGATCAGGCCGGTGGTCTCGACGTTTTTCTGTGCTGCCATCGAAAACTCCAGTACAACGTAATCGTTTTGCTGCTCGTGTGATCCGGCGGGTCAGGCCTTCTTGTCCTCGCCAATCAGCAGGCGGGTATCGGACAGGTAGGTGTGCGGCGGCACGTCGAGGTTGGCATTGGCGGGCTTGTTCTTGTAGACCCGTCCGGCCATGTCGAAGGTGGAGCCGTGGCAGGGGCACAGAAAGCCTCCGGGCCAGTCCTCGGGCAACGAAGGCTGGGCGCCCGGCGCAAACTTGTCCGAGGGCGAGCAGCCCAGGTGCGAACAGATGCCCACCACCACCAGGTACTCTTCCTTGATGGAACGGTGAGCGTTCTTGGCGTACTCGGGGGTCGGAAACTGATAGGGTTTCTCGGACTTGGGATCGAGCACCTGAGCTTCGGTCTTCTTGATCGACGCGATCATCTCGGGGGTGCGGCGAACGATCCAGACCGGATTGCCGCGCCATTCCACTCGGCGCAATTCGCCGGGCGTCATGCCGGAAATGTCCGCCTCGACCGGCGCTCCGGCGGCCTTGGCGCGCTCGGAGGGCTGGAAGGTGCTGACGAACGGAACTGCAACCGCTGCGGCTCCCACGGCACCCACCGCCGCGGTGGTCACCACGGCGTTGCGACGGGACGGATCGGACGGCAGCAGGCCGGAAGCAGAAAGACTCGAGGCAGAGTCAGCCATGATGACCTCTGAAAAGTCAGGTTCGGATGCGGTGCGAAGGATCGCCACGCGCAGGCTGGGCCCTCCCCGGACCCAACGCGACAGCCCGCAATTCTAGCGATTTATTGCGGCGCTGCAAAAAAGGCTCTGTCCGCGAGATGGACTCATGTTGCGGCACAATGCAAACGCAGCACGGCGGGGCCCACCCCGCCACTGCCCGAACCGCGCTCGACACCCATTGCGAACCGCGTGCAGCGACCCTTTGGGCCTGCCCCCACGAATTACGATCCCAGGAGACCCGACATGAGCCTGCTGTCCGAATTCAAATCCTTTGCCGTCAAGGGCAATGCCATCGACCTCGCGGTCGGCGTCATCATTGGTGCCGCCTTCGGCAAGATCGTTGAATCCCTGGTCAATGACGTCACCATGCCGTTCATCGCCCGGCTGATCGGGGGCAAGTTTGACTTCAGCAACCTGTTTTTTGTGCTCGGCGAGGTGCCGGCGGGCACGGCCACCACGCTCGATGCCCTGCGCAAGGCGGGCGTACCGGTATTCGCCTGGGGAAGCTTCGTGACCATCGTCATCAACTTCGTGCTGATGGCCTTCGTGATCTTCATGCTCGTGCGCTATCTGAACAAGATCAAGGACAGCGTCATGGGTGCCGAAGCCGAAGCCGCGGCGGCTGCGGCCACAGCGGCAGCCGCCGAGCCGACACCGCCTTCGCCCACCGAGGTTCTGCTGGCCGAGATCCGCGACGAACTGCGCCGCAAGGGCTGAAGCGGTTTCAGACCGGGTTCGGGTCGTCAAAGAAGCTCACGGCGATCCCGAACCTCTGCTGCAGGCGCGCGCCCAGGGCCTGGATGCCGAAACGCTCGGTGGCATGATGGCCTGCAGCCGCATAGATCACGCCGGCCTCGCGGGCCAGATGCGTTGTGCGCTCCGAGATTTCACCGCTCACATAGGCATCGGCGCCGGCCTCGATGGCCGCCTCGAGGGCGTCCTGAGCCGCACCGGTACACCAGGCAATGCGCCGGATGGGCCGGGTCAGATCGCCCACCAGCAGGGGCTCGCGGCCCAGGCCCTCGCGCAGGGTGGTGGCCAGCCATGCAGCGTCACGCGCCGGAGCATCGGCAAGGGTCAGTTCAGCGCGGCGCAGCAGCCCGTCACGTCCGAAGGCTTCACCCTCGGGCCAACCCAGCACGCGAGCCAGGCAGACGTTGTTGCCCACCTCCGGATGCACATCAAGCGGCAGGTGATACGCCACCAGGTTCAGCTCCTGGGAGAGCGCGCAGGCCACCCTCGCGCGGCGCGTGCCCAGCAGTCTTGAATCCTCGCCACGCCAGAACCAGCCATGGTGGACGAGCACCATCTGCGCGCCCTGTCGGGCGGCCTCCTGCAGCACGGCAAGGCTCGCAGTGACGGCGCACAGCACCCGATCGATCTGCGGCGCGCCTTCCACCTGCAAACCGTTTGGACAATAATCGGTGAATCGCTGCGGCTGAAGGATCTCCTCCAGGAAGTCGAGCAGTGCCTGTCGTTCGATTGATCTCATGCTCAAGAAATCCTGGTTGGTGTTTGCCCAGGCCGTCACCGTGGCCCTGGCCGTGGTTTTTGTACTGGCCACCCTCAAGCCGCACTGGTTGCCCGGCCCGCTGTCGCAACCAACCGCCCGAGGTCAATCAGGCCAGGCCTCCGATGCCCGCACGCCGGGCTCGCCAGCCGGTTCCGGCAGCGCTGCAGGGCCCGATTCTGCCGGCGGAATTCTGTCATACCGCGATGCCGCGACCCGCGCCACAGCCTCGGTGGTGAACATCTTCACCAGCAAGAACAGCCGGCTGCCCTCCGATCATCCGCTGCTCAACGACCCGATGTTTCGACGGTTCTTCGGCGAACAGCAACGGGGAGCCCCTTCGTCGAGCCTGGGCTCGGGTGTGGTGGTCTCGGCCGATGGTTATGTGCTGACCAACCATCATGTGATCGAGTCGGCCGACGGCATCGAAGTCGCCTGGTCCGATGGTCGGCGGGCCAGTGCTCGATTGGTGGGCTCCGACCCCGAAAGCGATCTGGCCGTGCTCAAGATCGACGCCGACAAAGGCACCCTCAAGGATCTGGTCGCCATCGAATTCGGTGACCCCGATCGGGCCCGCATTGGCGATGTCGTCCTGGCGGTGGGCAATCCGTTCGGGGTGGGTCAGACCGTCACGATGGGCATCATTTCGGCGCTCGGGCGCACCCAGCTGGGCATCAACACCTTCGAGAACTTCATCCAGACTGATGCCGCGATCAACCCCGGCAATTCGGGGGGTGCGCTGGTCGATACCCAGGGCCACCTGCTGGGTATCAATACCGCGATCTATTCGCGCACCGGGGGTTCGCTCGGCATCGGTTTTGCAATTCCGGTCTCGACCGCACGCACGGTCATGGACCAGATCGTCAAGACCGGCGCCGTGGTGAGGGGCTACATCGGGGTGGAGCCCCAGGATGTCACACCCGAACTGGCCCAGGCCTTTCGCCTGCCCCGTCAGGACGGCGCCATCATCGCTGGCGTCATGCGCTCCGGACCCGCCGACAAGGCAGGGGTCAAGCCCGGCGACATCCTGATCGAGGCCGACGGCAAGGCCATCCCCAATACGGCCACCATGCTCAACGTGATTGCCCAGATCCCGCCCGGCAGCACCCGCAAGTTCGTGTTCGTGCGGGATGGCCGGGACGTAGGCATCGACATCACGGTTGGGAAACGACCTGCTCCGGGCGCGCGTCAGGCACCCTAGCCTCCCACTGCGCCCACAGGGCCTCACGCTCGGAGCGCACCCTTTCGGCATGGGCCTCACGCACATGCCCATACCCGCGAATGCGGTCTGGCCAGGAGGCGATCTGTACCGCCAGGGCCCGCCGCTCGGGATTGACCTCTCGCATCAGCCGTTCAAGGTCCTGCTCGTACTGGGCGAGCAGGTGGCGGGCCAGCTGCCGCTCGGCACCGTTGCGCCACGGATCGAGCAGCGAGCCGCGAAGCACGCGCAGCGGCGCCATCAGACGGAATGCGGTCATGAGCCATGCGCCCACCTCACGCTTGTGCAAGCGCCCGCTCACGCGGTCACGCCGCCCGAAGGGCCCGCCCGCCACATGAAAGCGCAGTTTCAGTTCGCCCTCGAAGGCCTTTTCGAGTTCGGCACGAAACTCCGGACGGGCATAGAGGCGCGCCACTTCCCACTCGTCCTTGTGAGCCATCAGCTTGAACAGGCCTCGCGCCGCTGCGCGGGCGAGCGCATCGCCCGTGCCGCCAGCCTGATGCTCGGTCGACAGACTCGCCGCTGTAGCCGATTGGCTAGCCGTTCCTTTTGAGCTGCTTGCGATCCTTTCGATCATCGCCCCATAACGCGCAGCCCAGGCAGCATCCTGATACTGCGTCAGAAAAGCGCTGCGCTTGGCCACCAGGGCCTGTAGTGACTCGTGGCGGCGCGGCTCAAAGCGAACCACCTGCGAGG
>JBKCEY010000436.1:0-8561 GCA_046304115.1 Burkholderiales bacterium | reverse complement strand
TCAAGCCTGCGGCTCACCGGATCGATCACGATGGTGTCGCCATCGCGCACCGCGGCGATCGGCCCGCCGCGCGCGGCTTCGGGCGAGATATGGCCGATCAGGATGCCGTGCGACACACCCGAAAAGCGCCCATCGGTGATCAGCGCCACCTGATTGCCCAGACCCCGACCCTGCAGCTGCACGGTGAGCATCACCATCTCGGGCATGCCAGGTGCACCCACCGGCCCCACATTGCGCACCACCACGACATCCCCGGGCACGATGGGTTCAGTGCCCGCTTCGGCCCGGATGGCCTGCATGGCCGCCGCTTCGGACTCGAACACCCGGGCTCGCCCGCGGAACTCACCCTGATCCAGGGTCTTGCCCGAGAGCTTGAGCACGCAGCTGTCGGGGGCAAGATTGCCCCGCAGCACGCTGATGTGATGGCCTGGCGGGGCGATGGGGCGATCCACAGAACAGACGATGGCATCGGGCCGCGCAGTGTCAGCGGCCTGGCTGTGCGTTGAACCGGTTGATGGTTGAACCGATGTGTCGCGCATGGATTGCAGATCAGCCAGCGACTTCACGTTGGCCAGATTTTCGGCCAGCGTGCGTCCGGTCACGGTCATCACGTCGCCATGCAGCAGGCCCGCACGCAGCAGCTCCTTCATGACCACCGGAACGCCGCCGATCTCATGCAGGCTCACCATGGCATAGGGCCCATGAGGCTGCAGGTTGGCGATCAGGGGCACGCGCGCGCCCACCGCGTGAATGTGATCAATGGTGAGTGGCACCTGCGCGGCATAGGCCAGGGCCAGCAGATGCAGCACCATGTTGGTGGATCCGCCCATCGCAAAGAGCGTGGTGATGGCGTTTTCGAATGCGCGCATCGTGAGGATGTCGCGCGGCCGGATGCCCTGTCGCATCAGATGGTGCAAGGCATCGACCGAGGCCAGCACCTGGGCGCGCACATCCTCATGCATCGGACTGCCCGCATGATGATCGGCCGGATGCGAGGCCCCGCGCGGCAACATCATGCCGATCGCCTCGGCCGCCGTGCTCATGGTGTTGGCCGTGAACATGGCGCCGCAGGTGCCGCTGCCGGGCATCACGTTGTTCTCGATCTCCTTGAACTGCGCATCGGTGAGTCGGCCCGCCTGATGGGCCGCACGCCCTTCGGCCCAGTCCAGAATGGTGATGTTGCGGCCCTTGCTCTTGTAAGGCTCGAAGGACACCTGCCCGGGTGAACTGGTGCCGGGATACACCACAAGACCAAAGGCGTTGGTGCGCGCCAGCGGAATCATCGCGGCCGCGCCGGTCTTGTCGCAGCCCGAGACCACGATCATGGCCTCGCCATGGTGGGCGCGGTGGCCCACTTCGAAGCAATCGGCCGCCAGGTCGCGCGAGAGCAGGCTGAAACCTGCGGTGGGCGTGCCTTGCGTGAGCGCATCCGACACGGCAGGCGCACCGACAATCAGCCCGCGCGCGCCTTGCGCCTCCAGGGTCTGCACCAGCAGGTCGGTGATCTCGCGCACCCGGTTGTTGCAGCGGTGTGCATTGGTATAGGCACTGGCGATGGTCACGATGGCGGTGCTGCGTGCGGCCGCATCAGGATCGAAACCCGCCGCGCGCAATTCGACCCGGTTGCGGGTCCAGAAGGCCGGGCTGTCCTGGGGGCCAGCCACGGGCTGAGAGACGTTCTCCTGAGTCATGGTTGCTCCTCGGCGGGTTGCCGGAATGATCGCATGGGCCCGCACGGGTAAGCTTGTGCCATGAGTCTGCCCCCGCCCTTTCGCATCGTGTACGCCCGTCTTCAGGCCTCTGTGCCCTGGATGCAGTCGGCTCCGCAGATCGAACGCGCGCTGGCCCACTGGACCCGGGGTCGCTGCATGGGCGTCTTCATGGGCCTGTTTGGGCTGAACAATCATGAGCTGCTGGTGCTGTTATCGGTCCACGACGCCAAGGCCGATGGGCTCGCAGCGGAGTTGCGCGCCTGTCTGCCAACGGAGGTCGAGATCATCGAGCTGCTGCCCCTGCGGGCAACCGTGCGGCCAGCGACCGATGAACCCTTCACACGCGCCGGTGTTCATGTGTTTCGGTTTTTCACCCTGCCCTTTTCCAGAATGGATGAGGCGGTGGCGTTATCGGGCGCCGGCTGGGAAACCTTCGAACGCGATGACGACCCGAATGCCAGTGACGGCTATCGCACCGAACCCCTGGGGCTGTTCGCCCAGGACGGCCCTGGCTGGCCCCTGAGCATCGCGCCCCCCGGGCCAGCGCCGGGTGTGGGGTCGCCGGGGAAGGCGTTGCCGGGAGAGGGAAAACTGCTGCTGGTGACCTGGTACGACTCCATGACCTCGTGGGAGCGATCGCGCACCCCCAACCCGCAGGCCACCATCAATTTCCGCCAGCGGGCCGCACTCACTTCATCGATCGTGGCCTATGCCACGCGACTGGCCAACACGGCCTGAACAGGGAGACCTGCCTTGCCCACCCAAGCCCTGATCACTGGCGCCTTTGATACCCGTGTGGGTGCCCTGCCCGGCAGCACCTGCATGTCCTTGCATACCGAAGCAGGCCTTGGGGCCATTGCCGATGCCGGTCTGCGGGTGTCTGACATCGATGGCCTGTTGACCGGCTATTCGTTTACTTCGCCGCAGCTGATGCTGGGCAGCGTATTTGCCGAGTATGTCGGCATGCAACCCAGAGTGAGTGCCTCGATTTCAATGGGCGGCGTCACCGGCGGCTTGCAGGTGGCTCAGGCCGTGGCGCTGGTTCAGTCGGGCCTGTGCCGCCATGTGCTTTGCATCTCGGGTGACAACCGGCTCACCGGATTGGGCGACCGCGTGCAGGGTGCGCTGGCCGACATCGCCCATGCCCAGTACGAGCAACCCTATGGCTTGTCCGTTCCTGCGGGATTTGCGCTGGCCGCGCAGGCCTGGATGCATGAGTACGGCATGACCACCGAGCACATGGCCGCGGTGGCCGTGAACCAGCGCGCCAACGCGGTGCGGCATCCGAATGCCCACATGCGCAAGCCGATCACGATGGACGATGTCCGCAACAGCAAGCCGATTGCCTCACCCTTGCGCATGCTCGATTGCGCGCTGGTGTCCGATGGCGCCGGTGCGGTGGTGGTGAGCGCGCTCGATGTTGCACGCGATGCGGCCCAACCGGCCGTGCGCATCCTGGGCATTGGCGAGGGTCATACCCATGAGCATCTGTTCATGGCGCCCACCCTGCTCGACTATGGCTGCACGCAGTCGGCGCAGATTGCCTTTGACATGGCGGGGGTCGAGCGCAAGGACATCGATTGTGCGCATGTGTACGACTGCTTTTCGAGCACGCTGCTGATCGCGCTCGAATGCATGGGCTTTTATGAGCGCGGCGCGGCGGGGCCGGCTGCGCTTGCGGGCGAATTCGCCCTCGGTGGTCGCCTGCCGCTCAATACCAATGGCGGACTGCTGTCGTACGGCTCATCGGGGGCCTCGGGCGGCATGTTCCACATCATCGAGGCGGTGCGGCAGTTGCGCGGTGAATGCGCCGACCGCCAGGTGGCTGATGCACAACTCGCCTTTGCGCACACCCTGGGCGGCACGCTGTCGGGCCATTGCTCGATGGTGCTGGCGCGGCATTGAGCCCTGCAGCAAACCGCTGCGGCGATTCGATATGAGTGAGTCAGACCGATGAACACTTCTTCAACTGTCGTTGCACCTTCTGGCGATTCGAGTGCACCCGGTGCGCACAACCCGCCTGTATTTACCGATGGTCGCCCGGTACCGACGCCCGACGCTGACAGCCGACCCTATTGGGAGGCTGCAAACCGCGGGGAGTTCCTCTTTCAGCGCTGCACGGCCTGTGGCAAACCGCAGTTCTATGCGCGAGCTCTGTGCCGGTACTGTCATGGCCGGGAGCTCACCTGGGAAACAGCCGCCGGAGGCGGTACGGTCGCGAGTTTCACGCAGGTGAGTCGGGCACCGTCCGACGCGTTTGCGCGGCTGGGACCTTATGTCATTGCCCTCATTGATCTCGATGAGGGTGTGCGCTTTTTATGCAACGTGATCGACAGTCCGCTGGAGGCCGTCCAGATCGGGGCGCGCATCCGCCTGGTGTTCGAGACACGGGAAGGCTCTGCGCAAAAGATTCCTCAGGCGACGCTGGTTGGGCTGGATCCTTCCTCGGTCGATTGATTCCGGCGATCTCTTTTCAGTCGAAGCTTGATCACCGGCCTTGATCTGTCCTCTGCCCTCGCCGCGCTGGGCGTGGGCCTGCTGATCGGCATGGCGGGCGTGGGCGGCGTGTTGCTCGCGCCCTGGCTCACGATAGGGATGGGTCTCACGGTTCAACAGGCCATGGAGGTCGCGATGATCGCCTTCATGGGGCCGGGTCTGCTGTCGCTCTGGCGTGCCCGGCATGCCACGGGGCTGATTCCGGGCACCCGCGGGTTGGTCCTGGCCACGCTGCCCGGGGCCCTTGTGGGTGCCTGGCTGCTTCAACGCATGCCCAATGCCTGGGCCCTGTGGATTCTGGCGGGCGTGGTCTTTGCCACCGGGGTGCATCTGCTTCGCGCGCAGCAACCCAACGGAACTCGCGCCCCGGCGCGAATGTCCTGGCCGAATGTCAAACCGATTTCAGAGCCGGCCTTGAGCAGGGATGTCCTTCGGGTGGGATCTGTCTCCGGTTTCGCCATCGGAGTGTGTTCGGCCCTCACCGTGACCGGCGGGCCTTTACTGTTGATTCCGCTGCTGCTGTGGCGCGGTGCGCAACTCTCGCAGGCGATTGCTCTTGGTCAGCTCGTTCAGGTGCCGATCTCGGGCGGGGCCACGCTGACCAATGCATGGACCGGGCCGTTGCCCTGGGCCAGTGGCCTTTTGTACGGAGCCCTGATGCTGCCGGCCGCCTGGCTGGGGATGCGGCTTGCGCCGCATGTGCCGCGTGTTGCTCTCGCAAGGCTGGTGGCCATTCTGATGCTGGTGTCAGCCGCCGCAGCCGCATGGAAGGCATTGGGTTGATGCGCTCCCGACGGACCTGGTTCATCATGGAGGCGCATTCCTTCAGATGAACATCCCCCTTCCACGGAGACTCGCTGTGCTTTACGAACTGCGTACCTATTTCTGCATGCCCGGCCGCTTGCCCGACCTGAACAAGCGCTTTGAGACCATCACGCTCAACATCTGGAAAAAGCACGGGATCGTGCCTGTGGCCTTCTGGACCAACGTGATCGGCGACAGTAACGCCACGCTGATTTATGTGCTGCAGTGGGACAGCCTCGCTGATCGCGAACGCAAGTGGAATGCCTTTGCCACCGACCCCGAATGGCTCAGTGCGCGTGCCGAAACCGAGAAGAACGGCCCGCTGATCTCGCACTTCAGCAACAGCATCATGGCGCCGACGTCGTATTCGCCGATGAAGTGAGGCTCTGGCCTTTTTGTTTTGGCCTTGAGCCTTAGGCTGTGGGCTTAGGGCTTAGGGCCGAGTCAAACCCCGATTTTTCTCGAGCAGCGATCGCCCCTGACGCAGGTTGGCCGAAGCCTGCAGCCCGAGCAACTGTCTGAACTCGGGGTCCAGGCTGGCCTGGACCTCGGCTGACAGTGCGGCGTTCCAGTTGCTCTGCGATCGCAGAAAGGCCCGCGAGTAATAGCCAAACAGGAGTGCCCGGTCCTGGTCGGCGGTGATGTTGGCGCCCGAGGTATGCCAGATGCGGCCATCCATGGCGATGATTGACCCGGCGGGCGCCTCAAAGGGCTGCAATCGGCTCAGGGGGTCAGCACCCAGTTCGCTCTCGCGGGTCACCCGGTGGCTGCCAGGAATGAATCGCGTCGCACCATTATCGGCATGCACATCCGTCAGACACCAGATGATGTTGATGGACCACGGCATGAGCCAGGGCTCGGGCACGATCAGGGCCTGATCGGAATGCAGACTCATCGAACCCGAACCAGGACGTGCGATGTTGGCGGTGAAGTTGGAGATCAGGATGTCCGGGCCTAGCAGCCCCTCGACCAGCGCGAGCGCCTGCGGATGACGGATCAGGTCCCTGAAAACTGCGTCCGCTTCGAGAAGATCAAAGACCCTCACATTCGAGGCGTTGGGATCGAGGTATGGCACATGGGTGTCTCGTCCGCGAGCGCGCGAAGCCTCCGCGGCCTGCCACAGATGATCCAGCACCGTGCGGGCCTCGTCAGGCGACAGCACCCCGGGCAGGACACACCACCCTTCTCGCCCAAGATGTTCTGCGGCTGCTGCCAGCACGTCTTGTGCGCTGCTGCGAGCGTCTTTCGAGTCGCACAGCCCGTCTTGAGAAAACCTCGGCGACGCATTTAAATGACTAGCCAACTCAGCCCTCCAGATCAGCCAGCAGCTCGGCGAATTTTTCGCGCGCCTCTGCCTCCACTCGGGGAAGGTGATAACTCGGGAAGGTATCGGTGCAGGCTTTGTAGCCGCCCAGCACTTCACGGGCCAGCGTGACCTTGTGCACCTCGGTCGGGCCATCGGCCAGCGCGAGGAAGTAGGAAGCCAGCACCTGCTGAGCGAATGGCATTTCGTTGGACAATCCAAGCGAGCCATGCAGGTGCAGCGCGCGCGAAGCGATGTCGTGCAGCACCTTGGGCATGGCGGCCTTCACGGCGGCGATATCCTTGCGCACGAGCTTGTAGTCGTTGTACTTGTCGATCAGCCAGGCCGTGCGCAGCACCAGCAATCGGAATTGTTCGAGCTCGATCCAGGAGTCCGCAATCTTTTCCTGAACCATCTGCTTGCGGGCCAGCAGTTCGCCTTGGGTGACGCGCGACACCGCCCGCTCACACATCATGTCAAGCGCGCGCTTGGCTTCACCGATGGTGCGCATGGCATGGTGAATGCGCCCACCACCGAGCCGCACCTGCGCAACCATGAAGGCCTGGCCTGGAGCGCCGAGCATGGCATCGGCGGGCACGCGCACGCGATCGAGATTCAGATAGCCGTGGGTCGCGGCCCGCTCCGAGCCCCAGCCCACATTGCGCACGATCTGCAGCCCGGGAGCATCTTTGGGCACGATGAAGAGCGACATGCGCTGATAGGGCGGTGCATCCGGATCCGTGATCGCCATCACGATCAAAAACGAGGCATAGCGCGCATTCGAGGCGTACCACTTCTGGCCACTGATCAGCCAGTCGTCACCCTCGCGAACCGCCTGAGTGGTGAAGATCTTGGGATCGGCGCCGCCCTGCGGCTCGGTCATTGAAAAGCACGAGACGATCTCGTTATCGAGCAGGGGCTTGAGGTACTGGCGCTTTTGCGCATCGGTACCAAAGTGAGCCAGGATTTCGGCATTGCCCGAATCGGGGGCCTGACAGCCAAAGACCGTGGGGCCAAAGGCCGAACGACCGAGGATTTCGTTGAGCAGACCCAGCTTGACCTGCCCATAACCCGGGCCACCCAGATTGGGGCCCAGATGACAGGCCCAGAGCTTGCGATCGCGCACACGCTGTTGCAAGGGCCGCACCAGCCGAACGAACCTGGGATCGGTGATGTTGTAAGGGCTGTCCAGCACATGGTCGAGTGGCTCCACCTCTTCGCGTACGAAGGCATCGACCCAGTCGAGTTCGCGTTGGTATTCCGGGTCGGTCTCGAAGCTCCAGCTCATGGTGTCTCCCTGTGGTTATACGGTGTGTTGTTATGGGGTGTATTGCTTGCGTCGCTTGTTTGCGTTGCTTGTTTGCGTTGCTTGTCTGCGTTATTCAGATCTTGAGTCGCTAGCCGGTGCCGAGTTGCTGGCGCAAGGTCTTGAGCAGGGCATCGGATTGGCGCGTGTCGGTCAGAACGCGCGCCATCAGCAAACCGCCAATCAGCGTACAGGCTGCGGTCAGAGCCTGCGCATGATCGTTTGAACGGGGCGGTTCGCTTGAACGGGTCGCGTCGTTTGACCGTGCCGGTTCACTTGACCGAGCCGGTTCGTTCCCCCGGGTGGCTGCCCTGGACGAGGTCATGGTGTCTTCGAGGTGATCAACGAATGCCTCGAAACGATGCTGCATCACGGCGCGCACCTGTTCATCGGCTCTTGCAACATCCGAAGCCAGCGCCGCCAACGCGCAGCCCTCTTTTCGGGCATCGCGATGCCCGCGTGAGAGATAGTGCTTGACGAAGGTTTCGAAACTCTCGGGCCGACCCGAATCACGCATGGATTGGCCCCGGGCGGCACCGTCGAGCAGGGCCCGCTCAAGCGCCTGCACCAGCAGGTCGGCACGCGACTCGAAGTGGTTGTAAAACCCACCATGCGTGAGATCGACACTGTTCATCAGTCGTGCCACGCTCACCGACTCCAGGCCTGCCTCCCGGATCTGGCTGGCGGCTTCGGTCAGGATGCGTTCTCGGGTCTGGGCTTTTTCGGCCTGGGACCGGGCCATGTCTGGACTCCCTGTGCACAGTGGCTTGCCCCGATCGCAATGCCCTTGCGGTGAAGGGCTCTCGGGTGCATCAGATTGAAGTATAGGGGGCTGGCCCAGCCGGTTGCACACCTGCATCGACCAAAACCGTCGCGCCTTTGAAGATGATGGTCATCATCCATGTGTATGATGCACGACATTCAAAAATGCAGGAGGCTG
>JBKCEY010000435.1:0-3680 GCA_046304115.1 Burkholderiales bacterium | reverse complement strand
TCGCCGCATTGCGACGGTCGCTGCGATCAACCGCGTCCGAAGCCGCCGCGCCGCGCGGCCATGTCCATCAGGCGGGCCACCCGGTCCTCGGTTGCCGGATGGGTCGAGAACAAGCCTCTGAGCCCACCCCCTGAGAGGGGGTTCATGATCATCATCTGCGCGGTCGCGGGATTGCGCTCGGCAGCTTCGAGCGGAATGCCCTGCGCGTAGCGATGGATCTTGTCGAGTGCGCTGGCCAGAGACTGCGGATCATCGGCGATTTCGGCGCCCAGGCGATCGGCTTCGAATTCCCGGGCGCGCGAGATCGCCATCTGAATCAGCATGGCCGCCAGAGGCGCCAGGATGGCCAGAGCAATCGAGGCGATGGGATTGGACGGTCTGCCCTCGCTGTCGCGGCCACCGAAGAACATGGCGAAGTTGGCCAACGCCGAGATGGCGCCGGCCATGGTGGCCGAGATGGTCGAGATGAGGATGTCCCGGTGCTTGACGTGGGCGAGTTCGTGGGCCATGACGCCACGCAGTTCGCGGGCATTGAGGACACGCAGAATGCCGGTGGTGGCTGCAACGGCCGCATGCTCAGGGTTACGGCCCGTGGCAAAGGCATTGGGCGCTTCCTCATCGATGAGGTAAACCCGGGGCATGGGCATCTGCGCACGCTCGGCGAGTTCGCGCACCATCCCGTAAAACTGGGGCGCACTGGTTTCATCGACCTCGCGGGCGTTGTACATCCGCAAGACCATCTTGTCGGAGAACCAGTATGCAAAGAAGTTGGATACCAGGGCAAAACCCAGAGCCAGCAGCATGCCCTGCTGGCCGCCCATGGCGCCACCGAGCATCATGAAGAGCGCCGTGATGGCCGCCATGAGCATTGCTGTCTTCATCCAGTTGAACATCGCTTCAGCCTCCGCTGGAAACAGGAATCGGGCGAATCATGAAGCAGACCCACCCCATGAACCTCAGGTGGGGGTCACGGCCCCGGATTCAAGCCGATCCCCGGGATTGACCGAAACGCCCGCCAGCCATTCACGCACGGCCAGCCTGCGCCCCCCGGGGCGCTGCAACTCGATCAGATCGATCGCCTGCGTACCCCCAGGCCCGCAGGCTACCGTGATCCCTTGGCCCGAGGCCCGGATTACCGTGCCTGGCCAGGGGTGTTGATGCGGATGAGGATGAACCCGGGCGCGCCAGATCTTGACAGGCTGCCCCCCGGGCAGGATTGCGGTACAGCCCGGCACCGGATCAAAGGCGCGGATACGGTCTACCAGCGCCTGCGCGGGCAGGGCAAAGTCGAGCCGCGCGTCTTCGCGGGTGAGTTTGTGGGCATACGTGACACCCTCGGCCGGCTGGGGCTCGCTCGGTAACGCCCCCGCCTGCAGAAGGGTCAGGGCCTGCACGATTGCCTGGCCGCCGAGTTCGGCCAGCGCATCGTGAATGTCGCCACCCGTCGACTCAGGGCCGATCGGCAGTCGTTGCACAAGGCGCATCGCGCCGGTGTCAAGGCCCGCATCCATCTGCATGATGGTGATGCCTGTTTCGAGATCACCGGCCTCGATCGCACGCTGAATGGGTGCCGCCCCCCGCCAGCGGGGAAGCAGCGAGGCATGAATGTTCAGGCAGCCCAGACGGGGCAGATCGAGTACAGCCTGCGGCAGGATCAAACCGTAGGCAGCAACCACCATCAGGTCTGCATCGATTCTGGCCAGATCGGCCTGCGCCGCCGGATCGCGAAGGCTGGCGGGCTGTGCCACCGACAGGCCATGAGCCAGCGCCCATTCCTTGACCGGACTCGCGACGAGCTTTTGCCCACGACGGGCTGGCTGATCGGGTCGGGTCAGTACCAGCGCGATGTCGTGACCGGCCGCGTGCAGTGCGGCCAGCGCACGAGCAGCAAAGACAGGGGTTCCGGCGAAAACGATACGCAATCGGATCGCTCAGGCCGCTTCGCGGTCTGCCTTGTCGGCCTTGAGCATCTTGCTGCGAATCCGGCTCTGCTTGAGTCGTGAAAGGTATTGCACGAAGACCCGACCCTTGAGGTGATCCATCTCGTGCTGGATGCAGACAGCCAGCAAGCCGTCGGCCTTCAGGGTGAAGGACTGCCCCTGCGCATCAAGCGCACGGACCGTGATGGCCGCAGGCCGCTCAACGGTGTCGTAAATGCCCGGCACCGACAGGCAGCCTTCGTCCCGTTCGGACATCTCGGGCGAGACGTCGATGATTTCGGGATTGATGAACACCTGGAGCGCGTTGCGCTCCTCGGACAGGTCGATCACGATGACCTGCTCGTGCACATTGACCTGGGTGGCGGCCAGGCCGATTCCGGGCGCCGCATACATGGTCTCGGCCATGTCGGCGACCAGTTGTCGGATGCGGTCGTCCACCGCCGCCACCGGACGGGCCACGGTGTGCAGACGTGAATCGGGGTAGCGAAGAATGTCAAGAAGAGCCATCGACCTAAGACTTCCGTTCAGCCCTGAAGGGGCTGGAAGGGTTCATACCCACGTACCATGACGACATCGCAGGCATGCTCAGCAGGCATCGCAACATGATCAGGAATCCTAGCACGGTGATTCGCGCGGCATTACTCTGTTCCGCCCTCTGGCTGGGGGTTTGCAGCGCAGCGCTGGCTGCCGGCACGCCCCCGGTTCAGCTCTCCCCCAATGCGCCCGAGCGTTACACGGTCGTGCGGGGCGACACCCTCTGGGGTATTGCGGGTCGCTTCCTGAGTGCTCCCTGGCAGTGGCCCCAGGTCTGGCAACTCAACCGCGAGCAGATTGCCAACCCGCACCTCATCTATCCCGGCGATGTGGTCATCCTCGACCGCTCGGGCACGGTGCCCCGCCTGCGCCTGGCCCGCGACCCGAGCGCGTCAGGCTTGGGCGACACCGCCGGCCTGCCGCTCGTGCGATTGCAGCCCGGGGCTCGATCCCAGCCCCTCGCCGCTCAGGCGCTGCCCCTGCTTCCTGCAGCAGCCATCGAGCCTTTCCTGAATCGGCCCTGGGTCCTTGATCCCGCCGAACTCGCCCAGCATGCCCGCATCGTGGGCACACAAGATGGCCGCATCTACCTCAGCCGCGGCGACCTTGCCTATGCCCGCGGGCTGCCTGGCGATGCGCCCGAGCAGTGGCATGTCTACCGACCGGCGCGCGCACTGCTCGATCCGACCACCCGGCAACCGCTGGCCTGGGAAACCCTCTTCGTCGGGACGGCGCGTCTCATGCGAGCGGGCGATCCGGCCACGTTGCGCATCGAGTCCAATCAGGAAGAAATCGGCGAAGGCGATCGCCTGATTCCCGCAGCGCCTTCGGTATTGCCCAGTCTCGCGCCGCGCGCGCCCGAACGCGCCCTTGAAGGCCGCATCCTGTCGGTCTATCGCGGCGTCGAGTCGGTGGGGCGCCACAGCGTGGTGGCCCTTTCGCTGGGCAGCAGCGCGGGTCTGGAGGTCGGTCACGTCCTGCGGGTCCTGAGCGTCGGTCGCCAGATCACCGATCGAACCACACGCGAGCCTGTCCTTCTGCCACAGGAGCCCATCGGCGAACTGGTGGTGTTCCGGGTGTTCGACCGCATCGCCTACGGTCTGGTGACCGGTGCCTCGCAAGCCATCTCGGTCGGCGCCACCGTGGCCTCACCCAGCCTGCAGGCCACCGGCAGCCCACGACCCGCTTCGGCTTCGGCTTCGGCTT
>JBKCEY010000434.1:0-11898 GCA_046304115.1 Burkholderiales bacterium | reverse complement strand
GGATCAGCACGTCGGCCTGCTGCTGAGCCAGCGGGGTGGCCTGCGCAAAGCTGACCGAAACGTGGGCTCGCGCAAGTGCTGCGCCATCGTTGAGTCCGTCACCCACCATGCCGACTCGCAGGCCGCGGCTCTGCAGTTGCTCCAGATCGTTCAGCTTGTCCTGGGCGGACTGGCAGGCGGCCCAGTCCGAGATGGCCAGAGTCCGAGCTGTCGCCGCGACCGGGCCGGCCTGGTCTCCTGAACGGATACCCAACGCCAGTCCCTGAGCCTGCAGCGCGTGGAGGGCTTCGCGTGCGTCCGGCCTCAGGGCCTGCTCGAGTTCAAGCCGGGCAACGGTCTTCCCATCGAGTGAGAGCCAGATCGCGGTCGGTCTTGCTGCACCGGTTTCCCCAAGGTCTGGTCCGAGGTCTTGATGGCCCGAGTCGCCGCTGATCAAATCCAATCCTGAGCCTGGGCCCACGAAATCCGATGAGCCCAGCCGCCAGCGCACCGACCCGGTCGGGGCTGACCAGAGTCCGCTCAGTCCGGCACCCGGATGCTCGGTCACCTCCTGAATCTGCGCATCCCAGGCCGCCAGCGCCAGCGGAGTGAGACGCTCGCGCGCGGCGTCCTTCAAGGCCGTGGCGATCGGATGAAGCGAGTGGCGTTCGGCGGCCCAGGCCAGGCCGAGGATGCCAGCCTCATCCAGCGGTTCGGCAACCCGGTGGCCTGCGGCCTGCGAGGGTTCGGCCAAGGCTGGTGATGTTGCCGCTGCTGACGCCGCTGCAGTGGGTGACTCGAGGACCATTCGTCTCAAGACAGGACGGGCGTCGGTCAGGGTGCCGGTCTTGTCAAACAGCAGGAGGTCAATCGTTGCCAGCGCCTCCAGCGCATCGGGGGATCGCAGCAGCACTCCCTGACGCGCCAGGGCGGCGCTGCCTGACAGCAGGGCAGCCGGAGCGGCCAGTGAGAGCGCGCAGGGGCAGGTCACGATCAGCACCGAGGCCGCAACCCAGACCGCCCTTGACGGCTCAATCACCCACCAGACCGCTGCTGCAGCGGCGGCCATCACCAACACGGCACCCAGAAAAGGCCCTGACCAGCGATCCGCCAGTCGGGCCAGGCGGGGGCGCGCTGCGCTGGCCTGGGCAATCAGGTCGGCGATCTCGCGGGCCCGGGAGTCCTGCGCGGCACGCTGAACCTCCAGGATGACAGGACCGTCGAGCAGCGCGGAACCTGCGAGCACAGGCTCGCCCGCGCGCTTGAGCACAGGACGGCTCTCGCCGGTCAGCATGGATTCATCCACCCGGACATCGCGCCCGGGCACACAGCCATCGGCCGGAATCAGGGCACCCGCCAGCAACCAGACCTGGTCACCCGGGCGCAGCGCGCCTGGCGAAACCGGGAGCCGCTGGCCTTGTTCATCGATGCGCAGGACGGATTCGGGCAGTGCAGCCAGCTGATCGGCCAGGCCTGCTAGGGCCTTTTCCCGGGCGGCTGACTCCAGCCAGCGCCCAATCAGCAAAAAGGCGGCGAACATGGTGATGGAGTCGAACCACACCGGATCGGCCTCGGGCGAGGTGCTGTTCATTGCGAGGCTGCTGGCCACAAACATCACGATCAGGCCCAGCGCCACCGGCACATCCATGCCGATCCGGCGGTGGCTCAGATCGCGCCACGCGCCTGACAGGAAGGGCCAGGTGGCAAAGAGCAGGACGGGCAGCGTGAGCAGCCACTCGGCCCAGAGCAGCAGGCGATGGATGTCCGCGGGCATCTCGCCGTCGCCAGCCATGTAGCGCGGCGTGGCGTACATCATGACCTGCATCATGCAGAGCACGGCGACCAGCATGCGCCACAGCGCCATGCGTCGACCCGCCTGTGCAGTGGCCTCCAGAGCCACACGGGCGAGTGGTCGTGGGCCATATCCGAGTGCACGAATGTCACGCATGATGCGCGACAAGGGTTGCTCAACCGGGTTGAACACCACGCTTGCGCGACGGGTGGCTGCATTGACCGACACCGACTCGACCCGGCTGGCCAGCGCAGCTTCGATGCTGATGACACAGGCCGCGCAATGCACACCATCGATGGTGAGCACGGTCCTCAGCCGAGGATGCCCAGTGGCTGAAGGCTCGAGTGCCTGACTGATCTGTGCCAGGGTCTCGGGCGCATCGAGCAGCGACCATTGCGGGTCGAAGAGGTCAGGCGCTGACAAGGGGGTGGGGATGTCTGTCATGAAATTCGGGGACAATGATCGCACTCAACCACCGCCCAGCCTGGAGCCTGCATGACCATACCCCGCGCCACCAAGATTGTTGCCACGCTCGGCCCTGCCTCCAGCGATCCGGCCGTGATCGAGCGACTCATCCTGGCCGGGGTGAATGTCGTGCGTGTCAACTTCTCTCACGGTACCGCGGAAGGTCATGCCGAAGTGGTGCGCCAGGTGCGTGATGTCGCCGCCCGTCTGGGCCGTGACATCGGTGTGTTGGCCGACCTCCAGGGGCCCAAGATTCGCATCGGCAAGTTCGGCGCGGGCCGGGTCACGCTGGTCGAGGGCGACCGTTTCGTCTTTGACCTCGATTGCGCGGTCGGCGATGAAACCCGTGTAGGCCTTGACTACAAGGAGCTCGTCCACGACGTGAAGTCGGGCGACACTCTGCTGCTCAACGACGGTCGCATGATGATGCGCGTCGATGAGGTCGGCGATCGCACCATCACCTGCACGGTCACGCTGGGCGGCGTGCTTTCGGATCGAAAGGGCATCAATCGCCAGGGCGGTGGTCTGTCGGCGCCGGCCATGACCTCCAAGGACATGGAGGACATGACGGTCGCCGTGGCCTTTGCAGCCGATTTCATTGCGGTCTCGTTTCCCAAGAATGCTTCGGACATGTACATGGCCCGCGAGCTGGCCCGGGCGGCAGGCGGCAAGGCGCTCATGATCGCCAAGATCGAGCGCTTTGAGGCGATCGGCAACCTCGAGGAAATCCTCAAGGCCTCCGACGGCATCATGGTGGCGCGCGGCGATCTGGCGGTTGAAGTGGGTGATGCGGCCGTACCGGCCTTGCAAAAACGCATGATCCGCATGGCCAAGGAGCTCAATCGACTCACGATCACGGCCACCCAGATGATGGAGTCCATGGTGGAGTCGCCGGTGCCCACCCGTGCCGAGGTGTCGGACGTGGCCAATGCCGTGATTGATGGCACCGATGCCGTGATGCTGTCGGCCGAGACCGCCTCGGGCAAGTACCCGGTCGAGACCGTGTCTGCGATGGCCCGGGTCTGCGATGAGGCCGATCGCTCGGGCTCATTTGCCCTGGATCAGGCCTTTCTGAACCGCACCTTCGGGCGGATCGATCAGGCGATCGCCATGGCTGCGCTCTTTACAGCAGCCCACATGAAGATCAAGGCGATCTGCGCCCTGACCCAGTCGGGCTCGACAGCACTCTGGATGTCGAGACTGGATTCGGGGGTGCCGGTTTATGCACTCACGCCCGAAGAAGCCAGTCGCCGGCGCATGTCGCTCTATCGGGAGGTGCATCCGGTGTTGATGACCTTCAAGGGCACCGATCGCGAGAGTCTGCTGCTCGAGGCCGAGCAAAAGCTGGTCGATCTGGGTGTGGTCGAGCAGGGCGATCTCATGCTCATGACCATCGGCGAACCCATCGGCAAGTCAGGCGGCACCAATACCCTCAAGATCATCCGGGTGGGCGAACACGCCTGAGTGGCTCAGGCCCAAGGCAGAAAGGCTTGCCGGAATCGCCTGGACCGATGCGGGCGGACGCCTCAATCGGCGGGTTCTTGGGCACTGACTGTTCCAGTCGGGCACCGTGGCCGGCTGGCCGCCGGGCCGGCATAATGACGGGTTAACCCGATCCAGTTCGCATGATTTCAGGTTAACCGGATCCACCTCGGTCTATTCCCTCAGGAGCCTCCCCATGCCTCTCGTCTCGATGCGCCAGTTGCTCGACCATGCCGCGGAGCATGGCTATGGCATTCCCGCCTTCAACGTCAACAACCTCGAGCAGGTGCAGGCCATCATGGCCGCGG
Organism: Burkholderiales bacterium; assembly: GCA_046304115.1. Taxonomy (GTDB): domain Bacteria; phylum Pseudomonadota; class Gammaproteobacteria; order Burkholderiales; family Burkholderiaceae_E; genus UBA4615. Next base: position 7,872 of record JBKCEY010000434.1, on the reverse strand, counting down.
CAGCGGAGGCTGACGCTCCGGTCATCATGCAGGCCTCGGCAGGCGCACGAAAATATGCCGGAGAGCATTTCCTGCGGCATCTGATTTCGGCTGCGGTCGAGTCCTATCCCACGGTGCCGGTCGTGATGCATCAGGACCATGGGCAGTCGCCCAAGGTCTGCCAGGGCGCCATCGATCTTGGTTTCTCGTCGGTCATGATGGACGGCTCGCTCGAGGAAGACGGCAAGTCGATTGCCAGTTACGACTACAACGTCGATGTCACCCGCAAGGTGGTCGACATGGCCCATGCGGTGGGCGTCACGGTGGAAGGCGAGCTTGGCTGTCTGGGCTCGCTCGAGACCATGAAGGGCGACAAGGAAGACGGCCACGGCACCGATGCCACCATGACCCGCGAGCAGTTGCTCACCGACCCGGAGCAGGCGGCTGATTTCGTCCGTCGTACCCAGGTTGATGCACTGGCCATTGCCATTGGCACCAGCCACGGCGCCTACAAGTTCTCGCGCAAACCCACCGGCGACATCCTGGCCATCTCGCGGATCAAGGAGATCAACGCCCGCCTGCCCAACACCCATCTGGTGATGCACGGATCCTCTTCTGTACCCCAGGACCTGCTGGCCGAGATCCGCAAGTACGGTGGCGACATGAAAGAGACTTATGGCGTGCCGGTCGAGGAGATCCAGGAAGCCATCAAGTACGGTGTTCGCAAGATCAACATCGATACCGACATCCGTCTGGCCATGACGGCGGCGGTGCGCCGGTTCCTGGCCGAACATCCCGACAAGTTCGATCCCCGCGAGTTTCTGAAGCCCGCTCGCGAGGCGGCCAAGGCGATCTGCCTGCAGCGCTATCGCGAATTCGGCTGCGAAGGCCAGGGCAGCAAGGTCAAACCGATCACGCTGTCGGTGATGGTCGAAAAATATCGCAAGGGCGAACTGGCCCAGGCGGTGGTCTGACCCCGTTGGTGGTCTGACGAGAACGCTGGCGAATGTCGGACGATGACTCTCGTCTTGGTCCGACGATAGCCCCTGCAAGCGCCGAACGATGACCCCTGCACAGCGGGCATCCCGCTTTGAGCTGGCTGATCCGCCGCCAGGGTTCATCGACGATCCCTATCCGGTCTATTCGCTTTTGCGAGAATTCGAGCCGGTGCGGGTGCTGGCCAGCGGTGCGGTGTTCCTCACCCGCTACGACGATGTTGCGGCGGTCTATCGGCTGTCGCAGGCCAGCTCTGACAAGCGGCTGGAATTTGCACCCAAGTTTGGCGACAGCCCGCTTTTCGAGCATCACACCAGCAGTCTGGTCTTCAATGACCCACCGGCCCATACCCGGGTGCGACGGCTGATGATGGGGGCGGTCAATCAGCGCGCCATCGCGCGCATGGAGGCCGGCGTTCATGCGCTGGTTGATCATCTGCTCGATGAGATGGCCGCGCGTTCGGCTCAGGGTGAACCGATTGATCTGATCGCCGATTTTGCAGCAGCGATCCCGGTGGAGGTGATTGGCAACCTGCTGGCCATTCCGCATGCCGAGCGCGCCCCGCTGCGTGACTGGTCGCTCGCCATCCTGTCGGCGCTGGAGCCCGTGCCGGGCGCATCTGTGCTGGAGCGCGGCAACCGCGCAGTCACTGACTTTTGTACCTATCTGCGCGATCTCGTCACGCGTCGGCGAGCGGCGCCGCTTGATCCGGATGAAGACGTCCTCACACGGCTGATCTTCGGTGAGCCCGAGGGAGGCCGACTCGATGAGCGTGAGCTGCTGCACAACTGCATCTTCTTGCTCAATGCCGGCCATGAGACCACCACCAACCTGATTGGCAATGGCGTGGATGCGTTGCTGCGCTGGCCTGATCAGCTTGCCCGGCTGCGCGAGGATGCATCGCTGGTGGGCAGTGCCATCGAGGAGATGCTGCGCTACGAGAGTCCGCTGCAGCTCAACAACCGCATGCTGACCGCGCCTGCTGTGCTGGGTGGCCAGGAATTCGCAGCCGGAACCTTTGTCACGCTGGGTGTGGGTGCAGCCAATCACGATCCTGAGCAGTTCGATTCGCCTGAGCGCTTCGACGTGGGGCGCAAGCCCAATCGGCATCTGGCCTTCGGCCATGGCGAGCATGCCTGTCTGGGCATGAACGTGGCGCGCCTTGAAGGGCGTATTGCATTGGCAGGGCTGCTCAAGCGGTTTGCCGTGCTTGAGCGCGCCGGCGAGCCTGTTCGGGATCGGCGGATCCGGTTCAGGGGATTCAGCCAGTTGCCGGTTCGTCTGGCTTGAAGTGCTGCGGCGCGCTCAGCATCAGCAGGTTGCCATCGAGATCGCGCATCACGAACGCCCAGACGCCCCAGGGCCTGGCCTCGATCCTTCGGCTGATGAAGGCCCCGGTGATGCGGGCCCGTTCGTAGAGTTCGCGCAGGATATCGAGGCGATCGACCTCGATCGAGGCCGCCTTCACGCCCTGATGCGCCCGCGAATCATCTGCCAGGACGGGGCCGCGCAGGCCATGCAGGGCGATCCGCACGGCATCACGTCTGATTTCGGCGTAATGAGGGGGTTCGCCTGTGCATGAATGCAGGGTAAAGCCCAGCGTGTGCCTGAACCAGTCGACGCTCGACCCGACATCGTGCACATCCAGATGGGCTGCGATGGCGGTCGGCATCATGGCGGGGTTTCAGTCAACGATGGCCGAGTGGACAAAGTTGGCCACCTTGTCCAAACGCTGGGAATGCCAGGGGTCGGGGATGCGGCAGTTGCTCAGATAGGCAAACGACACGCCACTTTCGGGATCACCCCAGCAGTACGAAGAACCTACGCCGCCATGACCGAATGTGGAGGGCGATGCGAGTGATCCCATGCCGCGCACATTCTGTGTGGTGCCACGCAGGTGCGGCCCGAGCCCTCGGTGCATGGGCATGCCCATGTAGGTATCGATTCGGTCCGCGGTTCGGTTGCGCAGCGCGAACTCGATGGTGCGCGGGCCGAGCACTCGAGCGCCGTTCAGGGTGCCACCCGCCAGCATCATCTGATAGAGCGCCGCCATGCCACGCGCCGTGCCGTAGCCACCACCGCCCGGAGCGCCTGCCCTGCGCCAGGTGTCGCCTGCGGTATCGGCAAGAAGCCTGACCCCGCCGCCTTCCAGCGGCTCATGCATGTCGGCGGCGCGGGTGTCATGTTCGGGCTTGAGGCCCACGGTGATTTCGTTGGCCAGGCCCAGCGGGGCCAGCAGGCTGTCACGGATATGGTCGCGATAGTCGCGGCCCGTGAGGCTCTCCATCACTGCGGCCATCACCCAGTGAGCCGACAGGCCGTGATAGTGGATCCGGGTGCCCGGTGTCCATTCGAGGGTGAAGTCGCAGACCGCCTTGCGCATGGCCTCGTGATCGAGCCAGGCTGCCTTGGGCAGATTGGCATTGGGAAAGCCGCCCTGATGGGTGATGACCTGCATCATCGTGACCTCGCCTTTGCCGTGGCGCGCAAAGTCGGGCAGATGATCGCTCACACGGTCATCGAAGGAGAACGCACCCTGTTCGAGCAACTGCCACAGGGCGGCCGCAAACACCACCTTGGTATTGGAATAGAGCAGCCACAGGGTGTCAGGGGAGGCGGGCTTGCTGCGCTCGCCGATGCAGGCCTGACCAAAACTGCGATCGAGCAGCAGTCGACCATGCCGGGCAATGGCAATCTGTGCACCGGGATAGCGACCTTCGGCAATCTGCCCCTCGATGTAGTGGCTCAGTCGCGCGATGCGTTCGGGGCAAAGGCCAGCAGCCTGAAGGTCGGCAGCGGGCAAAGGCCCCTGCGGTGAGGTGGGTGCATTCATGAGCGTCTCCTGGAGCCGATCCGATCCGGCAGGTATTGTCGGGAGATTATCGATCAAACCGGGGCCGTCGGCAGGCCTGAGGCAAAATACAGGGCAGAGCACGGCCATGCCCGTGTATTGAGCGTCCTCCAGCGCCGACGGGTTGCCTTTCGCCCTTGGCATCTTCTGTGTTGTTGACCCCTTGCGCAAAGGCCCCCGCATGCCTGCCGCCCTGTATCAGAGCAGCCTTCAGTCCCTGCCCCTGCTGTCACGGGGCAAGGTCCGCGACAACTATGCCGTGGGCGATGACAAGCTGCTGATCGTGACCAGCGATCGTCTGTCGGCCTTCGATGTGGTCATGAGCGAACCCATTCCCGACAAGGGCCGCGTGCTCAACCAGATGGCGCTGTTCTGGTTCGATCTGCTCAAGGATGTCGTGCCCAATCACCTGACCGGCATCAGTGCGGAGTCGGTGGTCTCTCCCGCCGAAGCGGCTCAGGTGGCGGGCCGCTCCATGGTGGTCAAGCGCCTGAAACCGATCATGGTTGAGGCGGTGGTGCGCGGTTATCTCATCGGCTCAGGCTGGAAGGACTATCAGGCCAGTGGCGCGGTGTGCGGCATTGCCCTGCCACCCGGACTTCAGATGGCGCAAAAGCTGCCTGAGCCCATCTTCACGCCGGCCCGCAAGGCCGAGCAGGGCGAGCATGACGAGAACATTTCGTTTGCGCAGATGATCGAGGCAATCGGTGAGCCCCTTGCCGAGCGCATTCGCAGGGTCTCGCTCGAGATCTATCGGCGCGCTGCCGACTATGCCGCCACGCGGGGCATCATCATTGCCGATACCAAGTTCGAGTTCGGTCTGGATGAGGCCGGCACCCTGCATCTGATGGACGAGGTGCTGACTGCCGATTCGTCGCGGTTCTGGCCAGCCGACTCCTATGCAGTGGGTATCTCTCCGCCGAGCTATGACAAGCAGTTCGTGCGCGACTACCTCGAAACCCTCACCACCTGGGGCAAGACAGCCCCCGCGCCCGCTTTGCCCGATGCGGTGGTTGAGCGCACCGCCGAGAAATACCGCGAGGCCTTGCAGCGTCTGACCGGGCAGACGCTGGCCTGAGGATCGGTGCTCGCAGGGCTTGATCAACCTGAGACGATCCCGGCTCTGGGTGGATGAGTGCGCGCGCCCCCCGAACCACTCCCGGTAGAATCCGGCTTTTGTCGGAGCAAGCGCAATGGCCGATGCCAAGCCCGTCGTGGGCGTCGTGATGGGCAGCAGCAGCGATTGGGAAGTCATGCAGCATGCGGTCGAGGTGCTGCGCTCATTCGAGGTGCCGCATGAATACCGAGTGGTTTCTGCGCATCGCATGCCCGATGACATGTTCGCCTACGCATCGAGCGCCCGGGAACGCGGGCTGCGGGCCATCATTGCGGGTGCGGGCGGGGCGGCTCACCTGCCCGGCATGATTGCCGCCAAGACGCTGGTGCCGGTGTTCGGTGTGCCGGTGCCCTCCAAATACCTTCGCGGCGAAGACTCCCTGCTCTCGATCGTGCAGATGCCCAAGGGCATTCCGGTGGCGACGTTTGCCATCGGCGAAGCGGGTGCGGCCAATGCGGCGCTTCATGCCATTGCCCAACTGGCCACAACCGACGCGGCCCTGGCCGAACGTCTGCAGGTGTTTCGCGATCGCCAGACCGCTGCGGCGAGGGCAATGAACCTGCCGCCGGCCTGATCGTTTGCCCTCCATGCCGAACCTCAAACCACTGCCCCCCGGATCCTGGCTTGGCCTGCTCGGCGGTGGCCAGCTCGGTCGCATGTTCTGCATGGCGGCGCAGAGTCTGGGATACAGGGTCTGTGTGCTCGAGCCCGCAGCAGACAGCCCGGCAGGCGCTGTCGCGGATCGGCATATCCAGGCCGCCTACGACGATGCGGATGCGCTCGATGCCTTGGCCAGCCTGTGCAGTGCCGCCACGACCGAATTTGAGAACGTTCCGGCCCCTTCACTGGAGCGACTGGCCGCGCGGATCACGGTCACCCCGGGCGCGGCCGCAGTGGCCATTGCCCAGGATCGCATTGCCGAGAAGGAATTCATTCATCGCTGCGGCATCCCGGTGGCGCCCTATCGGGTGATTCGCAGCCGGCAGGATCTGCTCGATGCACCCGAGTCGCTCTTTCCGGCGATCCTCAAGGCTGCACGCCTGGGTTATGACGGCAAGGGCCAGGCTCGAGTCGCTGATCGTGATCAGGCGCTGCGGGCCTTTGAGTGTCCTGTCGACCAGGGTGGCCTGGGCCGCGTGGCCTGCGTCCTGGAGCAGCGCCTCGCGCTGGCCCGGGAGGTCTCGGTGGTGGTGGCCCGCGGGCGCGATGGCGCCGCGCAGGCCTATCCGGTCTCAGAGAACGAACATCGCGACGGCATTCTGGCGCTGTCGATCGTGCCCGCCCGGGTCAGCGAAACCCTCGCGCGCCAGGCCACTGAAGCAACCCTGCAGATTGCCCGTTCACTCGATTACGTGGGCGTGTTGTGCGTGGAGTTCTTTGTGCTGCAGGATGGCTCGCTGGTGGCCAACGAAATGGCGCCCCGTCCGCACAACTCGGGGCACTACAGCATCGATGCCTGTGTGAGCAGTCAGTTCGAGCAGCAGGCTCGCATCATGGCCGGCCTGCCGCTGGGCAGCACCCGCCTGATGAACCCAGCCGTCATGGTCAATGTGCTGGGTGATGTCTGGGAGGCCGCAGCGACGGCTGCAGGCGTTTGTGCAGCAGAGCCCGATTGGGCCGGCGTGCTGGCGCTGCCTGGTGCCAAGCTGCATCTGTATGGCAAGGGCGAAGCGCGTCGGGCTCGCAAGATGGGCCACATCACGGTGATTGAGCCCGAGCTCGATGGGGCACTGGCATGTGCCCATGACATCGAGCGGCTGCTGCGGATTGTCTGATGGGATCGCGCCTTGAACCGATCCAACCGACTGACGACAGCATCCATCGCGCAGCCCTTGCACTGAAGGCGGGCGAGCTGGTGGTGCTGCCCACCGAGACCGTCTATGGACTCGCAGCAGACGCCTCGCAGGCTCAGGCGGTGCAGGCCATCTACAGCCTCAAGGGCAGGCCGGCTGGCCATCCTCTGATCGTGCATGTGGCCAATACCGGGTTGGCGCAGCGCTGGAGCGTGTTTGATGATCGCGCCCATGCCTTGGCCGATGCCTTCTGGCCCGGGCCGCTGACCCTGATCCTGCCGCGTCAGCCCGATGCGCCAGCCTGGGCCTGCGGCGGCCAGAGCAGCATCGGTCTGCGCTGCCCCTCGCATCCGGTGGCGCAGGCCGTGTTGCAGGCGTTTGCAAGGATCGACGCCCTGGGTGGCGTGGCGGCACCCTCGGCCAATCGGTTTGGCCGAGTCAGCCCCACCCGTGCCCAGCATGTGATCGATGATCTGGGCGAGCAGACGCCCCTGCTTCTGGATGGCGGGCCCTGTGAGGTGGGTGTGGAGTCGACCATTGTTGATCTCACGGGTACGCAGGCACGTCTGCTCAGGCCAGGCCGCATTCGTCGCGAGGCCATCGAGGCTGTTCTCGGTGAACCCCTGGGCGGGCAGGATGCTGATGCACCGCGCGCCTCAGGCACGCTGGCGTCGCATTACTGCCCGGTCACCCCGGTGAGGGTGGTCGATGAGGACAGGCTGGATGCGGCACTGGTTGAACTGGCCGAAGGCAGTGGCGCTCCCGGTGTTCCCTCGTCTGGCCTGCCTGGGCGACAGGGCGGCAATTCGGGCGTCTATTCACGCCAGCGTCCGATGAATCCCGATGTGCTCTGGCTCGCTGCGCCGTCGGATGCGGATGGATGGGAGCAGGCCCTCTACGATGCGATGCGCCACCTGGATCGGCAAGGTCTCGCGCGAATCGTGATTGCGGCTCCTCGGGAGGGACCGCAGTGGGATGCCGTGATGGACCGGGTGTCGCGGGCGGCGGTGCGCGGCCAGTAGTCTCATTGAACAACCAAACTCAAGGCGCCCTGACCATGACCCTTCCCGCCAGACTCGAATCTCTCACACTGCCCCTGATTGCTGCCCCCATGCTGCGGGTCTCCGGACCCGCAC
>JBKCEY010000433.1:0-2961 GCA_046304115.1 Burkholderiales bacterium | reverse complement strand
CGCTCGCCGATCCGGCGTGCACCCAGTGCATCGGCCGCCAGGCCCGAAGGCTGAATGTCGGTCGGCCGGCCTGCCTGAAGGGCGGCATGCAGGGTGGGGCAACCCTCGGACTCCACGGCGATCAACTCGGGCAGGGGCTGTAAATGTGAGCGCCTACTGTCTACATGGCAGGCTTCAAGCCATGCAGCCATGCCACCGATCAGGCCGCCGCCGCCCACGGCCACCAACCAGCGGGTGACCGGCTCAGCCTGAGCCTCTCTGATCGGGCTGTCGTCTGGTGCGTCGTCGTCTGGCGTGTCGGTTAGACCGCCCGCCTGTCGGTCGGTCTGCCCGCCCGCAGACCCGTGGGCCGTGGCCTGCTGCAGCCACTCCAGGGCCACCGTGCCCTGACCGGCCAGGGTGTCGTACTGATCGTAGGCATGCGAGGACAGCGCGCCGGTGCGGGCCACGAAATCTTCTGCGCCCGCCAGGGCCTCGGCATATTCACTGCCGACTGCATGGACCCGCGCCCCCAGGGCCCGCAGGCGATCCTGCTTGGCCGCGGGGGCGGTGCGGGGCACGAAGATCTCGGCCTGCCATCCCAGACGCTGCGCGGCCAGGGCCACGGCAATGCCATGGTTACCGCCAGATGCCGCAACCACTGTATCGGGAGGTGTTTCGCCAAAAGCCAGTGCTCGCTCACGGGCACGCAAAAGGCGACTGAAAGCGCCGCGTGCCTTGAACGTGCCCGAGATCTGCAGGCATTCGAGCTTGAGTTCTATCCGGTGCGCGCCGAGTTGGATCTCGAGCAGTGGTGTGCGACGCACCCAGGGCGCGATGCGGGCGGCTGCCGCTTCGATGGCTGGGCCATCGGGCAGGCCCGTGGGATCGGACTCCTGTTCGGAATGGGATGGATTCATCGGGGGCTCATCGAGGGTTCGGGATCGGTCAGGCTGGCGTTGCTCAAGCTCAACGGTGACGCGGTCGGCCAGATTGGGGGCATCAAGGCCATCAGGGATTCGGTCGATCGGGTTGCCAGAGCATCAGGGCAAGGGCAGACGCCAGAGCGAGCAGGCCACAGGTTCCGAAGGCGATGGCCGCTCCGGCCGATTCCCAGAGCAACCCGAAACCCATTGATGCGGGGATCAGCATCAGCCCGGTGATCAGATGAAACCAGCCAAAAGCCGAGCCCAGGCGTTCAGTGGGCACGAGGTCGGCGACCAGCGCTTTTTCAACGCCCTCGGTGGCGGCCAGCACCACGCCGTAGAGCAGCAGCAACAGGCCGATCTCGATCATGCTGTCGGCGCGAGCCCCGAGCAGTCCGAACACACCGGCGTAGAGCAGCCAGCCGCCCGCGATCAGCCTGCGTCGGGGCAGGCGATCCGACAGGCGCGACAGGGGGGTGGTGAGCAGCATCGCCACCCCGGATTGCAGGGCCCACAGCAGCGGGATCTGGGCTGCGGGTACGCCCAGTTCGGCGGCTCGCAGGAGAAGGAACATGTTGCTGGCCTGCGAGAGGGTGAAGATCGCAACGATGATCAGGTAGATGCGAAACGGTCGGGGCAGGCCGGCCAGCGACCACTCGATGCGGCTGGCCGGGGCAAACGGGATGGGTGGCTCGCGTACGGCGAGCGCCAGTGCCACGCAGAGCACACCCGGCACGAGGGTCCAGAGAAAGATCTCGCGAAGGCCCATGCCCTGGGCGAGCAAAACCGCAGCCACCAGCGGACCTGCCACTGCACCGGCATGGTCCATGCTGCGATGCACGCCAAAGGCCAGGCCGCGCCGCTCGGCCGGCACGGATCGGGCCAGCAGCGCGTCGCGGGGCGCCGAGCGCAGCCCCTTGCCAATCCTGTCGGCAATGCGCAGCAGGGCGAGCACGCCTGTTGAAGTGGCCAGAGCGATCAGCGGTCGGGCCAAGGCAGGCAGGGCGTAGCCCACCACCATCCAGGGCTTGGCCCGTGGCAGACGGTCGTAGAGAACGCCGCTCACCAGTTTGAGCAGGGCCGCCGTGGCATTGGCCAGCCCTTCAATCAGCCCGAGTGCAGCCGGCCCAGCCATCAGAACGGTGGCCAGGAAGATCGGCACCAGGGGATAGACCAGATCGGAGGCCGCGTCATTGAGAAAACTGATCGCGCCCAGCATCCAGACCGTGCCGGGCAGTGTCGTCCGAAGGGATGTGAGGTTCATCAAGGAACTCAGGGAAAAGCCTGACAGCACGGTTTTGGGGGTGTAAACTCGCCGGCTCTCAAATTTGCCCCTTCCGCTCTTTCTCGTCTCACAAGAATACGCGCACCGGCCCTGCGGCCAGTGCCCCCCGGAATACCCCCGTTCAGGCTCGAGGTCCTTTTGCCTCGCCGGCGGCCGTGTCCCGGTCATGGATCCCTACTTAGCGCATTGGAGTTCCCCATGAATCGTCCGCAGCTGGCCCCGGGTATCGGGGTCGATCTGAACGTTCCCCCCTACGTTCGTCATCAGGGTCTGATCGACTGGGTGGCCTCGATGGCTGCACTGACCCAGCCGGCCCGAGTGGTCTGGGCCGATGGCTCGCAGCAGGAATACGACCGGTTGTGCGACGAAATGGTGGCCGCTGGCACGCTGCGTCGCCTGGATCCAGTCAAGCGGCCCAACTCCTATCTGGCCTGGTCGGATCCGACCGACGTGGCCCGAGTCGAAGACCGGACCTTCATCTGTTCCGAGCGCAAGGAAGAGGCCGGCCCCACCAACCACTGGGTGGCTCCGGCCGAAATGCGTCAGACGCTCAATGGCCTGTTTGAGGGCTGCATGCGCGGGCGCACGATGTACGTGATTCCCTTTTCGATGGGTCCGCTGGGTTCGCCCATTGCCCATATCGGGGTCGAGATCTCCGACAGCCCCTATGTGGTGGTCAGCATGAAGCTGATGACCCGCATGGGTCGTGCGGTGTTCGATGTGCTGGGTGAAGACGGCGGCTTTGTGCCCTGCGTGCATACCGTGGGCAAG
>JBKCEY010000432.1:0-1329 GCA_046304115.1 Burkholderiales bacterium | reverse complement strand
GGTCAAGAACGCGCCCAATGAAGGCGGCGAGCGCGGTGTGATCGTGAACACCGCCTCGGTGGCGGCGTTTGACGGCCAGATCGGTCAGGCGGCCTACTCGGCCTCCAAGGGCGGCGTGGTCGGCATGACCCTGCCGATCGCGCGTGACCTCTCCCGTGATGGCGTGCGGGTCGTGACCATTGCACCGGGCCTGTTCCTGACCCCGATGCTGCTGGGCCTGCCCAAGGAAGCCCAGCAATCACTCGGTGCGCAGGTGCCCTTCCCTTCGCGTCTGGGCGATCCCAGCGAGTACGCCATGCTGGTCCAGCAGATCTTCGCCAATCCGATGCTCAATGGGGAAACCATCCGACTGGATGGCGCGATCCGCATGGCGCCTCGCTGATCGACCCGTATCGAGCGCCGCACTGCGGTGCGGCGAGTGGGTCAGGGGGCCCCGCGGCTCAGCGGATCCGGGGCTCAAGCCAGCGGCCCAGTGCGAGCAGGCTTGCATCCTGATCGCGGGCACCAACCACCTGCAGGCTGGCGGGAAGCCCTTCGATGCGACCCGCCGGCAGGGCCAGGGTGGGCAGACCGGCAAAGCTGAAGGGCGCAGTCATGCCGAGCACGGCATCGCGGGTCGCCACGCGGCCTGACTCCACATCGACCTCGAGTTGTCCGCGCCGAGGGGCGGGCACCGCGGTGGTCGGTGTGATCAGGGCGTCCACATCGCTGAGGGCTGCATCGAGCGATGCGCACAGCAGCGATCGAACCCGCAGCGATTCCAGATACTCCGGCAGGCTGACCTTGAGACCGAGTTGAAGGGGTGCGAGCACCGGCGCCGAAAATCCTTCTCCCCCTGCAGCCAGCACCTCGCGATGGACCCAGGCGGCCTCGGCACGCACCAGCGGGGTATAGGCCGGCCAGGCCTGTGGCAACGCCTCGGGATTGATCTCGACCACATCGGCCTCGGACATCAGACGCGCCTTGAGGGCTTCGAACCAGGCTCGGGTGCCCGGGCCGAGCTTGCCTGCGAGCCACTGCACCGGGACGCCAAGGCGCGGGCGCCGCGCGACATGGCCATGATCGGCGCGACGCGCGGACATGACCTCAAACAGCAGCGCCGCATCATCAACGCTGCGGGTGAGCGGGCCGGCATGGTCGCAGGTCCAGGACAGGCACAGTGCGCCCTGCAGGGGAATCGCCCCCCAGGTCGGCTTGAACCCGACCACGCCACAGAAGGCAGCCGGAATGCGAACCGAGCCGCCGGTATCGCTGCCCAGACCAGCCATACCGATTCCGGCCGCCACCGCCGCCCCCGCTCCGCTCGAGGAGCCGCCGGCCTGATGGGCC
>JBKCEY010000431.1:0-671 GCA_046304115.1 Burkholderiales bacterium | reverse complement strand
CGCCCTGGCCGACCCATGGCCTTCGGGCGGGTGGGCCAGGCCTGGTACTTTGGTCTGCCCGGCAATCCGGTGGCGGTCATGATCACGTATCTGTTTTTTGTACGCGACGCACTGCTCAGACTCGCTGGCGCCTCAGGCCGCGCTGTGCTGCCGATGCAGGTCAGGAGCGCTCAGAGCCTGAGAAAAAAGCCGGGTCGAACGGAGTATCAGCGGGCCATCGTGGCGCGCGCCACTGACGGCCACTGGGAAGTCAGCATCACCGGATCGCAGGGATCCGGTGTGTTGCGCTCCATGAGTGAAGCCAATGCCCTGATCGTGCTCGAACACGAGCGCGGTGACGTGGCTGAAGGCGAGTCCGTAACGGTCCTGCCCTTCGAAGGGCTGCTGAACTGACCGCAGCCCTGCGCCCCGTGGGCGGCGCAGGACTCGGAATCAGAAGCAACCGGTGGGTCAGCGACCAGTGGTTCAGCGACCAGTGGTTCAGCGACCGATGGGTCAGCAACCGGTGGGTCAGCGACGGGTCTTGAGGCTGCCTGGCAACGACGCGTAGTAGGCCGCCAGATTCTCGATATCGGCCTTGCTGAGCGCCTGGGCTTGCGCAGCCATGATGGCGTTCTTGCGGGCGCCGCTCTTGTAGTCAGACAGCACCTGCACCAGAAAGTCCTGATACT
>JBKCEY010000430.1:0-8048 GCA_046304115.1 Burkholderiales bacterium | reverse complement strand
ATGTGCGTCTTCGGGCCGTTGCCGTTCACATATCCGATGGAGTCGAGCGACTGCGGATTGGGCCGGACTTCTACCTTGAAACCGGCCGCCTTCAGGTGCTGCTCGTAGCGCAACGCATTGCGGTGATAACTTCCACCTACGGGCCCGGTCTCGATGACCACCGGGTCTGGCGGGGCAAGGCGGGGGAGGTCGAGTACGAACCCGATCAGAAGGGCCGTTGCGGCCAGGAGCGCGATCGCGCGAAAGACAGACCGGAACATGCCGCAGGATACCTCAGCCAACCCCACCTTGATCAGCGGGTGAACACCGGAGCGGACTCGCGAGAGCATGGACTCGCTAGATATAGCAATATATGAACAAAATACAGGGGCTGCGGATCTTTCTGCGGGTTTTTGTTCAAGCGTCTCTTGATAGGAATTTGGCTCAAAACAATGAATTCAAGCCATAATGCCCGGATGGAACTCGCCAACCGCATCTTCTTCAAGCTCTATCAATGTGCCAACATGATGCATAAAACCGGCACTCGAGCGGTGCAGGACGAGGGCCTGACCACGCAGCAATGGGCGGTGCTGGGCGCACTGTCGCGCACCGAGGCCGCCCCGGGCATGAACATGGGGGATCTGGCGCGCTACCTGATGGTCAGCAGGCAGAACCTGTCGGGGCTGATCACGCGCATGGAGCGCGACGGTCATGTGAGCGTGGAGCCGGATCAGCGCGACCGCCGCTCGCGACTGGTGGTCATGACGCCCTCGGGTCATCAGGTCTGGACGGAACTGGCCCTGCCTAAAATCAAGGCCTACTACGAGCAGGCGCTCGACGATTTTTCGCTCAGCGACATGACCCATGTCCTGCACTATCTGCTCAAGTTGCTCGACAACATGCAGGCGATCGATGAGGCCGATGAGGTCGAACCCGACCGTCACTAGTGTGAGGCATCAGCAATAGCGCGAGGCTCTGGCGTCGCCCGTTGGCAGCCACCTGGGCGGGCTGCCACTCCAGTCAGTGGATGGGCGGCGCTCAGGCGCCGAGAGGAAAAAGCGCCTCGTGCGTACCGAGTTCCACACCGGCCAATCAACTCGCGCGCCATCCGGGGGCCGCACGACGTTGCATCACTCTCTTTGCACCAATCAAGTTCGTCGTACGATTCGGTTGCTTTTCTGGATAGAAGACATCGTGTAGATCGGATGCAAATGCACCACAAAAAGGCATCGAGGCGTGTTGCATGGTCCAGAAACAGATGTGCAGCCCCGTAAATGGCTCAACGGCTTGTGGCTCGAAGTTTGCATCGCGTTTTTCCATTCACAACGAAGGTTTTCCGATGGACCGCGTTCTGCTGGGCATGCTGACCCCCTCATCCAATACGGTGCTGGAGCCCGTGACCTGCGACATGCTGCGCGGCCTGGACGAGGTGAGCGCCCATTTCGGGCGGTTCGCAGTCACCCGGATTGCACTGAGCGATGGTGCGCTGGCCCAGTTTGATACCCCGGGGGTGATGCAGGCTGCCACCTTGCTGTCGCATGCGCGCTGCCAGGTGATCGGCTGGAGCGGCACGTCGTCGTCCTGGCTTGGGTTCGAGGCCGATGAGCGCCTCGTGGCTGCGATCGAGCGCGACACCGGTGCCAAGGGGTGTACGTCGGTCCTGGCGCTCAACGAGATTCTGCGTCGAACCAGGGCCCGACGCCTGGCGCTGGTGACGCCCTATCTCAGTGACGTGCAGGCGCGGATCGTTGCCAATTACTCGGCGTCGGGCATTGAGATCGTTGCCGAGCGCCACCTGGGTCTGGAGGACAATTTTTCCTTCAGCGAAGTTACTTCAGCGCAACTGCTGGCCATGTCACGCGAAGTGGCGCAGGCCAAGCCCGATGCGATTGCGATCCTGTGCACGAACCTGCGCGGCGCCGCGCTGGTTGAGCAACTCGAAGCCGAGCTGGGCATTCCCGTCTACGACAGCGTTTCCACCGTCGTGTGGAAAGCGCTGGCGCTGGCGGGGGTGAACACAAGGCGTCTTGACGGCTGGGGCCGTCTCTTCAAGGAACTTGCGTGAATACACCTTTCGATACCGTGATTCGGCGCGCGGAAGTAGCCACCGCGACCGATCGCTATCTTTCCGATATCGGGATTCGTGACGGGCGCATCGTGGCGCTCGGGCAGGACCTCGGCGAGGGCGTGCAGACCATCGACGCGGCCGGCCGACTGGTGACCCCGGGCGGCGTGGACGCTCACTGCCATCTGGATCAGCCCATGTCCGACGGCTCCAGGATGGCCGATGATTTCCTCACAGGGACGCGGTCGGCAGCCTGCGGCGGCACCACAACGGTCATCCCGTTTGCCTGCCAGTTCAAGGGCCACAGCCTGCAGGAGGCCGTCGACGACTATCACGCACGCGCCAACGGCAAGGCAGCGATCGATTACGCCTTTCACCTGATTGTCAGCGACCCGACGCCGCCGGTGCTCAAGGACGAACTCCCCCGGCTGGTCAGCGAGGGCTATACGTCGTTCAAGGTCTACATGACCTATGACGACATGAAGCTTGGCGATCGCCAGATCCTCAATCTGCTGGGCGTGGCCCGCCGAGAAGGCGCGATGGTGATGATCCATGCCGAAAACAGCGATTGCATCGCCTGGCTGACGGAGCAAATGCTCGATGCGGGCCTGACTGCGCCGCGCTATCACGCGCATGCCCGGCCCATGCTCGTCGAGCGCGAGGCCACCCACAGAGCGATCGCCCTGGCCGAACTGGCCGATGTTCCTGTGCTGATCGTCCATGTGTCGGGGCGCGAAGCCGTGGAGCAGATCCGCGCGGCGCAAGGGCTGGGTCTCAAGGTCTACGGAGAGACCTGTCCGCAGTACCTGTTCCTTACCGCCGACAACCTGGATCTTGAGGGGTTCGAGGGCGCCAAGTGCATCTGCAGCCCACCGCCGCGTGACAAGGCCAACCAGGAGGTGATCTGGCGTGGGCTCGAGAACGGCACCTTCCAGGTGCTGTCTTCCGATCATGCGCCGTTTGCCTATGCTGGCCCCGGCGGCAAGCAGTCCAAGGGCACGAATGCCCCGTTCAGTGAGGTTCCCAACGGCATTCCAGGACTCGAGACGCGCATGGCTTTGCTGATGTCGCATGGCGTGATGGATGAGCGAATCGACATCCACAGCTTCGTGGCGCTGACCGCGACCAATGCCGCGAAGATCTATGGCCTGTTTCCGCGCAAGGGCACGATTGCGATTGGCTCTGACGCCGATCTGGTGATCTGGGACATGAATGCGCCACGCAAGATCCGTAACGAATTGCTGCACCATGCCGTCGACTACACCCCGTACGAAGGGATCGAGGTCAAGGCCTGGCCTGCGCTGACGATGTCACGCGGCGCGGTGGTGTGGAAGGACGGCACCTACCTGGGTCGGGCCGGCCATGGGCAGTTTCTGGTCTGCGACCGACCCGCGCCTGCCCAGGTACGCGGTCGAGGGCACAGGGGCCCGCTGTGGCGAAAAGATTGAGCCAGGCCCTGCGATGAGTGAAGCCTGGCAACTCGGAGCCGCCGAAGTGGCGGCGCGGGTCAACGCTCGCAACACCGGTGCGCAGGAGGTCGCTCGCAGCGTGCTCAAGCGTCTTGATACAGTGAACCCGCAACTCAATGCGGTCATTCAGCACGACGCCGACTGGACGCTTTCCCTGGCGCGTGAGGTCGATCGTCGGGTTGCTGCGGGTGAGCATCTGCCCCTGGCGGGGGTTCCGCTCACCGTCAAGGACAACATCTGGGTCCAAGGCCGTCGGATCGCCCAGGGTTCGCTGGTCTTCAAGGACTTCACGGCGCCCACCCATGCATGGGCGGTCCAACGACTGCTCGATCAGGGTGCGGTGATCGTGGGGATCACCAACTGCTCTGAATTCGCCTGCAAGGGAGTCAGCAACAACCGGGTCTACGGCATTACTCGCTCACCGTGGGATCCCAGACTGACGCCGGGTGGGTCTTCAGGGGGCGCGGTCAGTGCCACAGCGGCTGGCATTGGCGCGCTGGCCCTGGCCACTGATGCGGGCGGATCCACACGCCGGCCTGCTGCGCATACCGGGCTGGTCGGCATGAAGCCCACATTTGGCCTGATCCCTTGCGGCCCGGGCTTTGACGAGCCCAACTTCGGGCTGTCGGTGATGGGGCAGATCGGACGCAATGTGGCCGATGTTGCCCTGATGTGGCAACAGTTGCTGGGCCACTCGCATGGCGACTGGGGGTCACAAAAACCCGCGAGCACGCACGCCGACCTTCATTCGCCTCCACCTCGATCGCTGCGCATCGCATGGAGTGCCGATCTGGGCTGCGGCTTTGCCATCGATAGCGATGTCCTGGCTCGGCTGGAGGCGCTCGTTCGTCAGCTTCAAGCCGATGGCTACACCATCGAGCAGGCCGCGCCGCTCTGGCCCGATGGCGTTCGCGAGTATCCGCTGCTCAAGCTGCAGCAAGCGGGTCTGGCGGCATTGCATGGCAAGGCCCGGGATGAAGGCCTCCTGGATCCGGACATCGCGGCGCAGATTGATCTCGGGCGCCAGCATAGTGCCGAGGACATTGCGCGATTGCTGATTCTTCGTGAGCATATCTACGCGGCGTACGCGACGTTCTTTGATCGATATGACCTGTTGCTGTGCCCCACAACGCCAACCGTGTCGTGGCCCGTTGAGCAGCTTGGGCCCGCCGAAATCGGCGGGGTGCCGGCCGGGCCCCGAGGCCATGCGGTCTTCACGCCGCTGTTCAACTATGCACAAGCGCCGGCCTGCTCGGTGCCGGCCGGGATGGTGCGTGGACTGCCTGTGGGTATGCAGATCGTGGGGCGCCGCTATGGCGATGCGGGTGTGCTCGAGATGGCTGCCCACCTGGAGCGTCTGACCGGGCCACTGCCCAAGGCGCCCGTCTGGAGTGAATGATGAAGCTGCTGCTGATCAACCCCAATATTTCCGACAGCGTGTCAGCGCTGATCCGCGCGGAGGCCGAGCGCAGTGCTTCTCCCGGAACGCTGGTGGAGGTGCTGACCGCGCCGGTCGGGGTGGCCTACATCGAGACGCGCTTTGAGGCCCTGCTGGGCGCCTCGGCGACCGCCTTGCTCGCGGCTGAGCATCATGAGCGGTTTGATGCCGTGATCGTAGCGGCGTTCGGGGACCCCGGCCTGCCGGCCTTGCGAGAGGTCCTGCCGTGCCCGGTGACGGGCATGACGGAAGCCGCGCTGGCCAGCGCATGCCTGTTGGGTCAGCGGTTTTCCATCGTGGCGATCTCGCAGCGCATTCGTGCCTGGTACCGCGAGACGGTCGACGCGATGGGCTTGCTGCCGCGGCTGGCCAGCATTCGGGGCCTGGATGAACCCCTTGCCGACATCGGTCGGGTTCAGGACGATCAGGCCGAACGTCTGCTCAAGCTGGCCGAGCGATGTGTTCAGGAAGACGGCGCAGACGTGATCGTTCTGGCGGGTGCGCCCCTGGCCGGGCTGGGCCGAAGTTTGCGTGGCCGACTGCCTGTGCCCTGTGTAGATGGCGTGTCGAGTGCCGTGCGCCACGCCGAAACGCTCATTGCGCTGCAGTCGGGGCGTGCCATTGCCGGCAGTTTCGCGCCGCCCCCAAAGAAACTCCATCGTGGTCTTGCGCCAGCCATTGCGCGGTTGCTGGATCGCTCTAAACTCTGAAACGGCAGCCTGTGCCGTGGCGTCTTGCCCTGAGACATGCAGCGCAGTGGAGAGCCCGTCGCAATGAAAGATACAGTCGATCACCCCCTCTATGGCTTCGCGAAACGGGCGAAGAAGATCGCTGTCTTGTGGCTGTTGTGCGCTTTTTCGCTGGGACATGCAGGCGCCGCAACCCTGACCGCCCGCTCCACGTCGGAGTTGCAGACTTTGATCAACAGCGCCAAGGCCGGAGACACCGTTCTTCTGGCCAACGGCACCTATCTCGACACCACATTGACGATCGGCACCAGCGACATCACGGTGGCCGCCGCAACGCCGGGTGGCGTATTTCTCAACGGCACCAATGCGATCGCGATCTCGGGCAGTCGCGTCACCTTCAGTGGGTTCCAGTTCACCGCGGGCAGCATCCCTGGTTTCGTCATTACCGTGACCGGCAGTCAGAACCTGCTGACGCAATTGAATTTCAGGGGCTATTCGGCTCAGAAATACATCGTGATCAAGGCTCCCAGCCAGTACAACCAGATCACCTATTCCAATTTCGAGAACAAACCCAGTTCGGCCCCTATTGGGAATCTGATTCATCTGGAGGCCCATTCTTCGATACCGGGCTATCACAAGATTCGATATTCGTCTTTTCAGAACATGCCTGGTTCTGGCGGTGACAACGGAAACGAGAACATCCGCCTCAGCAATGGCGCCGAGTCCACCTTCATTGCACGCAGCATTGTCGAGTTCAATTATTTTTCGAATACCGGAAAGGGAGACAGCGAAGCCATTTCGGTGAAGTGCCGTGAGAATGTGCTGCGTTACAACACATTCAACAAAAATCCGGATGCGATGATGGTTTTCCGCAACGGCAACGACAACATCGCCTACGGAAACTTCTTCATTGATTCGGGAGGTATCCGGGTCAAGGAGGCGAATAACATTTATGTCTACAACAATTATTTTGAACGCGCCGGCATTGGCGGTACCACGAATGCGGTGACGTACGATTACATCACCGGTAATCTGAAGAATATCAATTTCATCCACAATACCTTTGTCGACTCGGGTTTGATCAGTCTTTCCAGCGGCGCCACGTCAAATACCTGGGCAAACAACCTGTTTGTCAAGAGCTCCGGCAATATATTCTCCGGTTCGGCGTCGGGCATTTCCTGGGCGGGAAATATGTACTGGGGAGCATCCCTGGGCATCGCGAGCCCCGCTTCGGGAATGACTTACGTCAACCCCATGCTGGCTTTGAACTCGGAAGGCTATTTCGGTCTGACCTCAATCAGTTCGGCTATCAATGCGGGCAGTTCGAGTTATCCGAGCATCCCCGACATCGCCAATGTCGATGACGACCCGCGGATCCAGTTCGACGCGAGTGGCCAGGTCAGGGACGCCTTGAAGGATGTCGGCTCCGATGAGTTCGCCAGCGGCGGCATTACGAACCGTCCCTTGAAACTGTCGGACGTCGGCCCGTCCTACCTGGGAGGGCCCGGAGCCGTGCCTGCGCCCGACAACGCGCCCAGCCTGAACACGGTCAGTGCCGTCTCGGCCACGCGGGTAGACCTGGGCTGGACCAACCTGGCCACCAATGCAACGGGTATCCGTATCCTGCGCTGCACCGGCGAGGCCTGTGTCCCCGCAACCAGCGTCGCGACACTGGTGCCTACGCAGACCGGTTACAGCGACACCTCGGTTGCGGGAGGCACTCGCTATGGCTATGCCGTCGAGGCGTTCAACAGCACGGGCGCCAAGGCCTCCAGCATCGGTTACGTCACCACCCTGGTGCCACCGCCCCCGCTGCGCCTGTGCTTTCCGTGGGATCACCCACGCGGAATTCGCTCACGCTGTCGTGGACTGCAGACACCTCCGTCGCACCCGTCACCGGCTTTGACATCTTGCGCTGCACGGGCTCAGGTTGCGTACCCGCCACGGTGGTTGCATCGCTGGGCAGTTCGGCCAGAAGCTATGTGAATTCAGGGCTGTCGCGGCGTACCACCTACACCTACCGGGTGCGGGCCAAAAACGGCAGCGCGGTGACGCTGTCGAACGCTGTATCGGGATCGACGAACTAGCGCCGCAAGGCGCTCTCGGTTCAAGTACGAAGGCCGCTTGGATGGAGGGCGCTGTGAAAGCACACGCCTTGCTGTTGGCCCTTTTGACAGGCCAGCGCCTCGAAGCCGACCGTGGCGTTGACGAGGTCACGCAGGATCAGCTTGGCTGATTGCGGCTCGCCATTGACGAACAGGGTGATGGCCTCGTCCAGAAGCGCCTGCGCAAAGGCCGGATCGTTCTGCACGCGCGCGGCCACGGTTTCTTTGAAATCACGGGTCAGTGCCATGTTCACTTTCCTTTCTGGGTTGATGCCTTGCGGCGCTTGTATTCTTCCCACAGCG
>JBKCEY010000429.1:0-40222 GCA_046304115.1 Burkholderiales bacterium | reverse complement strand
GCCCTGGGCATCACGCTCGAGCAGCACCCGGCCCTGGCGGCCCAGGGCCATGCCCTGCGCAGCACCATAGCGCTCAGGCAGCCGGCCCGAGGCGATCAGCCATTGAGCCAGGCCTGCATTGAGGCTGCCCGTTACGGGATCTTCGGTCACACGCCCGTCAGCGCCCGGAAAGAAGGCGCGCACGGCCAGGGCGGGACTGTCCACAACATCGGCGGCCGAGGGGGCTGCTGATGCGGGCTCGCAGAGCGCGGCCAGGCCAATAAACCGGCCAGACAACCCTGCGGGATCCGGTCGCACGGTCCGTAACATCGCCGGGGAGCGCAGCAGCAGCGCCTCCCAGGGTGGGCCGTTGTCGCACCATGCATGATCGAGAATGTCATCGGGCTGCAGCCCAAGCCCGAGCACCAGACTCTCCAGCCGTTCGGGGGGCAGCGGTCCGGATCGTGCCAGTGCGGGCGCGGCAAATGCAAGGCGATCGATGCCCCGGCGAATCTCGATCAGTCCGGCAGCACACTGCTGCACGATGCAGCCCGGATCGCGGGGCTGTCCGCCCGCTTCCAGCCAGGCATGAGCGCTGCCCAGGGTGGGATGCCCGGCAAACGGCAGTTCTCGGCCGGGGCAAAAGATGCGCAGGCGATAATCGGCCCGTGGGTCGGTGGCCGGCACTACAAAGGTGGCCTCCGACAGGTTCGTCCAGTCGGTGAAAGCCTGCATGGCGGCATCGGACAGGCCCTGCCCATGCAAAACGACCGCCACCGGGTTGCCCCGATAGGCGGTCGCCGTGAAAACATCGACCTGCGCGAAGGTGCGCAGCACGATGCTAGCGGGTCATGAACCGATCAGATGGGCTTGATGCGGCTGGCCTGCGGGCCTTTCTGACCTTGGGTGACTTCGAACTCGACGCGCTGATTCTCGGCCAGGGTACGGAAACCCTTGGCGTCGATCTGGCTGAAATGCGCGAAGAGGTCTTCACCACCATTGTCGGGTTTGATGAAGCCGAAGCCTTTGGATTCGTTGAACCACTTCACGATACCGGTCTGAGTTGCCATGTTGATGCTGTTCCTTGATGAAAAAAATGGGTGCAGGCACCCGGGGTGACGCCCTGAATCAAGGAAAAGACACTATGGAACCGAATGCAGTGAGCAGGGCTTGCGCCTGCCCGTCTGACCCTATCGCTGTGACCGATGACTTGATGTACGAGCGCGCGCAGTGTACCCCACTTCGGTCAGGGGTCTTGCAACCCGTGTCAACACAGGGCCCACTCTGACGCTTTGATACGACAGATTGGGGGCTGAGCTGGCCTCAGGAGGCCGCCTGTGCCGCCTGCCACCGGGCAGAGGGCCGGGTGTTCATGCTCAGCTGAAAGGCCCCTGCAACCAGGCCGATGACCACGGCGGCCTGCCAGGCCCGATCGTAGGAACCAACCGCCTGAAAAATGACCCCGCCGCCCCAGGCCCCCAGGAAAGACCCCAGCTGGTGGCTGAAAAACGCCACGCCGGTCAGCGTGGCCATGAACTTCAGACCGAAGAGTTGCACCACCAGCCCATTGACGAGCGGCACGACGCCAAGCCACAACGTGCCCATGGCGGCGGCAAAGATCAGCGTGCTGAGCGGCGTGGGCGGCACCAGGAAGTACACCGTGATGATGGCCGAGCGCAGGATGTAGATCCCGCCCAGCAGCAGATGGCGGGGATAGCGCCCACCGAGCCAGCCGCACAGGTAGGAGCCAAAGACATTGAACAGCCCGATCAGGGCCAGGGCACTGGCCGTGACTGAAGGATCGATGCCGCACAGATCCAGATAGCTGGGCAGGTGAGTGGTGAGAAACACCAGCTGCAGACCGCACACGAAGAACGCCATCGCCAGCGTGACATAGCCGGAATGACCAAAGGCCTCGCGCAGGGCATCGCTCAGGGTCTGGCGATTGTCATCGCGCTCGGCCTCGACCTGGTCGGCGCCACCGGCCATGAATGCGGCGGGAATCATGACCACCGCGAGCGCGCAGAAGGCTGTGAGCGCAAGCGTCCAGCCGCCACGCTGAATCATGGCCTGGGCCAGCGGAGAAGCCAGTACCAGTCCCAGGGACCCTGCCGCCGAGACCGCCCCCATGGCCACACTGCGGCGCGCCGGTGTCACGGCTCGGGCTGTGACGTTCATGGCCAGGTTGGAGGCCGTGCATGACAGTGCCAGGCCCACGCACACGCCAATGCCCAAGGTGATCATCCAGGCCGATGTGGCCTGTGCGGTGATGATCAGGCCAGCCAGATAGACCAGCACGCCAAAGAGCGCGACCGGCCTGGCACCAAAGCGGTCGACCAGCGCACCCGTAAAGGGCTGGGTGACGCCCCAGACGATGTTCTGGAGGGCAATCGCCATCGAATAGTCGGCTGCCGTGATGGCCAGATCGCGCACCACGTGGGGCTGCAGCAGGCCCATGCTCTGGCGCATGCCCATGGCCAGACTCAGCATGACGGCTGCGCCGCCCAGAATGGTGAGTGACTGGGCCCGGGTGAGTTCGTGCACCTTTCGTTTCATGGCTCGGATGATCTCATGGGGCTGGCTATACTCGTTTCGACAATCGCCCCTGAGTCGTTCCGACCATAACCCCTGAGTCGTTTCGACCATAACCCCTGAGACACGCATGACTGCAGCTCCTGACGGCTGGACCATCAAACGGATCGCCGGTGCGCTGGGCGCCGAGGTTCTGGGCATCGATCTGAGCCAGCCCATGGCCGATGACGCGCGCAGCCGACTGCGCCGGCTCTGGCTCGAACACAAAGTGCTGTTCTTTCGTGAGCAGAGGCTCGATCCCGCCCAGTACATGGTCTTTGCCCAGAGTATCGGCACCCCGGTGGAGTATCCGTTCGTCAAGGGGCTCGCCGATTTTCCGCAGATCATCGAGGTCAAGAAACTCGAACACGAGACGGTCAATTTCGGCGGTATCTGGCATTCCGACACCACCTACCTCGAACGCCCGCCAATGGCCTCGATGCTGCTGGCCCGGGAAGTGCCTCCCTATGGCGGCGACACGCTCTTTGCCGACATGCAGGCAGCCTACGAGGCCTTGTCGCCTGGCTTGCGCAGCGTGCTCGACGGCCTGCATGCCGTGAGCTCATCGGCCAAGGCCGATGTCTCCAAGACCCGTGAAGACCGCATTCGCTCCGACGGACGTGACGATGCCCGCAAGGTGTATCTCGCCGAACACCCTGTGGTGCGCACCCATCCCGAAACCGGTCGCAGGTCGCTGTATGTGAATGTGGCCCATACCGAGCGTTTCGTCGGCTGGTCGGTGGAGGAGTCGGCGCCGCTGCTCTCGATGCTCTATGCCCACCTCACCCGGCCCGAGTTCACCTGCCGTTTCAACTGGGCTCCGGGCTCAATCGCCCTGTGGGACAACCGCTGCACCCAGCACAACCCCGTGAACGACTATCACGGCCATCGCCGACTGATGTTGCGCATCACGTTGCAAGGTGACGTGCCGGTCTGAAACAACATCGATGCCGGGCCTGTCGAGGTCGGGCCTGTCGAGGTCGGGCGAACAACGGCTGTTTCTGCTCAGAGGCCGGGCTTGCCCCCGGTGTACGGGATGCCGTCTTCCACCGCATCCCAGATGAATCGGGCTGCAGGCCGCTCGCGCTCTTCCAGGATGTGCCCGACCAGGCCGGCCGCACGACTGACCACGGCAATGCCGCGCATCACCGGCTGAGGAATGCCGATCTCGCCAAGCACCGCGGCGATCGCACCCGTGGCATTGATGGTGATGTGCCGGCCGTAGACCCGATCCACCTCCACCGACAAGGCCTGCAGGGCTGCGATGTGGCGTCCAGGCACGCCCTCGCGGGCCGCAATCTCGAACAGCCGGGCCGGGCGGGGATCGTCGGGCCGGTGGTAGGGATGACCGAAGCCATGCAGCGGCTTGCGCTGCTCGCGAAAGCGGGTGGCGATCTGCGCCGCACGGGCCTGCAGGCCTTCAGGAGCCTGCAGCATCTCGTCGATGAGCACGGCGCAACCTTCCATGGTGCCGATGAAGGTGCTGCCTACGCCGAGCAGACCCGCAGCCACTGCCGATTGAAGCGCTTCAGGCGCCGAGTCGTAGATCAGGCGGGTGACGATCGCGCTGGGTGTGAAGCCATGCTCCATGAGCGTGACCAGCACCGCATCGAGCAGCACGGTCTGGGTGCGGGTCGGCCGCTGCCCGGTGAGTTGGAACAGCATCATCTCGGTAAAGCTGAAATGACCCATCAGGTCATCGACCAGGCTCTTGCCCCGGATGGTGATGCTGGTCTCGTCAGCCGTGCAGATCTCGGTGGTGGGTGCGGCGCGGGTATTCATGTGAGGTCTCCTGAACGGTCTTTTAAGATGCCGGTCTGTTCCAAAGATGCCGGCCTGCTCCGGGCGTTTCGCGTCATCGAACCGCCTCGCATCGTCGTGTTGAACCGTCCTGCTTCATTCTCACACAGCCCCAAGGCCCGATCATGATCAACGATTCCAGTCCTTCTCAGCCTGTGCTGGCCTTCCAGGGCCTGCGCGTGCTCGATGCCAGCCAGGGACTGGCCGGCCCTTACTGCGCGATGCTGCTCGCGCAGCACGGCGCCACGGTGGTGAAAGTGGAGCCCGCTCAGGGCGACTGGAGCCGGGGCATCGGCAAGCGTTACGGCGAGCACACCGGTCTGTCGTTGGCCTGCAACCGCGGCAAGCGCAGTGTGGTGCTCGATCTGCGCAAGCCCACCGCGCCCGCTGCCCTGCAAAGCATTGCGCGGCACTGTGATGTGGTGCTCGAGAGCTTCCGGCCGGGCGTGGCCACGCGCATTGGCCTGGGCTACGAGGCCTTGTCGTCGGTTCGGCCCGGCCTGATCTACGCGTCGGTGAGCGGCTACGGCCAGAGCGGGCCACGCAGTGAAGACCCGGGTACCGATACCGTGATCCAGGCCTTCTCGGGAATGATGTCGCTGAACCCTGATGCCCAGGGCCAGCCGAATCGGATCGGCTTTCTGGTGGTCGACACCCTCACCGGCCTGTACGCCTTTCAGGCGGTATCGGCTGCACTGTATGCCCGTCTTGCAGGGGGTCCGGGACAGCGTTTGGACATCTCGCTGATGCAATCGGCCGCGGCCTTCCTGGGCCAGAAGCTGATAGAGGCCTCACTGGCCACCGGCCCGACCAAAGCCATCAATGCACCGGCAGGCATCTATCGCAGCCGCGATGGCTGGGTTGCGATTGCATTGAGCAATGAGGATCACTTTACGGCGGTCTGTACAGCGCTCGAACGCCCCGATCTGCGTGCCGATCCCCGTTATGCGAGTTTTGAGACCCGCGCCGATCATCAGGTGGTACTGCAAGCCGAGGTGGCGGCTTGCCTGCTGCAGCGCGATACCGCCGACTGGGTGCAACGCATCACTCAGGCCGGCGCGCTGGCCAATCCGGTCAATTCACTGGATCGGTGGTCGGCAGATCCGCATGTGCAGGCGGTGCAGGCCGCACCCCGGGTGGACCTTCCTGGAGTGGGCAGCTTCATGTGGCCGCGCATTCCCGGGGTGGCCGCGCCCGATGCAGACGACTCGCGGGCGCACTTTGCCGGCATCGGTGAGGATGGCGGCACCGCGCTGGCCGCGCTCGGTCTGAGCGAAACCGAGATCAGCGGCCTGCGGCAGGAAGGCGTTCTGATCGAACGGCCCTGACTGATTGGCCCTGACTGATTGGCCCTGACCGGACGGCCCTGATCGAGCGCTGCGCCGCGCCTGCACGCGTCGCGGACGCCTCAGGCCGTTCGGGTCTTGAATTCCTCGAGCCGGGGTTCGCGGGTCATCTGCCAGTAATCGACAAGTCGCCAGGGCATCACCGCAAAGACACGGCCCTTGGCGTTGCGATACCAGTTGCGCATGCCACTGTGCGCCCAGACCAGTTCGGCATGCTCGGCATCGACCCGCTGGTTGTAGTCCTCGTAAACAGGCTCGCGCACTTCAATCGCATTGAGGCCCTGCTCCAGCATGTCGCGCAGGACCGCAGTGACATAACGCACCTGTACCTCGGACACGAAGATCGCGCTGCCGCCATGCGCCAGGCCGGTGTTGGGGCCGGTGGTGATGAACAGATTCGGGAACCCGGGTACCGTGATGCCCAGATGCGCCCGCGGATCATCCTCGCCCATGACCTCGGACAGCAACTCGCCCGTGCTCCCGCGGACCTCGATCGGTGCGAGCAGCTTGCCTGGCTCAAAACCCGTGGCCTCGAGGATCACGTCGACCTCATGCCGCGCCCCGCTCGCATCGATCAGGGCATCGGGCTCGACCCGCGCGACCGCCTCGGTGATCAACGAGACATTGTCGCGACGAAGGGCCTGATACCAGCCGTTGTCGATCAGGATGCGCTTGCCATAGGGCGGGTAGTCGGGCAGACACTTCTCGATCAGATCGGGACGGCCATCGAGTTCCTTGAGCAGATGATCGGTGAGCTGCTGGCGCTGCCGGTCATTGCGGTAGTTCATCGACCGCTCGGGCGTGGGCCAGGCCGGGTCACGCCGCACCGTGGGCAGCAGGCCATCGCCAAAGCGCCACATCAGGCCGAATCGATACCAGGCGTAGTAGTAGGGAATGTGCTCGAGCAGCCATTTGGATTCCGTACTGACCGTGCCGTGATAGTCCTGAGGCGGGCGGGCCCACTGGGGTGAGCGCTGGAAGATGGTCACATGCGCGGCCTGCGCGGCCACCGTGCGCAGAAACTGCATGGCGCTGGCCCCTGTGCCGATCACGCCCACCCGCTTGCCTTCAAGCGAGACCTCATGACGCCAGCGGGCCGAGTGCCAGTGCGGGCCCGCAAAAGTGTCCATGCCTGGAATCGAACTGAGCTTGGGCTTGTTCAAAAAGCCCATGCAGGTGATGACCGCGCTGTATTCGCGTGTCTGCTCGCGACCATCGGCCTTTCGAACCGTCACGGCCCAGAGCGACTTCGCCTCGTGCCAGTGCATGCTCAGCACCTCGGTGCCGAGCTCGATGAACGGGCGCAGGGCAAGCTGATTGGCCACACGCTGCTGATAGGCCAACATCTCGTCACGCTTGGAGTAGTTGCTGCTCCAGGTGGTGTTGGGAGCAAACGAGTAGGAATAGAAATGGTTGGGCGTATCGACGCCTGCTTCCGGGTAGGTGTTCTCCCACCAGGTGCCGCCGATTTCAGCGTTCTTGTCGACCACATCGAAGGCAAAACCCATCTCGCGCAGCCGATAAGCCGCGCACAGCCCCGTGAAGCCGGCGCCGATCACCAGCACCCGAAAGGCCTGGAGTCGATCCTGTGCAGGCGGCTTGCGCCATTGCAGACGCCGGTCCTGGTAACCCATCTCTTCCATCGCCATGGGTGCGTATTCCGGCGGCACACGCTCGCCCAGGCACACGCTCATCATCTCGACCATCTCGGCCTCGGTGGGCAGGGGGGGCAACTCGCGCGTGCCGGCCTGCAATTCATCAAGCACCGCCGAGAGGCTCTCACGCACCGTGTGCTGCACCTCGGGTGACAGGCCGCCCGAGGGTTCGGCGAAGATGGAGATGTCGCGCTTGGGCAGAAAGGGTTCCTGCAGCCACTTGGGGTCGCGGGTGATCTGGGCCAGGCACATCAGCAAAGTCGGAATCGAGGCCTGCTGCAGGGCGGTCTGGCGGTTGATGTCGGTCATGGAATTTCCGTTGGAGGGTTCAGTCTTGAGGCCGCGCAGCAGTCGGTTCAATCAGCGCGCAGCGGTTCGTGAAATCAGCGTGCCGCACCAAAGCGATCGGCCTTGACCTGCACGCCCGCTCGCTCGCGATCCCAGGTGTCAGCCGTGACGCCCTGCTGGCGAAGCTCATGCTTGAGCACCTTGCTGGTGGGTGTCTTGGGCAGTTCGGGCAACAGCCGCACATAGCGCGGCATCATGAAGTGCGCCATGCGCGGGCGCAGGAATTCAAGCAGCTCAGCCGGATCGAGTGTCGCGCCCTCCACCGGGGCGATCACCACCAGAACATCTTCCTCGCTGACCTCGTTGGGCACACCAAGGGCTGCCACCTCACGGACCGCCGGATGGCTCATCACCTCGGCCTCGACCTCAAAGGAAGAGATGTTCTCGCCACGACGACGGATTGCATCCTTCATGCGATCGACAAAGAAGTAAAAGCCGGCCTCGTCCTTGCGAAAGGCATCGCCGGTATGAAACCAGCCGTTGCGCCAGGCCCGCGCCGTGGCCTCGGGGTTACGGAAATAGCCACTGTTCATGGCCCATGGCCGATCGGTGCGGATGATCATCTCGCCCACAGTACCCAGCGGCACCTCGCAGTCGTTCTCATCGACCAGCCTCACCTCGACACCCTCACGCATTTTTCCGCAGGTGCCCCGCACCAGCGGATTGGGCTCCGAAAGAATGGGCGTGGACACCTCGGTCATGTTGAAGATGGTGTAGATCGTGCAGCCAAAGCGCTTGGAGAACGCAGCAATGTCGCCGGCCAGCGGCACCATGAAGGCCAGCCGCAACGGCGAATCGGCATCATCGGGCCGCGCCGGGAGCTTCTCCAGAAAGCCCGCCATCACGCCCAGCAGAAAGACCGCCGTGGTGCCGGTCTGTCGCACCGTATCGAGGAAGCTGGCGGTATCGAAGCGCTCGATGAAGCTCACCGAGCCGCCTCGCACAAACATGGTGTAGAGCACGCCCATGCCGCCCACATGAAAGAGCGGCATGTTCACCATGAAGCGATCGTCGGAGGTCACAAAGGGCCAGGTCTCGGGACCCGCCATCGTGTAGATGTGCAGGTAGGACGACAACACGCCTTTGGAGGGCCCGGTGGTGCCCGAGGTGTAGATGATGGACTGTGGATCCCAGGGCTCGATCGCCCGCCCGGGCGCGGCCAGCGTGCCCGACATGGGGTGAAGCACCTCGCGATGGTCGAGCACCCGCAGACTGCCGATCGATGCGGGCGCAGCAGCCCCCACGACCACCACCTGCTCCAGACGCGCTGTATCGACCTCTGCCAGTCGGGCTGCGAGATCGGCATGCACGACCGCAAGCCGGGCATCGGAGTTCTCGACCACATGCGCCAGCAGCTTGCCCTTGTAGGCGGTATTGATCGGCACAAAGATGGCGCCGAGGTAGTTGATGGCCAGGAACACCACCACATGCTCGCGGCTGTTGGGCAGCCACACCAGCACGGTCTGGCCCTGCTGCACGCCGAGCTGCTGCAGGCCGACTGCGCATTGCAGTACCCGTGCGTGCAGATCACGGTAGGTCCAGGATTCGCCGGTATCGGCATAGGTGATGAAGATCTTCTCGGGCTGCTCCTGCAGCCAGCGATCGAGCAGATCGCGCGCGACCACCTGCTCACGCGGCGGAATGCGAGGGTCGCTGCAGGGCGTTGCAACCGGCATCGGCTGCACCGTGAATCGGGGGGTCATGCTCATGCGATGAGGTCTCCTGGCTGCGGGCGTGTCACTCTGCGGCGACCGATGCGTGACCCGAGCGTACTTGCCAGTAGGATAGCGATCGGCTTAGTATCTGCCAACACAGAAAGAAATCGCCCGAAGGGAGGGCGGAGGAGACACCTCATGGGTCCGCTCAACGGTCTGCGGGTTATCGAGATCGCAGGCATCGGCCCGGGTCCGTTTTGCGGCATGTTGTTGTCAGACATGGGTGCGGACGTCGTCCGCATCGACCGCAAGGAAAGCGCAGACCTCGGCATTCCAGTCAAGACCCAATTCGGCGTGCTTGGCCGTGGTCGTCGCTCGATCAGCCTCG
This sequence comes from Burkholderiales bacterium, assembly GCA_046304115.1. GTDB lineage: Bacteria > Pseudomonadota > Gammaproteobacteria > Burkholderiales > Burkholderiaceae_E > UBA4615. The sequence continues at coordinate 30,480 of JBKCEY010000429.1, read as the reverse complement.
ACCTCAAGTCGGCATCCGACCTCGTCACGGTCAAGGCGCTGATCGACAAGGCCGATGTGCTGATCGAAGGCTTCCGGCCCGGTGTGATGGAGCGCCTGGGGCTCGGTCCTCAGGACTGCTGGAAAACCAACGCCAAGCTGGTCTATGGCCGCATGACAGGCTGGGGCCAGGACGGTCCGATCGCCAAGGCCGCGGGTCATGACCTCAACTACATCGCGCTGACCGGTGCGCTCTCGGCCATCGGCACGAAAGAAGCGCCTGTGCCACCGCTCAATCTGGTGGGCGACTTTGGCGGCGGCGGCATGATGCTCGCGATGGGCGTGCTGGCGGCGGTCTGGGAGACAGCGCGCTCGGGCCGGGGCCAGGTGGTCGATGCAGCCATGGTCGATGGCGCAGCCCTGCTGATGGCCAGCATCTATGGGTTGCGGGCAGCCGGTCGCTGGACCGATCAGCGGGCAGACAATGTGCTCGATGGCGGCGCCCCCTGGTATGGGGTCTACCTCACCAAAGACGGCAAACATGTCTCGATCGCCGCGATCGAAGCCAAGTTCTATGAGGAATTCCTGCAGCGCACCGGTCTGGATCAGGAGACTCTGCCCAAACAGAACGACCGTTCTGGCTGGCCGGTGTTGCGTCAGCGCTTCACCGCGGTCTTTGCCAGCAAGACGCAGGCCGAGTGGTGCGCGGTCATGGAAGGCTCGGACTGCTGCTTCGCTCCGGTGCTCACCATGGGCGAAGCGCCCGCGCATCCGCATATGGCAGCGCGCGGCACCTTTGTCGAGGTCGATGGCGTGACCCAGCCTGGACCGGCGCCGCGCTTTTCACGCACGCCGTCGCAGATCAGGTCTTCGCAGCCCGCGAGCGGCGCGCACCAGCAGGAGGTGCTGCGCGACTGGGGCGTGAACGGCTGAGCCTGGGGGCGTCGGGCTCTGCAGCCGACGCCCGTGCCGAGGGCTTCTTACGGGTCGCGCCAGGGGTGTCTGCCGCAACTGACGGGCCCGGCGCAACAGGAACACCCGCCGCGGGCAAGGCCAGGGCTTCGGCGCCTGCGATCCGCAGGGTGTACTGGGCCATGTGTTCGCCGATCACAGCCGGCGACAACCGCCCGCCGCTGCGAAACCACACATAAACCCAACTGATCATGCCGCCGATGGCGAGCGTGGCCGTTCGTACATCGTCAATGCGGAACTCCCCGCTCGCACGGCCGGCCTCGAGCAGGGCAGCCAGTTCGTCGTCGAACTCGCCCTTGAGCCGGTTGATGCGCCGGGTGGCATCGGCCGGAATCGAGGCCTCTTCTCGAAAGAACACCGCGCTGCCCGCCTGATGACGAATCACGACCTCGGTAAAGCGCATGGCAAAGCGCTGAAGCTGCGCGGTGGGTGACCCGCCATCGGCACGGGCCTGACGCAAGGTATCGAGCGAGCGTTGCAGCGTGCGCATCGAGATTTCGACCAGGATGTCGACCTTGCGGGCGTACACCGCATAGACGAAAGGCTTGGTCATGTCGAGCGCCTCGGCAACCGCATCGAGGCTGGTGCCGCGATAGCCGCGCTCATAGAACAGGCGCTGCGCCTCCTCGATGATGCGCTCGCGCTTGAAGCTGCGCAGTTCGTCTCGCAAGGTCATGATGCCGCTCCTTCGGGATTGAGAACACCAGCAGCGGGCTGAACCCCCGGATCGGATCCTGCGGTTGGGGCCGGCACTTCATGCGCCTGTTCGGTTGCGGTCAGCACGGTTGCGGTCAGCACGGTTGGGGTCGGCACCTCGCGCGGTTCGGTTGAGTCCAGCATCTCACGCGCATGCTGAGCCAGCACAAAACGCTGGATCTTGCCGGTGGAGGTCCGGGGAAAGTCAGGCACGAACCGCACATGCCGGGGCACCTTGTAGTCGGCCATGGCCGAGCGGCAGTCTGCGATCAGTGCATCGGCGCTCAGGCTGTGCCCGTCATGCAGCTGCACCCAGGCAAACCCGACCTCGCCCAGACGGGCATGCGGCACACCCACCACCACCGCCTGCTTGATCTCGGGGCGCGACTGCAGCATGCGCTCGATCTCGGCCGGATAGGCATTGGAGCCGCCCACGATGAACATCTCCTTGAGCCGTCCGGTGATCTTCAGGTAACCCTGTGAATCGAACTCACCCAGGTCACCCGTGCGAAACCAGCCCTCGGGCGTGATCGCCTCGGCGGTGGCCTGCGCATTGCGGTAGTAGCCCTGCATCACCAGATGCCCGCGCACCCTCACCTCGCCCGTGTGTCCGGTGGGCAGCGCCTGGCCCGTGGCGGGGTCGACGACCGCCACCTCGAACTCACCGATCGGGCGGCCCTTGTTCTCACACAGGATCTCCAGCGGGGCATCGTGTTCGCTGAAAACCGTGGCCGCTGTTGTTTCGGTCATGCCATAGACGGCCTGCAGGGACTTCAGCCCGAGCTCGGTGCGCGCGGCCATGGCCACATCGGGCGTGACGGGAGCGCCGCCAATCCAGGCCGAGCGCAGGCATGAAACATCGCGGGGCTGACGGCGGATGGCATCGAGGCAATCGATGAAGTGCGTCGGAATGCCGCCAAAAATGGTGACCCGCTCGCGCTCGATGGTGGCCAGAGCCTCATCGGGCACCCACTGAGCCAGGGTGACCAGGGTGCAGCCCAGCATCACGCACGGGATCACCTGGGTGAAGGCGCCAGCCACATGATAGAAGGGCATGTGGCCGAGGATCACGTCCTCTGAGCCCATCCGCATGACCCGGGCCACATTGGCCACATTGCGCAGAATTGCATGGCCATGTACCGCGCCTTTGGGGTGACCGGTCGTGCCCGAGGTGTAGACGATGATCACCGGATCAGCGGCCTGTGCAGCGGGCAGCACCTCGCCCGCTGCGAGGCGGCGCTCGCCCGCCTCGCGCACGGCCTCGAGATGGGTCGTGCCAGGCGCCTCAACCGAATTCCAGAGCACCACGGCACGCAGGGCGGGCAGGTTTTCACAGTGCAGAAACCCGGGGCGGCTGCTGTCGAGTTCGGGCACCAGCGCACGGATCATGCCGAGATAATCGAAATCCCAGTACTGATCCATGGCCACCAGGAGCCGTGCCTCGCTCTGGCGCAGGATGTAGGCCACCTCGTCGGGCTTGAAGCGCGTGTTGACGGGCACCAGGATCGCACCCAGGCGCGCACAGGCCATCCAGCAGGCCACCCATTGCGGGCTGTTGGTCAGCCACACCGCCACCGGATCCCCCCGGCCCACGCCGAGCGCAGCCCATCCGTGCGCCAGGGCATCGGCACGCCGATCGAGCTCGGCAAAGGTCCAGCGCTCGCCCATGCCAGTGACCGCGATGCGATCAGGGCAACGCTGCGCGGTCTGGCGCAGGGCGTGCCCGATGGTGATGTCTGCCCAGTCCATGGACCGGTCTCCTCGATATCGTTTGGGCGGATTGTGCACCCAGCGGCTGCATCAATGCAGCATGTATGCGCTGAAAATGGACGAATACCCGCACCGCAGGCAGGCCGGTTGCAGCCATCGAGAACCCGCAACCCAGACCGGTGTATCGGTTGTCCGACGCATGCGTTCGGTCTTATACTCACCAGTAGCGATTCATCTGGTGTGGCACTGGGGAGTGCCTGTCGGTATGGAGCGCTGCGCCTGCGTGGCCCGAAGAGGCCGCCTGGATGGCATCAGGTCAGGGGGGATTGACCCGCGCAGCATCGCTGCCTGCGCGCACCAACCCGGTACGGCGGAGGGATGACCGACGTGCCGGACTCTGGTGAATCGAGCGTGTGCCAGGACCCCGGTGTCGGTGATCCGACACCGGGGGGCCTCACTGAACCTCAAGAAAGCGGGCGGCCCTTAGCCGGATATCACTGACTGCGGGCTGTTGGACAGACCGCGGTCAGGTAGGCTGCCTGCCGATCAGCGAGGCAGGTCGCTTGCGCCCATCAGCCAGGCATCCACCGCCTGAGCGGCCTGGCGGCCTTCACGGATCGCCCACACCACCAGTGACTGACCGCGGCGCATATCGCCGGCGGCAAAGACCTTGTCACGGCTCGTGCGATAGCTCGAGGCGCCTTCGGTGGCCGCACGCGCATTGCCACGCGCATCACGCTCCACACCAAAGGCCTCGAGCACGCCGCTCACCGGCGAGACAAACCCCATGGCAAAGAAGACCAGATCAGCCGGCACTTCCTGCTCGCTGCCCGGCACTTCGCTCATGCGCAACTGGCCGGTGGCTTCATCCTTGATCCACTCGACCCGCGCGGTCACGAGCGCGCGGACCTGGCCCTTGCCATCGCCACGGAATTCCTTGGTGGTGATGGCCCAATCCCGCTCACAGCCCTCTTCGTGCGACGACGAGGTGCGCAGCTTGGTGGGCCAGTAAGGCCAGGACAGGGGCTTGTATTCCTGCTCGGGCGGCTGGGGCATGAGCTCGTACTGCGTCACGCTCGCTGCACCCTGGCGGTTGCTGGTGCCCACGCAGTCACTGCCGGTATCGCCACCGCCAATGACGATCACATGCTTGCCTTCGGCCAGGATCTGGGCATCGACCTGGTCACCGGCCACCGTGCGGTTCTGCTGGGGCAGAAAGTCCATCGCGAAATGCACGCCCTTGAGCTCGCGCCCGGGCACCGGCAGATCGCGCGGCTGCTCCGCGCCACCGGTGAGCAGCACCGCATCGAACTGAGCCAGCAGGGTGTCGGGATCCACCGTCTCGCGGGCGAGGTTGGTCACCCCGGTACCTGCACTGCCACGGCCCACAAACACGCCGGTACGGAAGGTCACGCCTTCAGCCTGCATCTGCTCCACGCGGCGGTCGATGTGGGTCTTCTCCATCTTGAAGTCGGGAATGCCATAGCGCAGCAGTCCGCCGATGCGATCGTTCTTCTCGAAGACCGTGACATCGTGACCCGCACGGGCCAGTTGCTGGGCGGCGGCCATGCCGGCGGGACCGGAGCCCACGACCGCAACCGACTTGCCCGTGCGCACGGCGGCCGGCTGTGACACCACCCAACCCTGCTCCCAGCCCTTGTCGATGATGGCGTGCTCGATCGACTTGATGCCCACGGCCTCGCTGTTGATGTTCAGCGTGCAGGCGGCCTCGCAGGGTGCCGGGCAAATGCGACCCGTGAACTCCGGGAAGTTGTTGGTCGAGTGCAGCACATCGAGTGCGCGCTGCCAGTCCTGGCGAAAGACCAGATCGTTCCAGTCGGGGATGATGTTGTTGACCGGGCAGCCGTTCTGGCAGAACGGAATGCCACAGTCCATGCAGCGGGCGCCCTGCTGGGCGGCCTGCGCATCATCGAGATGCAGCACGAATTCGCGGTAGTGGCGAAGACGCTGATCGGCGGGTTCGCTGGCTTCGGCCAGACGTTGGTACTCGAGAAATCCGGTGACCTTGCCCATGGTGTGTGTCCTGCTGAATGTTCTGACTGGATTCGGTAAAAGCGTGATTCGGTGAAAGCGTGATTGGCTACAGCGATCCCGGGGAAGTGCCAGGCTCGGGCTACGCCACTGATGATCAGGGCGTAGCCACTGCCCTGGTCAGGCCGGTTGTCCGGCCGTCTTGCGGGCCTGAGCCATCTCGCCGAGCGCCCGCTTGTACTCGTTGGGGAAGACCTTCACGAAGCGGCCCCGCGCGCTCGCCCACTGGGTGAGGATCTCGCGGGCGCGCACGCTGCCGGTGTGGCGGAAGTGCGCCTCGATCAGGCCGCGCAAAATGGCCTCGTCGGTATCCTGAGTCGCTCCGCGCTTTGCTGCATGCCACAGAGCCTGCGGCAGCTTGACCTGCTGCTCGGCAGTGGCCAGCACCGGCTCGAGCGACACCATGGCCGGATTGCAGCGACGTGCGAAATCGCCGTCTTCGTCCCAGATGTAGGCGATGCCACCCGACATGCCAGCGGCAAAGTTGCGGCCGGTGCGACCCAGCACCACCACCGTGCCACCGGTCATGTACTCGCAGCCATGGTCCCCCGTGCCCTCGACCACAGCGGCTGCGCCCGAATTGCGAACGGCAAAACGCTCACCGGCCACGCCATTGAAGTAGGCCTCGCCCTCGATGGCGCCGTAGAGCACCGTGTTGCCCACGATGATGTGTTCGGGACCGAAGCCCCGGAAGTCGTTGGCGCAGCGCACGATGACACGGCCCCCCGAGAGGCCCTTGCCGACATAGTCATTGGCCTCACCCACCAGATCGAAGGTCACGCCATTGGCCAGGAAGGCGCCAAAGCTCTGGCCCGCCGTGCCATTGAACTGAATGTGAATGGTGTCATCGGGCAAGCCTGCATGGGTGTGCTTGCGGGCAATGCGACCCGACAGCATCGCGCCCACGGTCCGGTTCACGTTGCGGATCGGAAGGATCAGGCTGACCTTCTCGCCCCGCTCGATGGCCGGGGTGGCCTTGTCGATCAACTGCAGATCGAGCGCCCGATCGAGGCCGTGGTTTTGAACATCAACGGCATAGCGGGCGACATCGGCCGGCATACGGGGCGCATGGAAGACGCGTGTGAAGTCGAGGCCGCGGGCCTTCCAGTGCTCGATGCTGCTGCGGGTATCGAGCAGGTGCGTGGAACCGATGAGCTCATCAAAACGACGGATGCCGAGCTGCGCCATGATGGCGCGCGCCTCTTCGGCCACATGGAAGAAGTAATTCACCACATGCTCGGGCTTGCCCTGGAACTTGCGGCGCAGCACCGGGTCTTGCGTAGCCACGCCCACCGGGCAGGTGTTGAGGTGGCACTTGCGCATCATGATGCAGCCCTCAACCACGAGCGGCGCGGTGGCAAAGCCGAACTCGTCGGCGCCCAGCAAGGCACCGATCACCACGTCGCGGCCGGTCTTCATCTGACCGTCGGCCTGTACGCGCACTCGGCCGCGCAGGCGGTTGAGCACCAGCGTTTGCTGGGTCTCGGCCAGGCCGAGTTCCCAGGGCGTGCCGGCATGCTTGATCGAGGACAGGGGCGAGGCGCCGGTGCCGCCATCATGACCTGCGATGGTGATGTGATCGGCCTTGGCCTTGGCCACACCGGCCGCCACCGTGCCCACGCCGACCTCCGAGACCAGCTTGACCGAGATCGATGCCGTCGGGTTGCAGTTCTTGAGATCGTGGATCAACTGGGCGAGATCCTCGATGGAATAGATGTCGTGATGGGGCGGCGGGGAGATGAGACCCACACCCGGCACCGAGAACCGCAGCTTGGCGATGTAATCGGACACCTTGTGGCCAGGCAGCTGACCGCCTTCGCCCGGCTTGGCGCCCTGGGCCATCTTGATCTGGATCTGATCGGCGCTGGCGAGATACTCGGCCGTGACCCCGAAACGACCCGAAGCCACCTGCTTGATCTTGGAGCGCAGCGAATCACCCGCCTGCAGCGGGATATCGGATTCGATGGTGCCCGCACCGAGCAGCGAGGCCAGGGTATCGCCGGTCTTGACCGGAATGCCCTTGAGCTCGTTGCGATAGCGCAGCTCGTCTTCTCCGCCCTCGCCGGTATTGGACTTGCCACCGATGCGGTTCATGGCGATGGCGAGCGTGGCATGGGCCTCGGTCGAGATCGAGCCCAGCGACATGGCGCCGGTTGAAAAGCGCTTCACGATCTCGGCGGCCGGCTCGACCTCATCGAGCGCAATGGCCCGGGAGGGATCAACACGGAACTCGAACAGTCCGCGCAGGGTCATGTGCCGACGCGACTGGTCGTTGATGATCTGCGCGTATTCCTTGTAGGTCTGAAAGCTGCCCGAGCGCGCGGCATGCTGCAGCTTGGCGATGGCGTCGGGCGTCCACATATGGTCTTCGCCGCGGATGCGATACGCATATTCGCCGCCGGTATCCAGCATGTTGGCCAGCACCGGATCGCCACCGAAGGCCGAGCGGTGCATGCGCAGGGCCTCTTCGGCCACCTCGAACACGCCAATGCCCTCGACATTCGACGCCGTGCCGTTGAAGTACTTGTCGATCAGCTCGCGATTCAGGCCAATGGCCTCGAAGATCTGCGCGCCGGTGTAGGACATGTAGGTCGAGATGCCCATCTTCGACATGATCTTTTGCAGACCCTTGCCGATCGCCTTGATGTAGTTCTTGACCGCCTTGTCGGCGGACAGATCGGGGCCCAGGCCCGCATGCATCTGGGCAATGGTCTCCATGGCGAGATACGGATGCACGGCCTCGGCGCCGTAGCCGGCCAGCAGCGCAAAGTGATGCACCTCGCGGGCCGAGCCGGTCTCGACCACCAGACCGGTGGCTGTGCGCAGACCCGCCTCGATCAGGTGCTGATGAATGGCCGAAGTGGCCAGCAGCGCGGGGATGGCCACATGGTCGCGATCCACGCGGCGATCGGAGACCACGAGGATGTTGAACCCGCTGCGCACGGCATCGACGGCCGAGGCGCAGAGCGAGGCGATCCGCGCCTCAACACCCTCGGCGCCCCAGGCCACCGGGTAGCACACATCGAGTTCGTAGCTCTGGAACTTGCCATCGGTGTAGCGGCCGATATGGCGGATGCGGTCCATGTCCTCGGCGGTCAGCACGGGCTGAGCCACCTCCAGACGCAGGGGCGGGTTGATGTTGTTGATGTCGAGCAGGTTGGGCTTGGGTCCGACGAAGGACACCAGCGACATCACCAGTTGCTCGCGGATGGCATCGATGGGCGGGTTGGTGACCTGCGCAAAGAGCTGCTTGAAGTAGTGGTAGAGGGTCTTGTTCTTGTTGGACAGCACCGCGAGCGGCGAGTCGTTGCCCATGGAGCCCACGGCTTCTTCACCATCGCGGGCCATCGGCGCCATCAGGAACTTGAGATCTTCCTGGGTGTAGCCAAAGGCCTGCTGACGATCGAGCAGCGCCACCGATTGCAGGGGGCGCTCGCTGTTGCCCGAGGAGGTGTCGCTGCCAACGGTGGCCGCCAGTTCCGAGGTGGCGACCTCGTCGAGGCGAATGCGCAGGCGGTCAATCCACTGACGATACGGGCGCGAGCCCGAAAGCTGATCCTTGAGTTCCTTGTCATCGATGATGCGGCCTTTTTCAAGGTCGATCAGGAACATCTTGCCGGGCTGCAGGCGCCACTTCTTGACGATGCGGCTCTCGGGAATCTGCGGCAGCACGCCCGACTCGGAGGCCATCACCACCAGATCGTCGTCGGTGACGATGTAGCGGGCCGGGCGCAGTCCGTTGCGATCGAGCGTGGCGCCGATCTGGCGGCCATCGGTAAAGGCAATGGCGGCCGGGCCGTCCCAGGGCTCCATCATGGCGGCGTGGTACTCATAGAACGCACGCCGGTTCTCGTCCATCAGGGTGTGCTGTTCCCAGGCCTCGGGAATCATCATCATGATCGCGTGGGCCATGGGATAGCCGGCCATCACCATGAGCTCCAGGCAGTTGTCGAAGCAGGCGGTATCGGACTGGCCCGGATAGATCAGCGGCCAGAGCTTCTTGAGATCGTCGCCCAGCACGGCCGAGGCCATCACGCCTTCGCGCGCGCGCATCCAGTTGTAGTTGCCCTTGACGGTGTTGATCTCGCCGTTGTGCGCGAGCATGCGATAGGGATGGGCGAGCTCCCAGGCCGGGAAGGTGTTGGTTGAAAAGCGCTGATGCACCAGGGCCAGTGCCGAGACGCAGCGGGCATCCTGGAGGTCGTTGTAGTAGCGACCCACCTGACCGGCCAGCAGCAGGCCCTTGTAGACGATGGTGCGAGTCGACATCGACGGCACGAAGTATTCCTTGCCGTGCTTCAGACCCAGGTTGCGGATGGCATGGCTGGCGGCCTTGCGGATGATGTAGAGCTTGCGCTCCAGGGCATCGGGCACCATCACATCGCGGCCGCGACCAATGAAGATCTGACGGATGACCGGCTCGGACTCGCGCACCAGTGGGCTCATCTCCATGGCATGGTCGACCGGTACATCGCGCCAGCCCAGCACGCGCTGGCCTTCGGCGCGCACCGTGCGCTCGAGCTCCTGCTCGCAGGCAATGCGCGAGGCATGCTCCTTGGGCAGAAAGACCATGCCCACGCCGTACTCGCCCTGGGGCGGCAGCGTGACGCCCTGGCGGGCCATCTCTTCGCGATAGAGGTCGTCGGGAATCTGGATCAGGATGCCGGCGCCGTCACCGAAGAGCTCATCGGCGCCGGTGGCGCCCCGGTGATCCAGGTTGATGAGGATCTGCAGACCCTGCTCGACGATGGCATGGCTCTTGGCCCCCTTGATATGGGCCACAAAGCCCACGCCACATGCGTCGTGTTCGTTGGCGGGGTTGTACAGCCCCTGGGCTTGCGGCAGTGCCATCGCGAGATCCTCCGGAAAAGCGGACCGCGAGCATAGTGCGACGCAGCAAAGTCCTCAAGAAAAATAAATTGGGGTCAGATGACAATTTATTTCGCCACCGAGGCCCAGCCAAAAACAATTGGGGTCAGATGACAATTTCGAAGGGGGCGACAGCATGGGCATGACACGGCGATCGGGATTCCCGATGCCCAACCGGCCCTTCAGTCCGTCACGAGGCGTTTGGGCCGCCCGACCGGACGGGCGGTGAGCTTCAGGCCATGCCCGGCCTCCATCGCCCTCTGAAAGTCAGTACTTGCTGTTGGTTTACCCGAGATAAGGCATTGGGTGAGCCACTCGCCTTCGGCCGGGATCGGGCCTTCTTCAAAGAGACGACGATAGGCCGACTCCCGCTCGAAGGGCGTATTGCCCAGGGTATAGAGCACCGGGTGCAGGCGCACCAGTGGGTCGACCGCAAGGCCCACATGATGACGATGGCTCGACCAGACCCAGGCCTCGGGCTGCTCGACCCGACCGGCTCGCACCGGGTTGAGTTCGATATAGCGGTGACAGGCCAGCAGGTAGCGGTCCGCCTCAACCAGCGAGGATCGAAACCGCCCCTCCCACAGGGTGCCGGTGCGGGCGTGGCGCCGATTGAAGTGGCGCACATACCGACGCCCCAGGGCCTGCATCGCCCCCGAAAGGGCGCCTTCGCGTTCGGGCGTGCACAGGAGATGGACATGGTTATCCATCAGGACATAGGCGTGAATGCTCAGGCCATGCTCGATGCAGGCATCAGCCAGGCAGCGCAGGTAATCGCGGCGATCCTGGTCATCCAGAAAAACAGCCTGCCGGTTGTTGCCGCGCTGAATGACATGCAGCGGCAAACCGGTCACCACAGGCCGGGCAGCCCTGGCCATCTCAGGCCTCGTCGAAGGAGAAGATGCGCCGATGCTCCCGGATGGCATAGCGATCGGTCATGCCCGCCACGTAATCGGCAATCGCGCGATGCAGATCGCGCTCGGCGCGGCGGCGATGATCGTCGGGCAGAAGGCGGGGGTCGGCCACGAAGGCTTCGAAGAGTTCGGTGATGATGCGGGCCGCCTTGTTGGTCATGCGGACCACCTGAAAGTGCCGGTACAGATGCTCGAAGAGAAACCGCTTGAGGTCGCGCGCACGCTGGGCCACAGCATCCGAAAACCCCACCAGCGGCACGCTCGCGCGAACCGCCGCGATGTCAGCAGGCGCGCGCTCGGCAATCCGCCAGCCACTGTGAGTCGTGAGGTCGGTCACAAGCTCATTGATCATTCGGCGCACGGTCTCGTGGATCTGGCGCCGCTCGCTCACCTGCGGAAAAAGGCCCAGAACCTCCCGATGGTGATGGCCAAAGAGCGCGACCTGCTGCAGCTGGGCCACGCGCAGCAGTCCTGAACGCAAGCCGTCATCGACATCGTGATTGACGTAGGCGATCTCATCGGCCAGGTTGGCCAGCTGCGCCTCGAGCGAGGGCTGGGTCCGCTCGATGAAGCGGCGGCCGAGTTCGCCCAGCTGCGCCGCATGGCTGGCCGAGCAGTGCTTGAGGATGCCCTCGCGGGTCTCGAAGCACAGGTTCAGGCCGTCGTGAGCGCCATAGCGCTCCTCGAGCTCGTCGACCACCCGCAGCGACTGCAGGTTGTGCTCGAAGCCGCCCCAGGGCTGCATGCAGCGATTGAGCGCATCCTGACCGGCATGGCCAAAGGGCGTGTGACCCAGATCATGGGCCAGCGAGATGGCTTCGGCGAGATCCTCGTTGAGCCTCAGGCGCCTTGCCACCGAACGCGCGATCTGGGCGACCTCGATGGAATGCGTGAGGCGCGTGCGAAAGAGATCACCCTCATGATTGACGAAGACCTGCGTCTTGTATTCGAGGCGACGAAAGGCGGTGCAGTGCACGATGCGATCGCGATCGCGCTGAAAGGCATCGCGCCCTTCGGGTGCAGGCTCGTCATGCACCCGCCCGCGGCTGGCTGAAGGATGGGCTGCATAGGGCGCCAGCGTGATCGACATCAGGGAATCAAATGCCGTCATGAGAGTCTCCGGTCGGTCCTGTTCGGGCCTGGTGTTCGCGGTTCAGGCACCCGTGCAGGCCCGCAGCGTTGCTTCGACCTGAGCCTGCGGCGCGCGTTGCACAACCGCAGAGCCCAGCGCATTGAGCAGCACAAACTTGGGCGTGCCCTGTTCGGCCTTCTTGTCGACCGACATCAGCTCCACATACCGCTCGACCGGCCAGCGCGGACCTTCAACCGGCAACCCGGCATCGGCGACAGCCTGCAAGATCCGCGCTCGCACTGAACCTTCGATCAGGCCCAGTCGGTGGGACAGATCGGCGGCCATGACCATGCCGGCACCCACGGCCTCGCCGTGCAGCCACTCGCCATAGCCGAGCCCCGCCTCGATGGCATGACCGAAGGTATGTCCGAAATTGAGGATGGCCCGCAGCCCGCCCTCCCGTTCGTCGCGAGACACCACGGAGGCCTTGATCTCGCAGGATCGGGCAATGGCGCGCGCAAGGGCCACGGCATTGCCCGCACGCAGGGCGGGCAGATCAGCCACCACCTGATCGAAATAACCCGAGTCGGCAATCGCACCGTGCTTGATGATCTCGGCCAGTCCAGCCGAGACCTCGCGCGCAGGCAGGGTCGAGAGCGTGTCGGTGTCGATGAGCACGAGACGAGGCTGATGAAAGGCCCCGATCATGTTCTTGCCCAGTGGGTGGTTGATGCCGGTCTTGCCGCCGACCGATGAATCGACCTGGGCCAGCAGGGTGGTCGGCACCTGAACGAAGTCGATACCGCGTTGATAGACCGCCGCTGCAAAACCCGCCATATCGCCGACCACGCCACCACCCAGCGCCACGATCAGGGCACCCCGATCAAAGCGGGCCTCGAGCAAGGCATCGAAGATGCGCTCGAGCGTGCCCCACCCCTTGTGAGCCTCACCGTGAGGCAGGGTCACGGTCACCCGCGAGGCGGCAACGCCCTGCAAGGCGGCTTCAAGGCCAGCGGCATAGAGCGGGCCGACCTGGTCATCGGTGACGATCGCCACCATGCGCCCGCTGGCGAGCCTGAGCAACGGCTCACAGGCGCCCAGCAGGCCCTGGCCGATGAGGATGGGATAGGAGCGCTCGGCAAGCGCCACCTCAACCTGAATCATGAGCGTCCTTCGGAATCGACAGGATTGACTGGATCGGCCTGACTGGCCTGATCGACCGGATCGACCGGATCGGGCAGCTGGGAAGGATCGACCGAATTCGCCGGGGCGTGATGAACGCGACCGGGCCAGTCGGCCAGCAGGGCATCCACGACCCGCTCGACGGGCTGGCGTCCGGTCTCCACCACCTGATGGGCTACGGACTGATAGAGGGGCTCACGATCCCGGACCAGGGCCTCGATGCGGGCACGGGGATCGGGCGCACGTAACAGGGGGCGGGTGGTATCCCGGCGCAACCGATGCCAGAGATCCTGCACGGTCGCGCGCAGATAAACCACATGCCCCTGCTCATGCAGAGCGCGCCGGTTCTCGGGGTCGAGCACTGCACCACCCCCGGTCGCCAGGACCGTGCCGCGCCGCAAGGCGAGTTCCTGGATGAGTTCGGATTCACGACGACGAAACCCGACCTCACCCTCCAGATCGAAGATGGTTGGAATGGACACGCCCAGGCGCGCCTCAAGCTCGCGATCGGAATCGACAAACGCCCATCCAAGCCGACGGGCCAGACGCTTGCCGACCGTGGTCTTGCCGGCCCCCATCATGCCCACCAGGCAGATCAGACCTGCGGGTTCGGCCGACCCCGATGGAGCGACCCCTGCGGGCGCCTCAGGATGCGCCGCCGCCGCACCGTGGCTCGGTAGGGTGGCCGCGTCGCGCAGGGACGGGACGGATGAACTGGACATCCGCCTAGGATACTGGAGGGCGCCGGGGCCCTGCTGCAGCCTGCCCCCGGAGCTAGCGCGCCATCGCCGTGTCGGTCACAACCCTGGGGGTCAGAAAGACCAGCAGTTCGGTCTTGTTGCTGGTCCGTGAGGTGCTGCGAAAGAGCCCACCCACATACGGCACGTCACCGAGCAGCGGAACCTTGTTGACCCGGTTGATCTCGGTCTGCTCGTAGATGCCGCCGATGACCACCGTGCCGCCGTTTTCGACCAGGACCTCGGTCTGCACCGCACGGGTGTTGATGGCAAAGCCGGCCGGGGTGAGCTGACCCACGGCATCACGGTTGACGGCCACCTTCATGATCACCGTGCCTTCGGGCGTGATCTGCGGCGTGACTTCGAGTTTGAGCGAGGCCTTCTTGAACTGGATCTGGGTGGCGCCGCTGGAGGTGGCTGCCTGATAGGGCAGCTCGGTGCCCTGCTCGATGATGGCCTTGGATTTGTCGCCGGTGAGCACTCGGGGGCTCGAGACCACCTTGCCACGCTGATCGGCCTCGAGCGCGGAGAGTTCGAGATTGATGAAGCGGGTGAGCGACGAGCCAAACAGGCTGATCGCCACGCTGGCGGGATTCACGCCATTGATGGCAGCCGCCGGAAGATTGACGAAATTGGTATTGCCCACGGCCGTCGGCCGGCCCAGGCCGATGAGGTTGGTGCCACTGAGGTTGCTGCCCAGCTGCGAGGACAGGTCGGCCGCGCCCTGCAGATTGCCCGACACCGTGGAGTAGACATTGCTGCCCACGAGCGCAGAGCCCGGCCCGTAGACCGGGACATTGACGGCGGTGGCCGCACCCGTGACCGGGTCGATGCGCGAACCCGCGCCCGCGACGGTACTGCGAATGTCGTTCAGACCCCACTTGATGCCGAGGTTGCGAGAAAAGCCGTCGTCGGCCTCGACGATACGGGCCTCGATCAGCACCTGGCGAACCGGTACATCGAGCTGGGCGATGATGCGACGCACTTCTTCGAGCTGCGAGCCCGTGTCGCGCACAAAGACCGTGTTGGTGCGCTCATCGAACACCGCACTGCCCGATTTGGAGAGCACACGCTGCTTCTCGTCAGAGAGCAGCTTCTGCACGGTCTCAGCCTTCTGGTAATTGAGCTTGAAGGTCTCGACCCGTGTGGGCTCGACTGCGGCGATTTCCTTGCGCGATTCATGCTCGGCCTTGAGCTGGTCCGACATCTCCTTGGACGGAGCGACCACGATCACGTTGCCATTGCGGCGCATGCCCAGGTCCTTGGCCTGCAGGATGATGTCGAGGGCCTGATCCCAGGGCACATCCTTCAGTCGCAGGGTCAGCGCGCCCGTCACGGTCTCGCGCACCACGATGTTGAGGTTCGTGAAATCGGCAATCACCTGCAGGAGCGCACGGACATCGACATTCTGGAAATTGAGCGAGAGCTTCTCGCCGCTGTAACCCGGACGTGCGGCACCTGCGGGCCGTGACGCGTCAGCCCGTACGGGCCTGACCTCGATCACCAGCCGGGTGTCGCTCTGATAGGCGTTGTGTTCCCACTGACCCGAGGGCTCGATCACGAGTCGCGTGGCATCGCCCTGCTCGAAGCTGCTCACGGTGCGCACCGGCGTGCCGAAATCCGCCACATCGAGGCGACGGCGCAGGGCCTCGGGCAGGCGCGTGCGCTGGAAATCAACCAGCAGCTGCTGGCCCTGCTGCCGGATGTCGACGCCGGCCGAGGCGTCGGACATCTCGACCACGATGCGGCCTTCACCCGAAGGCCCGCGACGGAAGTCGACTTCGCGCAAGGTATGGATGGCCCCCGATTCGGCAGCGCCGAGCCGATAGGCCGAGGAGGACGGGTCGGCCGAGGTCACGGGCGCCAGCGTGAGCTGCACGGTGCGACCTTCCAGACGCAGGGTGTGCGCGACCGCACGGCGCAGGCTGAACACCACACGGGTGCGCTCAGCCGCTTGCACCACCTGCGCCGAACGCGCCTCGCCCGTGGCCAGGCTCACGGAGTTCTGGCCGATCCCGTTGGCGGTGCCCACGAAATCCAGGACAAGCCGCGCCGGATTGCTGATCACGAAGAGCCCGGGCGCGGCTGCGGGCGCGTCCTTGAGGGTCAGCGTGACGACCGTATTGCCACCCTGGGCGGCGCTCTCGATTCTCTCGATGGCGTTGCCCGACGCCGCAGCCTGGGCAAGGGCGGGGCTGATGCCAGCCGTGAACGACAGCGCAAACGCGCAGAACAGGCGAACAATCTGTCTCATGAGGCGCTCTCCTGGAGGCGCATTTCGGTGTCGCGCTGCGTCCACTCGCCCGCGGCATCTTCGACGATTTCGCGGATCAGGATGCGTTCATCACTGATCTGCACGACGCGGCCATGATTCTGGCCGATGTACTGACCCACCCGGATCTGGTGGAGCTGATTTTCGGCACGCAGCAAGCCGATCTGCTCACGTCCGCGACGAAGGCTGCCCACCATGCGAAACAGATCAAGCGGAAAGGCTTCCAGCGGCTCGCGCACGCGCTTGTCGTTGGGCCGCACGCCCGCGTTGGCAGACGCTGGCGAGCCTGCCGAAGCCGCTGCACTGGCCATGGCCCTCAGCCGGGTCATCGCAAACGGATCGGCAGCCTTGTCGGCCTGATAGCGAAAGGGCTCGAAGCGTTTGGGCTCTTCCACCGTGTCGATCCGGATGGGGGTGTTGCGGCGTGTTTCGTCCATCCAGGACTGCAGGTCGGCATGGCCGCTGTCGCAACCCTGCAGGCAGGCCGCCACCACGGCGACCAGCCCAAGCGAAAACGGGCGGCGCAGCCGGCCGGTTGCATTCTGGCGAATCGGGAGGAACGAGAACGGGCTCAGGATCATGGCTTGCCCGACTTGGCTGGTGCTGCACTCGATGCGGGAGCCGGCGCTGCGGCCGGCGGTCGGTTGCCCGCAGGGGCTCCAGGGCGCGCTCCGGGCTGGCCGGGTTTGCGCCGTGCAGCCTCCTGGCGCTGCTGAGCAATCTCTTCGCTGTCGAGATACCGGAAGGTCTTGGCCACCGCATCCAGGGTGAGTACCCCGGTCTTGTCGGCCAGGGTGATGGTCATGTTGTTGAGGGTCACGATGCGGGGCAGGTTAGCCAGATCGCTGGCAAATGAAGCCAGATCATGGAATTGCCCGGCCACCCGGACCGTGATCGGCAACTCGGCATAGTGCTCGCGCGCCGTGACCTGCCCGGGCTTGAACAATTGCAAGGTGGCACCCCGGATGCCGCCGGCCGTATTGATATCGGACAGCAGCGCATCCATTTCGGCCTTGCTGGGCAGCTGCTTTTCAAGCTGACTGACGTACTGGTCAACCTGCTCCTTTTGCTTGCGCAGCGCGGGCAGATTCACGGCCAGACGGATCTTTTCGGTATAGGCCGCCTTGAGACGAACCTCTTCGGTCTCTCCGGCCTCGAGGCGATCGAACAGGTCGCGCCAGTACAGGCTGTAGCCCACCGCCACGATGGCTGCAAAAAGGCCCAGCAGCAACAGCGCCCGCGGCAGCAGGGGCCAAAGTCCCGGATGGCGACCGCTCAGCCCCTGGAACTGGGCTCGCAGGCGATCCGCATTGAGCAAGGGCAAAGTCTGGCGGGCCATGTCAGCGGGCCTGGGCAGCGTCAGAGCGCCGGATCATGAGGTTGAGCGAGAACTCATAGACCTTGCGGCTGTCCCGGTCGCGATCCTTCTCGCGCGTACCCGCTGGCGGGGGCAGGGTCACCTCCTTGATCTCTCCAAGCTCGGGGCGCTCGAGCCAGGGGCTTTTTTCGGAAAGGATGCGCAGGAACTCGGCCACACGTTCATTGGACTGCGCATGACCGGACAGGCTCACCTTGCGCTCATCCTGGCGCAACTGGCGCAGCAACACGCCTTCGGGCGTCAGACGGGAGAGTTCATCGAACAGACGAACCGGCAGGGTGCGATCGGATTGCAGGTTTTCGACCGCCTGCTGGCGCGCCCGCAGGGCCGCGATCTCCTCGCGAAGCGCACGGATTTCGGCGATCTGGGCATCGAGCTTGGTGTTCTCGCCCTTGATGAACTGATTGCGGCGGGCCTGCTGTTCGATGGCCTGGTCAATGACCACACCTCCCGCAAAGACGGCCGCCAGGCCAGCCACGGCCACACCCGCCATCACGACCAGGAACTCGCGCTTGCGCTGTTCGCGGCGAGCCTCGCGATGAGGCAGCAGGTTGATGTAGATGGGCGCTTGCATCGGCGGCGGCATCAGGGATTGAACCGGCGCATGGCCAGACCGCAGGCCACCATCAGGGCAGGCGCATCCTGCTCGAGGTTCTTGCGGCGCGAAGCATCGGACAGGGCCATGCCCTGGAAGGGGCTGAGAATCTCGGTAGCCACCTGGGTACGGTCGGCCACGGCCTCGGCCAGCCCCGCAGTCACGGCCACCCCGCCCGCCAGGAAGATGCGGTCGACATGGTTGTGGGGCGTGGAGGTGGTGAGCAACTGAATGGCGCGCGCAACCTCGGAGGCCGCTTGCTCGAGAAACGGTGCCAGAACATCATCACCATAGGACTCCGGCAGATCGGCTGCACGCTTGCGCGCTTCGGCCTCCTCCAGGCTGAGACCGAAGTGACGGGCAATCTCCTGGGTGAGCAACTCACCCCCGAAGGGCTGCTCTCGCTCGAAGACGGTCTTGCCATCGAGCAGGACCATCAGGCTGGTGTTGGCATGCCCCATGTCGAAAACAGCCAGCACCTGACCGGCGCCCTGGTCGGGCAAAAAGGTACAGATCCGGTCAATCACGCGGCGGGCCGCAAAGGGCTCGACATCGATCACCATGGGTTTGAGGCCAGCCATTTCAGCCAGTGCCACCCGGTCCTCGACGCGCTCGCGCCGCGAGGCCGCAAGCAGCACCTCGACATCCTCGCTCGACCCCTCGGCGGGTCCGAGCACCTGGAAATCCAGGTTGACCTCATCCATCGCAAAGGGAATGTACTGACTGGCTTCGGACTCGACCTGAACTTCGTAATCCTCGTCGCTCAGGCCCGCCGGAAGCAGGATGCGCTTGGCGATCACGGCCGATGAAGGCAGGGCGAGCGCCGCATTTCGGGCCTTGCTGCCACTGCGAACAATGGCCCGCGACAACGCTGCGGCGACCGCCTCGGGTTTTTCGATCTGCCCGTCCACGATGGCACCCGGCTCGATCGGCTCGATCGCATAACGCTCCAGCCGCAGCCGATCGCGGCCCTCGGGCGCGAGCTCGACCACCTTGACCCGATGGGTGCTGAGGTCGACACCCAGCAGCGCGGGCGCAGGCGAACGGGACAATCCGGGCAGACTCAGGCCCATGGCATCGGCTTCAAGGGTGGATTCAATCAATCTTGACGACACTGTAACGCTTTCCGGGAATCCGCCGAACCCGTGCGCGTCCCGCCGATCCCCCTGTCGATGCCCGTTCGTCGCGCCGCTTCGCCGATGGTCGACTGGGGGCACGTGCCGACACCGCCCATGACATCGGCCGGTATACTCGGCTCCCCCTGAATGCTCCTGGCGTCTGATCATGTCTGCCCTGTCCGATTGGCTGCGGCCTTCGAGCCGGCCCCGCGGCGTTGAGCAGGGGCGAAGGCGCCAGCGGGGTCTGGGCCTGATCGGCTGGCTGGTGCTGATTCCGGCCGTGCTGGTCAGCACCGTCGGTCTGGCGCTGGCCCTGACAGCCGTGCTGGCCTGGGACAAACTGCCCTCGCTCGATGTCATTACCGACTACCGGCCCAAGATGCCACTTCGCATCTTCACGTCCGATGGCGTCCTGATTGGAGAATTCGGCGAAGAACGCCGCAGCGTGGTGCGCATCCAGGAGGTGCCTGACGTCATGAAGCAGGCCATCCTCGCCGCCGAGGACGACCGGTTCTTCGAGCACCACGGTGTTGACATCCTGGGCATCGTGCGTGCTGCCCTCGCCAATGTCGCGGCGGGAGGCAAGGCCCAGGGCGCAAGCACCATCACCATGCAGCTCGCTCGCAATTTCTTTTTGTCGAACGAACGCAGCTACAGCCGCAAGATCTACGAGATCCTGCTGTCGATCCGCATCGAGCAGGCCCTGACCAAGGAGCAGATACTCGAGATCTACATCAACCAGATCTTCCTGGGCCAGCGTGCCTATGGTTTTGCCTCTGCGGCGCAGATCTATTTCGGCAAGCCCCTCGCCCAGATCAGCGCAGCCGAAGCCGCCATGCTCGCGGGCCTGCCCAAGGCGCCCTCGGCCTACAACCCGGTGGTCAATCCCAAACGGGCCCGCATCCGCCAGGAATACATCCTGGGTCGCATGAATGCTCTGGGCTACCTCAATGACCGGCTCTACCAGGCCGCACTGGTCGAGCCCCTGCGGCTGCAGCCCGAACGCAGCGAGTTTGCCGTGCGTGCGCCCTACGCCGCAGAACTCGCGCGACAACTGACCATCGAGCAGTTCCGGGAAGAGGCTTATGTTGCCGGGCTCAATGTCTACACCACCCTGCGCGCGGCCGATCAGCGCGCCGCCACCCAGGCCCTCAACCGGGCCGTGATCGGCTATGACCGGCGCTATGGCTATCGGGGCCCGGAGGCTCGCATCGAACTGCCCGCCAACCGGGCCCGGCGCGAAGAAAAGATCGAGGAAGCGCTGCTCGAAGCGGGTGACATCGACGAGTTCAACCCGGCCGTGGTGCTGGAGGCCAGCCCACGCAAGGTCACTGTGAGCCGCAGTCGCGGCCAGATCGTTGATATCGAAGGCGATGGACTGAAATTCGTTGCCGGCTGGCTGTCCGACAAGGCTCAGCCAGCAAAGCGTCTATCGCCCGGGGCCGTGGTGCGCATCAGCCAGAGCGCCAAGGGATGGGAGATCACTCAGCTTCCAGAAGTGCAGGCTGCCTATGTTTCGGCGAGTACCGACGATGGGTCCGTGCGGTCGATGGTGGGTGGCTTTGACTTCAATCGCAACAAGTTCAATCGGGTC
Organism: Burkholderiales bacterium; assembly: GCA_046304115.1. Classification (GTDB taxonomy): domain Bacteria; phylum Pseudomonadota; class Gammaproteobacteria; order Burkholderiales; family Burkholderiaceae_E; genus UBA4615. Next base: position 9,341 of record JBKCEY010000429.1, on the reverse strand, counting down.
ACGCAGGCCTGGCGCCAGCCCGGCTCGAGCTTCAAGCCCTTTGTGTACTCGGCGGCACTCGAGCGCGGGTTCACGCCCTCAACCCTGGTCAACGACGCGCCTGTGATCGTGAGTGCCTCGGTCACCGGCGGCCAGGTCTGGGAGCCCAAGAACTACGACGGCAAGTTTGACGGTCCGATGACCCTGCGTGCGGGCCTGGCCCGGTCCAAGAACATGATCTCGATCCGCCTGCTGCAGGCGATCGGAACGCAGTACACCCAGGACTACATCACGCGCTTTGGTTTTGATGCAGCCCGCCACCCCCCCTACCTCACGATGGCCCTGGGCGCAGGCTCGGTCACGCCATGGCAGATGGTGGGCGCAATGTCGGTCTTCGCCAATGGGGGCTATCGGGTGCAGCCCTACCTCATTGCGCGGATCACGGATTCCAGTGGCAAGGTCATTGCGCAGGCCCAGCCGGTGCGCTCAGGCGACGAGGCCAACCGCGTGATCGATGCCCGTAATGCCTTCATCATGGACAGCCTGCTGCGCGATGTCGTTCGCAAGGGCACCGCAGCCGCGGCCCTTCGCCTGAAACGCCAGGATCTGGCGGGCAAGACCGGCACCACCAACGATTCGCATGACGCGTGGTTTGCGGGCTACCAGCCCGGTCTGGCCGGCGTGGCCTGGGTCGGTCATGACAAACCCCGCAAGCTCGGCGATCGCGAGACCGGGGGCGGTCTTGCACTGCCCATCTGGATCGACGCCATGGAAGTCGCGCTCAAGGGCGTGCCCGACCGCACACCGGACCCACCACCCGGGGTGGTTCAGGTCAACGGCGAGTGGTACTTCGCAGAATCGGTGCCAGGCAAAGGCGTCGCCTCCCTCGGGCTGACCGAGGAAGGCCTGGGCAGCGGCGCCACGGGCGATCGCGTGCGCGACCAGATGTTCTGAGCGACGGTTACTCGATCAGCCCGTTCTTCATGGCGTAGTAGGTCACATCGCTGTTGGACCGAAGATTGAGCTTCTCGAGGACCCGCGATCGATAGGTGCTGATGGTCTTGAAGCTCAGATTGAGCACATTGGCGATCGCAGTGACCGATTCGCCCTTGGCCAGGCGCAGAAAGACCTGCAACTCCCGATCGGACAGCTGGGCGTGGGGGGGTTCGTCATTGTTGCCGCCCAGACCATTGGCGAGCAGATCGCCGACAGCCTCCGTCACGAACCGACGGCCCTGAGCCACCGAGCGTACCGCCCTGAGCAGATCGGTCGGCTCACAGTCCTTGGGCAGATAACCGCTGGCCCCGAGCTTGAGCATCTGCAAGGCGTAGTGCTGCTCAGGAAAGCCCGAGAGCATCAGCACCGGCAGGTCAGGCCGGCGCAGCTTGACGGCCCGCAGGACGTCCACCCCGTTCTGCCCCGGCATGGAGATATCGAGCAACAGGACATCGCACAGATCGTTGCGCACAAGCTCGAGCGCCTCGCGCCCGTTTTCGACTTCACGCACACCATCCATGTCGGATTGTCCGTCAAGAAACTGGCGGAAACCCGCGCGTACGATGGGATGGTCGTCGCAGATGGCGACACGGATCTTTCTGCTCGATGGACTGGTCATCATGGAAGCTCTCCTGGCGATGAAAGGGGACTGCGAGATCTCAGGTCAACACGCAGGTTGAGGCGTTGCAGGCATGGCGTTTGCCTGAGCCCACAGGCCGCCAACAGGCGTGTTCCAGCGATCAGGAGGCAAATGCCGTGCCCAGTCAGCGTCCCACTCCCACACACTCACGCAGTGTCGACCGGCCGGTCGCACACATGCCCTCTGCAATCCGACACAGCACGATGCCGACCGCAGCATCGGCACCCGAGTCGAGCGACGCCTTACGCAGCCAGCTCGCACAGGAGCTGCATGACGAACTCGGCAGTGTCCTCACGGCCGCCCGTCTGGATGTGGCCTGGCTGCGAACCCACCGCAGTCACTCACGAACCGATTGGACCGGTCGGCTGCAGCGGCTGGAGACCCTGCTCAAGGACGGTCAGGTCGAGCTGCGCCGGGTCGTTCAGGGCCTGCATCCCAGCGCGCTCGAGCAGTTTGGCCTGCCCATCGCCATCGAGGCCGTGGCGCGCGATTTCGCCTCGCGCTTTTCGGGCGAAATGACCCTCTCGGTCAGTCCGCAGGCCCAGCTCGATGGCATGGCGGCTCTGGCGCTTTATCGGTGCGCCCAGGAGTGTCTGACCAATCTGCACCGACACTCCGGTGCCCGCAAGGCCTCACTGAAACTCGAGTGCGTGAAAGGCCGCATCCGGCTGGTCATCACGGATGACGGTCACGGATTCCGGACGGATCGGGTAGGCGCCGGACATGAAGGCATCCGGGGCATGCGAGCCAGGCTGCGCGCGGTGCAGGGCCATCTTCGGATCAAGTCGCAGCCACAAACCGGCACCCGAATCACAGCGTCGATCCAGGCACCGACCCGACACTGAAACCGCAGGCCGGTCAGTCTGACCGATCGGCACACCCGAATTACCGAAGCCGTCACTGAGCAAGCGACCGAGGCCACGGGATGTTTCCTCGCTTTTCAGTCCATCCAGGCCCATGGCACGAAGCTTGCGGCTCAGTGCAGACGCTCGCAGTGAAGCGATGCCACTACGGACTCCCAAGGTGAACCCATGAGCATGAGCCTGTCCCTGCGTCAGTCGACCCACCTGACCATGACCCCTTTGCTGCAGCGTGCGATCCAGTTGCTGCAGCTGTCGAATCTTGAATTTGCACAACAGGTGGATGAGGTGGTTGGAGACAACCCTTTCCTCGAGCGACTCGATACCCCGCAGGATGGCCAGACTCGGGTGTCCGAGGAGGGCTCTCAGGCCGAGGCGGGCTCGCTGTCATCACTGTCGTCGCAGCATGCGTCCGAGCTTCATGACGGGTCTGATTCCGGCGCAGAAAGCGAGGGGTCCGGCGATGCGTTTTCCGGGCCCGCCAACGATGAAGCAGCCAGCCGAGCCGAGGCCGACACCGCGTTCAACGACGAAGGATCTGACTCAGGCCGGCAGGACGACCTGCTGTGGGCCGACACCGGTGACTCAGGCAATGCCGGCTCCAGGCCGGATGAGGATGCCTCTGAGGCCTGGAGTCAGGTGGGACGGGCCCCATCGCTTCGCGAGCATCTGCGCGAACAGGCCGGTGTGCTCAGACTCTCGGCGCGCGATCGGCTGCTGGTCGAAACCGTGATCGAGGCCATCGATGAGGCGGGCTACCTGCGCACATCGCTTGAGGACATCGCAGCCTTCTGTCCAACGGATCCCGCGCCTGCTGAAGACGAGCTTCGGATCGCGCTGCGTCATGTGCAATCCATGGATCCTCTGGGCGTGGGCGCACGCGATGTCGCTGAATGTCTGCTGCTGCAGTTGCAGGAACGGGCAGGCCGCCCGACACAGACACAGACACAGACACAGAGCCAGAACATGACGGCGCTGGCAATGACCATTGTGCGGCTTCACCTGCGCGAACTTGCGCAGCATGATTTCAACGCGATCCAGAGGGCTCTGGGCTGCACCGCCGCTGAGCTGCAGGCGGCGGTACAGCTGCTGCGCAGTCTTGTTCCCCGACCCGGCAGTGCCTTCGACAGCGAATCACCGCAATTCGTGGTTGCCGATGTCATCGTGCGACGCCAGGCGGGTCGCTGGACGGCCTTCATCAACCCGGAAGTCGTCCCGAAGGTGCGCATCCACCGTCGCAACATCGCCCTCATGCGGGGTACGCGCGAACCTGACGGCCAGATTGCGCAATGCATGAAGGAAGCGCGCTGGCTCGTACGCAACGTGCACCAGCGTTTTCAGACGATTCAGCAGGTGGCTCAGGCGATCATCGACCACCAGAGTCGCTATTTCGACTATGGCGAGATGGCCATGCGTCCGCTTACGCTGGCCGAAATCGCCGCCCGCACCGGCATGCATGAATCAACCGTTTCGCGCGTGACCAGCCGCAAGTACATGGCTACGCCGCGCGGGCTACTGGAATTCAAGCGGTTTTTTGGCAGTCATGTGAGCACCGCAGCCGGCACGCCCTGCTCCGCCACCGCAGTTCGTGCAGTCATCCAGGAGCTGGTCCAGGCCGAAGATCCGCAATCTCCGCTGTCCGATATCCGGCTGGCGCGAATGCTCGAGCAGCGCGGCATCCAGGTGGCTCGTCGCACGGTATCGAAGTATCGCGACGCGTTACGGATTCCTCCGGTCGAGATGCGTCGCATGGCTGGGGCTAATCAGGTGGGGCTCTGAGCTCAGCCCTGCCGGCCGATCAGGAGGGGGGCTGAGCTCAGCCCTGCAGGCCAATCAGGCCGGGCTCTGACCGTAGTCCCGCAGGCGGTTGTAGAGGGTCTTGAGGCTGATGCCCAGCATCTCGGCAGTGGGTTCACGCAGGCCATGACAATGCTCGAGCGTAGCCAGGATCAGGTCACGCTCGGCTTGAGCAATCGTCGATCCAACCGATGACTTCAATGTCCCGTTGCCCACCGCATGTGCTGCAGTGTTCGGCACTTCGGGCAAGGCCAACTCTTCGATCCGTTTGCCATCAGCCATCAGGGCCGATCGGCACACCACATTGCGCAGCTCCCTGACATTGCCCGGCCAGCTATAGGTCTCAAGCGCCTTCAGGGCACCCTCGCTGAACGACAACTCGAGCCCTTCGAGTTCATTGACTTCGCGCAGGAAGGTCTTGGCCAGCAGGGTCGCATCACCCGCACGCGCGCGCAGCGCAGGCAGTGCGATCTCGAAGACATCGAGCCGATAGAACAGATCCTCGCGCAAGCGACCGGCACTGACGGCTTCGTGAGGATTGCGGTTGGTGGCGGCCAGGATTCGCACATCGGTCTGGATCGGATCCTCAGAACCTACCCGGGTGAATGCACCGGTCTCGAGCACCCGCAGCAGCTTGACCTGCAGATCCATGGGCATCTCGGTGATCTCATCCAGGAAGAGCGTGCCGCCATCAGCCCTTTCGAAATATCCCCGATGCTGACGGCTGGCCCCGGTGAAGCTGCCCTTTTCGTGACCAAAGAGTTCGCTTTCGATCAACTGCGCCGAAATCGCGCCGCAATTGACCGACAGCAAGGGGGCGCGCCGCCGGCGCGACAGTTCATGAAGGGTCTGGGCGACCAGTTCCTTACCCGTTCCGGACTCCCCCACGATGAAGACATTGACCGCGGTGGGCGCCACCCGGGCGATCTGCGCATAGACCCGCTGCATGGCGGCAGATTCGCCGATCAGACGTCCAAACTGTCCTGATTGCGGCACTTCAGCCGCTCGCTTCTGGATATCTGCCCTCACCTCACGACCCTGACCCAGGCGCTGCAGCACCTGCTTGAGTTGCGCCGGTTGCACGGGCTTGACGAGATAGTCCACCGCACCCAGGCGCAGCGCGCGTACCGAAGACTCGATGCTGGCATGACCGGTCACCAGAATGATCTCGGCGCCTGCAACCAGCGCAGCATCTTCGAGCAGGGAAAATCCGTTGCCGTCGGGCAGATGCAGATCAAGAATGACTGCCTGCGCCGGCATCAGCATGAGCTGCTGGCGGGCTTCACGCAGTGAGGAGGCCACCGCCGTGGAATAGCCCTGCTCCTGGACCAGTGCACTGAGGGCCTGAGCGGAATTGGTTTCGTCGTCAACGATCAGCACATGGCGCATATCAGGTTTCATCAAAGGCCAGTTCAATCAGCGGAAAGTCAAGGATCACCGTGTCGTCGGCATGATCGGTTGTGACGATGCGCACATCCGCCCGATGCAGGCTCAGCACAGAACGCGCATGCATGACGGCCAGGCCCCGCACGGAGCCGGTGTCGGACAGAATCCGCCAGGGCCGCTCGATGGGCTCTCCCACGACCTGCACTTGCAAGACCATGCGGCAGGCGCCCAGTGGCGCGGGTGTTTGAAGGCCAAGCAGAAGCTGCTCATGATCCAGCAACTGCTTGAGCCCCAGCGTGGCCAGCGTGGTCAGCGCCTGCACGAGCGCGGATTCATCGGCATGAATGAGGGCGGAGCGAACGGGCCGCTGGTCTCGCCGTTGAAGGCGCGTGCGCAGGGCAGGAGGGATGGATTCAGCCATCTGATTCAGAACGTCGAACAGGTCGACCCGCGGATGGGCTGGGGGCAAGACCGACACCTGAGGGCCGTCCGGGTCGGCTTCGCTCGATTGCTCGAGCAGTTCGGACAGCTGCTCGATCTGGTTGAGCTGTTCAGTGATTGCCGTGCGGATGCCTTGCAGGGCCCGCTGTCGCAGTTCGGCATCGAGGTCGGGCGTCTCGAGCAGTTGCACCCAATGGGCAATGGCCCCGAGCGGATTGCGCAGGTCATGGCGTACGGAGGACGCGAGGTCGGGGGCTTGCAGGCCCCTGTTCGGCTTCATTCAGATGGACTTCCTACGAGATGGCAATAATCTCAACACAACTCTGTAACATTTGTCAGAAATTGCTCTGTAATCCATGTCTGATCCGCTCAAAATTAACTCCTAAGGGTTAATTCTTCGGCCATTCAATCGAACTGAGGATGCTCAAACGGCCAGGGCCAGGGTCCTGGCCGATCGGGATTCGGTCGGGGCGGTTGACCCGGATGGTCGGGTCGCAGGTTCGAGAACATCATGCGAGACCTCCGCTTGAACGGGACCACGGATTGAACGGGACCACGGATTCAACGGGACCGCGGATTGAACGGGAACTCCGATTGAACAGGACCCCGGAGGGATCCCAAGCCGGGGACACCCCCTGCTGCAGGCAAGATTCAAACCCTGGTCATCGATAATGGCTGGTCGAGTCCCTTTTTGTACAAACACCCTCATGCAGAACCCGATACCGTTTCCGTATCAGCGCAGTGCTGATCAGGATGCATTGCAGCCGGTGCGCCATCCGGTCGTTGTGATCGGGGCGGGCCCGGTTGGGCTGTGCACGGCGATCGACCTGGCCCAGCGCGGCACGCCTGTGGTGGTGCTTGATGATGACACCACCGTGAGCACCGGCTCGCGCGCCGTGTGCTACGCCAAGCGCAGTCTCGAGATCCTGGATCGCCTGGGATGCGCCGATCCGGTGGTGGCGCGCGGCGTGAGCTGGAACCGCGGGCGGGTATTCCTTCGCGAAGGCGAGATCTATCACTTCGATCTGCTGCCCGAGGCGGGTCATGAGCGGCCGGCCTTTGTGAACCTGCAGCAGTACCACCTCGAGGACATCCTGGTGCAACGGGCCCGGGCCCTGCCAGCGCTTGATCTGCGCTGGGCCCATCGGGTCACAGAAGTTCAGCAGGGTCCTGAATCGGTCATGATCGGGATCGATACACCCGAGGGAAGCTATCGGCTCGAATGCGACTGGCTCGTCGCCTGTGATGGTGCCCGCAGCCCAACCCGCCGCATGATGGGACTGGAGAGCCGCGGTCAGGTCTTTCATGACCGATTCCTGATCGCCGATGTCCTGATGAAGGCCGACTATCCGACCGAGCGGTGGTTCTGGTTTGATCCGCCCTTTCATCCGGGGCAGTCTGTGTTGCTGCACCGGCAGGCCGACAATGTCTGGCGGGTGGATTTTCAGTTGGGCTGGGATGCCGACCCGGAGCTCGAGCGTCAGCCAGAGCGCGTACTGCCTCGATTGCGCGCCATGATGGGCGATCGCGACTTCGAACTGGTCTGGACCAGCGTCTACACCTTCCAGTGCCGTCGCATGGAGCGCTTTCGTCACGGGCATGTGCTGTTTGCCGGTGACAGCGCCCATCAGGTCTCGCCCTTTGGCGCGCGCGGCGCCAACTCGGGCATCCAGGACGCCGACGCGCTGGCCTGGCGGCTGGCGGCGGTGGTCAATCGGCAGGCCTCGCAGGCCGTACTCGATCACTGGGCCCTTGAGCGCGAAGTGGCAGCCGACGAGAACATTCTCAACTCCACCCGCAGCACCGACTTCATCACCCCGAAGTCCGCCGCAGCAAAAGCCCTGCGCGACGCCACGCTTGAACTGGCCGCAACACAGCCCTTTGCCCGCCGACTGGTCAACAGCGGCCGGCTCTCGGTGCCGACGGTACTGGAGACCAGCCCTGCCAATACGCCCGATCCGCCTGCCGCAGGACCTTGCGCCGCCCCGGGCATGCGTCCGGGCGCGCCCAGTGTCGATGCCCCCCTGACTGATGCGCGGGGTCAGCCCACCTGGTGGCTGCGAGCCCTTTCAGGTGAGGGATTCGCCCTGCTGGTGTTCGATGAGGACGGCACACAGCCCGGCGCTGCGGCCCTGCAGGCGATGGCCCGCCGCCTGAGCGACCTGGGTCTGCCCGAACTGCGGGTGCATCGCATCGTGAGCGCAGATCAGCCACTGAACGAAGCACACGGCCAGGCCCTGCCTGGGGGGCTCCTCGCGGGCCTCTGGCAAGACACCCGGGGTCTGCTGCGCGAGCGTTGCGCGGCCCGATCCGGCACCGTCGTGCTGCTGCGACCCGACCAGCATGTCTGCGCCCGCTGGCGCAGCCTCGATCCCGAGGCCATTGCGCGTGCGCTCGAGCGCGCGCTCGGACGTCTCGACCGATCAGCCGATCAGCCGATCAGCCGATCAGCCCGGTTGCTCCGTAGCTCCGTAGCCCCGTAGTCCCTTAGCCTCTTAGCCTCTTAGCCTCTTAGCCCAGCATCGAAGATCCGGATCGCCATGGCCGACCATCCAGCAGCAGCATTGATCACCGACCCCAACATCGATCGGCCTGATGACTTCTATCAGGCGCTCATCGATGCGCATCGGGATCTGTCGGAGGCCGACAGCCTGAGGCTCAACAGCCGTCTCATTCTGATTCTGGCCAATCAGGTCGGCAGCACCGACCGGTTGCTCGAGGCCATCGAACTTGCACGCAGCACGCTCTCAAAACCCGTGTGACGTCGGCTGCAAGGGGCCTTGGGGTCAGTCGCCGCGCGACGACAGCAACACGTGCTGGCCCGAGAGTTCGCTCACCAGCCTCGACAGGACCGCAAAGAGCTCATCGCCCGAACGCCCGTCAATCCAGCGTTGATTGTCCTGCAGCCGATAATGAAATCCACCAGTGCGCGCAGCCACCCAGATCTCCTGGGCTGCCTCGTGACTGTTGATGACCAGGGTGGCGCCGCTGTCGAACACGACCTTCAGGACGTTGCCCTGACGATCGATGTCGATATCGATGTCGGTCTGGTCGGCCAGTGCCCCCAGCGCCGACTCGATGACATCCAGAGTGGCCTGTGCTGCGGCAAGAAAGGCGTTAGTGCTCATGCTATGCTGGCCTGATGATGAAAGTGCGCGCGGCGCGCATTGTAGCGGCCCCAGCCATCGCCCTTGTTGCCCTCCTGGCCTTGCCGGGCTGCGGTCAACGCGGCCCTCTGGTTC